>DATIEJ010000496.1:0-12427 GCA_035455825.1 Rhodanobacteraceae bacterium | reverse complement strand
GGCAAGGCCAGCCTGAACCTGCTCAAGATGCTGCGCGGAGGACTCGCCGCTTCGGTACGCCGCGCTGCGCAGAGCGCACTGCGCGACCGCGTTCCGGTGCGTGTCGACAATTTGCGCGTGCGCTTCGACGGTGGCCATCGCGATGTCGCGATCGAAGCGATTCCGATCCATGCGCCGGCGCGCGAGGACGCGCTGCTGCTGACGTTCGAGGAGCGCGGGCGCGCCGTCGCTTCCGCTACGGCATCGGCGGACACCGGCGCGCGGGGCGACGAAACCGAACGCGAGATCGCCCAGTTGCGCGAGGAACTCAGCGCGACGCGCGATTACCTGCAATCGGTGATCGAGCAGCATGAGGCGACCAACGAGGAACTGCAGTCGGCCAACGAGGAAGTGCAATCGTCGAACGAAGAACTGCAGAGCATCAACGAGGAACTGGAAACGTCGAAGGAGGAAATCCAGTCCAGCAACGAGGAGCTGGCGACCGTCAACGACGAACTGCAGACGCGCAACATCGAATTGACCCAGAGCAACAACGACCTGCTCAACGTGCTCGACAGCGCGTACCTGCCGGTCGTCCTGCTCGGACGCGACCTGCGCATCCGCCGGGTCACGCCGGCTGCGGAGGAGCCGCTGAATCTGCGGGCCGCGGATGTCGGCCGGTCGCTCGACGAAATCAGGCTGGCGCTGACTATCCCGGACCTGGATGCGCTTTTGCAGGATGCCCTCGGCGCGCACAAGGTGCACGATGTGAAGGTGCAGGACAAGCTCGGACGCTGGTTCCTCGTCCGCATTGGTCCTTACCGGACGCTGGAGCGCAAGGTCGAAGGCGTCGTGCTGATGCTGATCGACATCGATGCGATCCAGCGCGGCGAAGATGCATTGATCGAGAGCGAAGCGCGCTTCGCGCTGCTGGCCAACGATGCCCCGGTGCTGATCTGGGTCAGCGATCCTGACGAAATCCTCTACGCGAACCGCGCGCTGATCGACTTCCTCGGCGCCGATCCTTCGCTGACCCGGTTCGAGTGGGCGCAACTGATCCATCCGCAGGATCGCGACGGCTACCTCGAGGCCTATCGCCAGCGAATGGAACGCCGCGAGCCGTTCCAGCGCCAGGTCCGGATCCGGCGCAAGGACGGCCAGTACCGCTGGATGAAGGTGATGGCGCACTCGCGCCTGACCCCGTCCGGCGAGTTGCTCGGCTACGTCGGCAGCGCGTTCGACATCGGCGACCTCAAGGATGCCGAACGTTCCCTGCGTGAAGCGGATATTTCGAAGAACCGCTTTCTCGCCGTGCTCGGCCACGAGCTGCGCAATCCGCTGGCGGCGGTGCACAACTCGATCCAGGTGCTCAAGCTCGGGCAGCCGGACTCGCCGGCGTTCCGCACCTCGCTCGGGGTCATCGAACGGCAGACCCGCAACATGGTGCGCATGATCGACGACCTGCTCGACATCAGTCGCATCGAGCACGGCCTGGTGCACCTGCATACCGAGCGCGTCGACCTGCGCCAGGCAATCGAGCGGGTGATCGCGGCGACCCAGCACGACCGCCAGGCGGCCGGGCAACACCTGCAGTTCGAAGCGCCGGACGAGCGTATCTGGGTCGAGGGCGATCCGGTTCGCCTCGAGCAGATCTTTTCCAACCTGCTGGTCAATGCCTCGAAGTTCACGCTCACGGGCGGCCACATAAGCGTGAAGGTTGCCTTGCAACAGTCCGACCCGGATTCGTGCGGAGCCGAAAGGCAGCGCAGCGCCCGGGTCGTCTCGATTCGCGTGATCGACGACGGCATCGGCCTCAGCCCGGAAATGGTCGAGCAGGTCTTCGAGCTTTTCGTGCAGGCCGAGTCCGAACGCAGCCGCGCCAGCCTGGGTCTCGGGCTCGGCTTGCCGCTGACGCGCCAACTCGTCGAGTTGCACGGCGGCTGCGTCACCGCGCGCAGCGAAGGCTCCGGCCGCGGCGTCGAATTCGAAGTGCGCCTGCCCGTGCTGGCCGATGTGGCTGCCGCCACCACGACCGCCGTCACGTCGCCCGTGGCGGGCGGCGGCGAACGCGTGCTGATCGTCGATGACAATGCCGACGCTGCGGACGTCATGAAGATCGTACTCGAACTCGCCGACTATCGCACGCAGATTGCCTATGACGGAGCCCAGGCGATCGACTGCGCGCGCGACTTCCAGCCGCACATCGTATTGCTCGACATCTATCTGCCGGACACGACCGGCTGGGAACTCGCCCACCGCCTGCGCGCCGAGGCCGGACTCGACGACGCGCTGATCATCGCCGTGACCGGAGTGAATTCGGCCTCCGATCGCAGGCGCAGCGCACAGGCCGGCATCGACAGGCATCTGACCAAGCCGGTCGACATGAGCGTGTTCTGGCAATGCATCAACGACTGGAAGGTCTCGCGCCGCAGCAGCGTCGAGAGTTGATCCGCGCGCATGCGCTGATGCCGATCCGGTTGGCGCTCCGGCAGTGCGGGCCGCGTCTTAATTGCTGCGCGAATTGAGCGCGGTCGCAGTGCGGGCCGCGTCTTAATTGCCGTGCGAATTCAGCGCAGTCGAGTCGACGTCGCGCACTCCCTTGATGCCCTTGGCGAGCGCAATCGACTTCTGCACCTGTTCCTTGTTGTCGACGATGCCGGCCAGCGTGACCACGCCGTTGATGGTCGAAACGGCGATCGCGTTCCCGGGGACCTCCTTCGTCGCGGTCAGTTCGGCCTTGACCTTGGTCGTGATCCAGGCGTCGGTACCGGGCTGAACCGAGTTGTCCTGCGTCGCGGGTGGCGTTGCCGGATGCTCGGCACCGATGCCGTCGGCCATCGCGACACCCAACACCAGACCGATAGCGCCGATCAGGAATCTGCTGTTCATAAATCCTCCGCAATCCAGACGGACAGTCACTGAAAAGATCTTCAAGTGGCATGCCAATCGGATGTCCCGCCAGTGCGCGGCAAACGCCGGACGAACCCGGCTGCGCGCGTGCACGCTGCAACGTGCCTTCGCGATCCAATGGCGACTTGCACGGCATGAAGGCGACGCCGGCGCCAAATGCCCGCATCGCGAGTTGGCACGCCGCCTGCCTTGCCTAGCGAACTTCCGCCGCATGGAGATTGTCTGATGGAAAAGCAAAATGTTCGATTTACGTTATCGCTGTGCGCCCTGCTGCTGGCAGCAGCCGCATCGGCGCAGGCGCCGACGGAAACGCAGGTGCTCGACAATGCCAACACGCAGGAGCGCACGGACAGTGGCGACCACAATGTGCGCAAGGGCCAGAAGCAGTATTTCGACAGCCTGGATCGCGGACAAAAAGGTTACCTGAGCAATGATGACGTATCCGCCGATCCGTTCGTCTCGAAGAACTACGCCAAGTGCGATGCCGACCATGACGGCAAGCTGACCTGGCCGGAGTTCAGGGCGTGCACGATCAACAACCCACCGCCGCCGGAACGGCCGTGATGCAGACGGGATCGACAGCATTCGTCGCCCGGGGATGCAGTGCGCGAGCGCATCACTCGGCTCCGATGCCCGAGCGCCGCTGGCGCTTCATCGCGCACGCGCCGAAGGGCCCAGGTCCCGAGGTGCCCGGCAATACGCCGGTCGAGACGCCAATCGATACACCCGACGAATCGCCGTTCGATTCGCCGGAGGAGCACCCGGATTCGGTGCCGCCGCAGTCGCCGCCGAATCCGCCGCCCGAGATGCCCGAGCTGCCGCGGTCCACCCGCCCGGCTTGAACCCAGAACATCAGCGAGACCCGAAATGCTTTCAGCACGCAAGAATTCGATTGCCGTTCAAAAATCCAACGTTCACGAACACGCCGACTCCGGCATCTCCCGGTTCGGCTTCATCCACCACCGACTGGCCTGGCAATGCCGGCTCGATGCGACCGGTGACTCGTGGCTGCGCCTGGCCCACGAGCACAAGGCGCGCAGCCTGATTCCCGCAGACAGGATCGCGGAGATTCTCGCGGCACCGGATGACGCGGCGGCGATCGCCGACATCGTCATTGCCGAGTTTTTGCGCCGCGCCTGCCGCCACCTTCCGCACGAACTCGTGGCCCACGTGCGTGGTTTCACGATCGCCTGGGTCCGCGACGCGCAGCGCCTGCTGCGCCGGCAACAGCGGTGGCGAGCGGTGGAGGAGCAAGATGTCGTAGCAAGGCACGGTGGGCCTCAGTAAATATCCTCCCAGGCAGTTGCCGTCTGTGCGCAGCAGAGAAGCGCACCTCTCCCCTTGTGGGAGAGGTCGGCGCGCATAGCGCGCCGGGAGAGGGGAAGGCGGCGAAGCCGCTGACTGCGTCGGCGGCCTCTCTCGGCCGTCCATAGCCTCCGAGGCACTTGGGCTTCCTGCCCGGCGTCACCCTCTCCCCAACCCCTCCCCCATCAAGGGGGAGGGGCTTGAAAGCCAAGATTGAGCGCGTGGCTTTGATCGAAGGCGTAACTATTCCACAGTTACACTTTTCGCCAGGTTGCGCGGCTGGTCGACGTCCGTGCCGTACAGCACGGCCACGTGATAGGCGAGCAGCTGCAGCGGGACCGTGAAGGCGATCGGGGTGACGAGTTCGCCGCTCGCCTTCAGCACGAGCAGCTGGCCGGCGCCCTTGGGAATATGCGCCGCGACGTCGGCGCCGGCGAAAACGTACAGGCGGCCGCCGCGCGCGCGCACTTCCTCGAGATTCGAACTGAGCTTCTCCAGCAGATGATCGTTCGGCGCGACCGCGACCACCGGCATGTTCTCGTCGACCAGGGCGAGCGGACCGTGCTTGAGTTCGCCGGCCGGATACGCTTCGGCATGGATGTAGGAGATTTCCTTGAGCTTGAGCGCTCCTTCCATGGCCACCGGGTACTGCGTTCCGCGGCCGAGAAACAACGCGTGGTCGCGGCCGATGAATTGCCGGGCGAGGATCTGCACGTCGGCGTCGAGGGCGAGCGCGTCGCGCACGACGTCCGGCAGTGTCTGCAGCTGCCGCACCAGCGCCAGATAGCGTTCTTCCTCGATGCCGTGGTGGCGCGCCAGTTCGAGCGCGACCAGGGCGAGCGCAACGAGCTGCGTCGTGAACGCCTTGGTCGAGGCGACACCGATCTCCGGGCCGGCGCGCGTCATCAGCGCCAGCGCGGATTCGCGCACCATCGATGACTCGGCGACGTTGCAGACCGCCAGGGTCGACAGGTAGCGGCGCGTCTTCGCCAGCTTCAGCGCCATCAGCGTATCGGCGGTCTCGCCGGACTGGCTGACGCTGATGAACAGCGTGTCCGCCGGCACCGTGACGTCGCGATAACGGTACTCCGACGCGATTTCGGCGCTGCACGGAATGCCCGCGATGCCCTCGATCCAGTAGCGCGCGATCAGCGCGGCGTGATAGCTGGAGCCGCAGGCCACCAGATGCACGTGGCGCGTCTCGCGCAGCAGTTCGCTCGCTCCGACACCGAACGCCGCCGTCAGGATGCGGCCATCGGCGATGCGGCCTTCGAGCGTGTCGGCGATCGCCTGTGGTTGCTCGTGGATCTCCTTGAGCATGTAGTGGCGGTATTTGCCGCGCGCCACGGCATCCGGCGCGAAGTGCGCGAGCTTGATCGGTCCATCGACCGGATTGCCGTGCTCGTCGTAGATGCGGACGGCGTCGACGGTCGCGTCCGCGACCTGGCCATCGGCCAGATAGATGAAGCGGCGCGTGACCGGCAGCAGTGCGTGGATGTCCGAGGCGATGAAGTGCTCGCCTTCGCCGAGCCCGATCACCATCGGGCTGCCGCGCCGCGCCCCGACGACACGGCCGGGTTCGCGCCGCGAGATCACGGCGATCGCATAGGCGCCGCGCAGGCGCTTGACGGTCAGCTGCACGGCTTCGAGCAGGCTCGCGCCCTCGCCCTGGAAATGTTCGATCAGGTGCGCGACGACCTCGGTGTCGGTCTGGCTCGTGAATTCGTAGCCGAGCGCCTGCAGTTCGATGCGCAGCGCGTCATGGTTTTCTATGATGCCGTTGTGCACGACCGCGACGTTGCCGCCCGAAGTCATCGGATGCGCGTTGTCGGTGCTCGGTGCGCCGTGCGTCGCCCAGCGCGTGTGCGCGATTCCGGTGTTGCCGAAAATCGGCTGGGCCGCGTGCAGCTGCTCGAGTTCGCGCACCTTGCCCTTGGTGCGAACGCGTTCGAGGCCGTGCTCGGTCAGCAGTGCGACGCCGGCGGAGTCGTAGCCGCGGTATTCCAGCGCCTTGAGTCCGGCGATCAGTGTTGCGACGACATCGCGCGTCGCGGCCGCGGCAACGATTCCACACATGGTCCTTGCTCCCGTTCGCGTGGCAAGCCGCGGCCGGCGGCCGCGGCACCGCGCGGTGCATCAGTCGAAACCGTTCTTGAAGATCGAATCACCGAGCGCGCCATAGATTTCCGCGGTCTCGACGACACCGGCGTCGTTGTAGCCGCCGGCGATCAGCACGCGGCCGTCGTTGAGCAGCGTCGCCGTGTGAAGGTAGCGCGCGGTTCCCATCGGCCCGACCGACGTGAACGTGTCGGTGGCCGGATCGTAGAGCTGCGCATCGGCCAGCGTGTTTACGTTGGTCGCGCTGTTGACGCCGCCGGCAATCAGGACAAGGCCGCTCGGCAGCAGCGTCGCCGTGTGGAAATGCCGCGGCGTGATCGTCGACTTGCTCGCGGTGAACGCGTTGGACGTCGGATCGTAAATCTCGGCCGTGCCGACGCAGACATCGTTGTTGATGCCGGCGACGATCAGCACCCTGCCGTCCTGCAGCAGCGTCGCCGTCGCGTCATCGCGGCGGCCGACCATCGTCGGACCGATGGCGAACGTGCCGGCGCTTGGATCGTAGATCTCGGTGCTGTTGAGCGAAATGCCGCTGCCGTCGCCGCCGCCGGCGATCAGTACCTTGCCGTTCTGCAGGCGCACCGAAACTGCGACGTCGCGCGCTGCGTGCATCGAACCGGTGTAGGCAAACGTGCCGGCAACGGGATCGTAGAGTTCGGCGGTTGCCAGGCGCGTCTCGACATTGCTCATGATGCCGCCGGCGACCAGCACCTTGCCGTTGAGCACGAGCAGGTTCGCGGTCGAACCATGGCGTGCGTCGTGAGTCGAGCCGGTGGCACTGAACATGCCGGTGGTGGGGTCGAACAGGTCGGCAGCAGTCACGGCGGCGCCGCCATCGTTGTAGTCGCCGCCATTGGCGAACAGGATCTTGCCGTTCGCCAGTATCGTCGTCGTCGGATAGCCACGTCCGACCGAAAGATTGTTTGCCGTCTGCGAAAACGTTCCGGTCCCCGGATCCCAGGTTTCGGCGGTCGCCAGATTCACGTCGCGAATGCCGCCGGCGATCAGGACCTTGCCATTCGGCAGCAGCGCATCGCCCGCGCCGAAGCGCCCGCCGAGGCCCTCGCCGAGGTTGCCGGTCGGAGTGAAGCCGGCCGCGCCGGCCACGCACGACACGGCGCACAGCAGCAAGGAAGTGAGTGCCCGCATCCGATGCCGCGAACTTCCCCCAGGAAGTTTCGTAGCGGCGGTAATCGGTGCCTGGGCGGTGGTTCCGCCATACCCCAAGGGCGCGTGATTCATGTTGTGATGTCCTGTGTGACGAGCGCGTAAGCCATTCGCACATGCCGCGGCGATACCCTTCAGGGAATCTCCAGCATGTCTTCCAACCGCCCGCATGCCGCGCCGGGGGTTCGAGCGCATGGTGCGAGAAGGCGTGCCCGCACTCTGTACGTTAGGCCACGTTCGCTCGCCGATTCAGGAGGTGTTAACCCGGTGTGAGCGAAGCAAACTGAATTGCAGACCTGAACGTCATCGACCGATCGCTAGACTCGGGTTGCAAGGTGCAACCGTGCAGCCGACGCACCGTGCGTTCCGGCACGGTCGTTTGTCACGCGCGGCTGCAGTGCCGCGCAATTCCTGCTGGCACATTACTTGCGCTGCATTGCACGAATCGTCACGGAATCGACTCATGCTGTGCACAGAAAAAGGCCGGTCTCGACGGCGCAACCGCGAACGGCAAACGCGCAAATCAGATCCGAGAATGAAACATCACAGGTCACTCAAGCCCATCGAACACCCGCTCCTCCCGCAAACGGACGCTGCCCCCACCGCGGGCGAGGTCGATGGCGGCGCGCGCAAGCTGTCGCAGCTGAGCCACGAGGCCGACGGGTTGCTGACGCGGCTCGCACGGCTGCGCCAGAACCTCGCGGAAATCCGTTCGTCCATGAATGAGGCGAAGGCGCAGTCGATGCTGGCGGAAGCCAACGAACAACTCGTGCTCGTCGCGCTGCATGCCGAAACCGTCGCCGAGACCGCCGTCAGCGAACTCGGCGAACTGGCCCGCTCGGGCCAGCGCGATCCGCTGACCGGGTTGCCGAACCGGCTGCTGATGCAGGATCGTCTCGAGAGCGCGATCGCCACGGCGCGACGGCATGAAACGCGAATCGCCGTGCTGTTCCTCGACCTGGATGATTTCAAGCGAATCAACGATACGCTCGGCCATGCGATCGGCGACGAGGCGTTGAAACTCACGGCGCGGCGCCTGCAATCGGCCTTGCGTGACTCCGACACCGTCAGCCGCCACGGCGGCGAGGAGTTCCTCGTGCTTCTGCCCGGTATATCGCAGGCTGCCGATGCCGCGTCGATCGCGCAGAAGCTGCAGGCCGCTCTCGCGGCGCCGGCGCGCGCCGGCGCGCACCGGTTGCAGCTCTCGGCGAGTGTCGGCATCGCGATCTATCCGGAGGACGCCGAGGACGCGCAGACGCTGGTCGACCGCGCCGACGCGGCGATGTACCGGTCGAAGCGGCGCGGTCCTGGCGGATTCGAGTTCTACGCGCAAAAACTTTCGATGATCAGGCGCCCGCGCGACTCGTTTGGACAAGCCTGAGCGACCGTTTCGCTCCCCAACAGGAATATTGCATGACGACCCGGATGCGAACGATGCTCGGTGATGCGCTGACTCCCGCTGCGCGCGCATGGATCCGCTATGCGCCCGTCGCCGCCGGCAAGCCCTGGCTGTGGGAAAGATTTCACTGGCGCCCGCGCCAGTTCAAATGCAGGACGCGTTTCGGCGGCCGCATCACCGGCAATACCGAAGACCTGATCCAGCGCCATCTTTACTACTTCGGTACCTGGGAGCCGAATATCAGCGGCTGGATATCGGGCAGCCTGCGCCCCGGTGACTGCTTCGTCGACATCGGCGCGAATATCGGCCATTACACGCTGCTCGCCTCGCGCATCGTCGGCGCATCCGGAAAAGTCGTGGCAATCGAGGCGGCGCAATGGATCCACGCGATCCTCGACAAACACGTCGCGTTGAACCGGCGCAAGAACATTCGCACCGTGCAGGTCGCGGCATCGGCGCAGCGCGGGGTCCTCAAGCTGTATCCGGGCGGACCCGGCAATTGCGGCAAGACGACGACCGTCGAGCACGCCGTCCACGGCAGGGACGATCGTGGAGCCGTCGAGGTCCAGGCGCTGCCGCTGGCCGACATTCTCAGCGAGGAAGAAATCCGCCGGACGCGGATCATCAAGATCGACGTCGAGGGCGCGGAGCTGCAGGTGCTGCGTGGGCTGGCGCCGCTGCTCGGCCGCATGCGCGCGGACCTCGAGGTTGCGATGGAGATCTCGCCGTCGCTAATGCCCGACGCCGAAGCGGCGCGCGCAGAGATCTTTTCGGTCATGCAGGCGCACGGCTTTTCCGCGTTCGTATTCGACAACGACTACGGCGTCGAGACCTACCTGCGGCGCGGCCCTGGCAAGCGTCCGGTCACGCTGTCCGACAGTTCGATCGGGTCGCAGGCCGACATCCTGTTTTCGCGCCAGCGCTACTGATTCAACGGCACCCGCGGCGGACGCGGCTTGAGCAGGCTGCGCAGCATCCCGCGCAACGCCTTGGGTTCGAGCGGACGCACGGCAAACGCGCGCGCGTAGGCGGCGAACGCGGCCGGGCGACGGGCCGCGTCCATGAGTTCGTCGCCGAGGTTGCAGTGCGCCGCCGCGAGCGCCTGCCGGCGCAGCGCCTGGCCCTGCGTGGTTGCGCCGAACTTGTCGACCAGCAGCATGCGCGCCTGCAGCATCTTGCTGAAGTTCGAGCTCATGTTCGCGCCGTGCAGTCGGTAGCGCGCATGCACGTTGTCGAGATACCTGATCTGCGCCATCCCGGCGATCCGCAGCCACAGGTCGCGATCCTCGCAACCGAGGCGGTTGAAACGGGGATCGAAGTTGCCGGTGCGCTCGATCGCCTCGCGCCGGAACACGGCGGTCGGGCAGCAGACGTGTTCGTGGCGCAGGAACAGCACGCGGAACGCGTCGGTACCCAGGCCGTCCCAGTAGCGTGTCGCGCAGCCGAGCGAATTGCCGTCGACATCGATGCGTTCGATGTCGGCGTGCACGAGCGCAACCTGGCGCTGCTCCTGCAGCACGGCAACGCTTTCCTGCAGATGATGCGGCAGCCAGATGTCGTCGGAATCGAGCAGCGCAAGGTATTCGCCGCGCGCCATGCCCAGCGCCGCGTTGCGCGCGTGGCACAGCCCCTGGTTGGACTGGTGATGCACGCGCACGATGCCCGGATAGCGGTTCGCGTACGCATCGGCCAGCGCGCCGCTGCCGTCGGTCGAGCCATCGTCGACGACGACGATCTCGAGGTCGCGCATGGTCTGCGCCAGCGCGCTGTCCAGCGCCTGGGCAAGAAAACGCTCGCCGTTGTAAACGGGAACGATGGCAGTGACGAGCGGCGCGAGCAACGGCGTCAACCTGCGCGTCGCTGCGGCGCGCCGGCGCCAGTGCGTTGCGACTCGCGCGCAACCTGCAACGCATCGCGCAACGCGCTCGCCAGTGCCGGCTGCTCGATCAGCGTGTCGTGCGAACCGGGCAGGTCGACGACGCGCACGTCGGCGGCCACCGCATCCCATCCCAGTGCCCACGACGAGGCCATCCGTTCCGGCTGTTCACGCGCGCGGAACACGGTGACGGTACCCGGATAGGGCCTGGGCCGATAGCTTACGTCGGCGCGCAAGTGGATGCGCTCGAGCTGGCGGTAGCGCACTGCATGCGGCAACGGCGTACCGCGCCAGCGGTGCCAGGCGGACCGTAGCGCATCGCCGATGCGAAATGCCCGGCGTTGCAGCGCCTCCGTCAGCATCGACCGGCGCGTCGGTGCATCGGCCGATCGTGCCCGCGCCCAGCGGTCGTTCCAGCGCGCGAACATGCGCGCCAGCGGTGTTCTTGCGGCGTAATCGGCCATGCCGTCGTCGAGTCCGTAGGTGTCGAACAGTCCGAGAAACGCGACCTCTTCGTTCTGGGCAATCAGCAGCTGCGCCAGTTCAAAAGCGATCAGGCCACCCATCGAACCTCCGGACAGGTAGTAGGGACCGTGCGGGAAGCGCGCGCGAATTTCGCTGAGGTATCTCGCCGCCATCGCCTCGACGGTCATCAGTGGCGGCGTCAGCCCGTCCAGGCCGACTGCCTGCAGTCCGTACACCGGCTGCTCCGGACCCACGGCACGCGCCAGCGGAACGTAGTTGAGCACGTTGCCGCCGAGTGCATGGACGCAGAACAGCGGCGGCAGGTCGTGTCCCGCCTGGATACGCACGAGCGGCGACCAGGTGTCGACCGCAAGCGACGTAGACGGCGCGACGGCGCGACCCGCGACTGGATCGCGCGCGCCCGCATCGCGGAACGCCTGCGCCTGCTCGCGCACCGTTTGCGCGGTCAGCAGCGTCGCCAGCGGAAGATTGATGCCGGTCGCCGCGTGTGCACGCTGGAACAGTTCGACGCCGAGCAGGGAATCGCCGCCGAGGTCGAAGAAGTTGCCGTCGATGCTGACGTCCGCGACGCCCAGCAGCTCCCTCCAGATCCCGAGCAGTGACTCGGTCAGGGCATCATTCGCTGCTGTCGTAGCAATCGGTGCAGCCTCGGGATGCGCGCTTCGCGATCCGGGCGGCGGCAGCGCATTGCGATCGATCTTGCCATGCGGCGTCTGCGGCAGCGCGTCGAGCATCTCGATCAGCTGCGGCACCATGTGCGGCGGAAGGCGTCGCCGCAAGCGATTGCGCAGACCGTTCGCGAACGTCTCGCTGGATTCGTCGGCGACGACATACAGCGCCAGGCGCCGATCGTTCGCGCCCATCGTCACGACGGTTGCAATCGCGACCTGCACGCCGGGCTCGGCAAGCGCGGCCGCCTCGATGTCGCCGGGCTCGATGCGGAATCCGCGCAGCTTGAACTGGTGGTCGACGCGGCCGTGAAAGTGCAGCTGGCCGGCGCTCCACGATCCGATGTCTCCGGTGCGGTACATGCGCGCGCCGCCACCGGCGAAGCCGTCGGGTTTGAACCGTTCGGCCGTCAACTGCGGCCGGCCGACGTAACCATCGGCGACACCGTCGCCGCCGATCCAGATTTCTCCGCGCGCGCCGGGCGGCACGAGTTGGCCGGCCGCATCGAGCAGATAGAT
>DATIEJ010000495.1:0-2848 GCA_035455825.1 Rhodanobacteraceae bacterium | reverse complement strand
TAGTTGTAGATCGGCCGCGACTTGTGCCGCGCGACCTGGACGAAGCCGAGCTTGCGGAACAGTTCGTGCAGCGCGGCGGGCTCCGGCGAGGCGAATTCGACGAACTCGAAACCGTCGATGCCCATCGGGTTGTCGAACTCGACCGGCTGCGTGCCGGCCGAGGCCATTCCGGCCTGGGCCGCTGCGTTCTGGGGTTGTGCGTTCATGTTCATCTCCGCGCTCCGCCACGATGCGGAAGCCGACTGGGGAAATCGCGCTGGATCGGTTTCGTCCCCGGACGCGGACAGGAAACGTGGATTCCCGATCTTCGCAACCGCGCACGAACGCGGTAATATAGTTTCAATTGAAACTAATCGCAAGCGGCGGCGCAGCGTGACCGACAAGCCTGAACACGACGTGCTCGAACTCGAACGATTCCTGCCATACCGGCTTTCCGTGCTGTCGAATACGATCAGCCAGGCGATCGCCGAGATGTACGAGCGGCGCTTCGCCCTGTCGATCACCGAGTGGCGCGTGATGGCGGTGCTGGGCCGCTACGACGGGCTGTCGGCGCGCGAGGTTGCCGGGCGCACCGCGATGGACAAGGTGGCCGTCAGCCGCGCGCTGGCGCGCCTGATCGGTGCCGGGCGCGTGCGCCGCCAGACGGCCGATCACGACCGGCGCCAGTCGGTGCTGCGCCTCAGTGCCAAGGGGTGGAAGGTCTACGGGCAGGTCGCGCCGCTGGCGCTGGAGCACGAACAGCGTTTGCTCGCGCACCTGGATCCGTCTGAGCAGCGCTCGCTCGCCGATATCCTCGACAAGTTGTGGGATGCGGAGCTGGAAGAAATCGCGCGGTGACCATTCACCTCTCCCGCTGGCGGGAGAGGTCGGCGCACGGCCTCTCTCGGCCATCCATGGCCTTCGAGGCACTTGGGCTCCTGCCCGGCGAAGTGCGCCGGGTGAGGGTGGCGCTAGACGCCGCGGTGCCGCCCAGCACCACCCTCATCCGCCTCCGGCACCTTCTCCCGCCAGCGGGAGAAGGGAAGCTTCACGGGATGACTTCATCCTGAAGTCATTTCACTCCGTGCATGAGCTTGTTGATCAGCGGCGCGAGCAGGAACAACAGCACGCCGGATCCGACGAGCGCCCAGAAACCGAACGTGTATCCGGACAACGCCGACGTCGTCGTCATTCCGGATTCGCCGCTGACGGCACTGGCGAAGATGCCGGACAGATTGTTGCCGGTGGCGATGCTCAGGAACCATCCGCCCATCGCGAAGCCGACGAGGCGGCTCGGCGCGAGCTTGGTCACCATGGAAAGTCCGATCGGCGACAGGCACAGTTCGCCGAGCGCCTGGATGATGTAAACCATGAACAGCGTCCAGAACGGGATCTTGTTCTGCGCGTCGACAAGGTGGGTCAACGCATACATCAGCAGCAGGAAGGCGATGCCGTTGCCGATCAGGCCGAGCCCGAACTTGCGCGGGATCGACGGTTCCTGATTGCGCTTGCCGAGCGCAACCCAGGCCATCGCGACGAGCGGCGCCAGCGAAATCACTCCGATCGGGTTGACCGACTGGAACCAGGCGACCGGGAATACCCAATCGCCGAATGTGCGGTCGACGATTTTTTCGGCAAGGAAGTTGAATGACGAACCAGCTTGCTCGTAGAACATCCAGAACAGGATGTTGAACACGAAGACGATCAGCATCGCGATGACCTTGTCGCGCGGCACGGCGCCTTCGCGTATACCTTCGATCAGCAGCATGACCGAAAGACCGACGAACAACACGCCGAGCACCCAGGCCAGCACGTCGGCGCCGAGCTTGGCCAGCAGCACGTACACGATCGGAACCAGTATCGCCGCGCCGACCAGCACGATGCCCATGTTGCGGCCGCCCGACTCGCCCGCCGGCGGCTTGCCGATGCCGTGCAACTGGCGCCGGCCGAACCAGAACCACAGGAAGCTCAGGATCATGCCGACGCCGGCGCTGGCGAACACGATCTTGTAGTTCTGCTGCATCGGCGTATCGGTGATGACGCTGGCCAGCCAGCCGGTCAGCAGCGGAGAGATGAAGCTGCCGGCGTTGATGCCCATGTAGAAAATCGTGAATCCGGCATCGCGCCGGAAGTCGTTCTGCGCGTACAACTGGCCGACCATCGTCGAGATGTTCGGCTTGAACAAGCCGTTGCCGACGATCACGAGCGTCAGTCCGAGTTCGAACACATCCATGCTCGGGATCATCATGACGAACAGGCCCGCGCCCATGATCATCGCGCCGAGCAGGATCGAACGCTGGTAGCCGATCAGCCGGTCCGCCGCATAGCCACCGAGCAGGCCGGACGCGTAGACCAGCGCGAGGTAGGCGCCGTAGATCCGGCCGGCCGGCGCTTCGCCGGTGCCCGAGCCGCTGTAGAACTGCGCAACGATGTAAAGCGTCAGCGCCCAGCGCATCCCGTAGAACGAGAAGCGCTCCCAGAACTCGGTCATGAACAGCATCCACAACGGAGCCGGATGGCCAAGGCGTTGCGGAAAATCGATGCCCGTCGTCTGGGTCGCGTTGTTGCCGGGTGCCGCCATGATTTGCCCCTGTCGTGCCGATACTGAAGAGGCCGCAAGATGTAACCGCTTCACTGCGCCACGTCAAACGAAACCGATGCGGCGTTGCGATATTGCGGGCGATTCCCCTCTCCCGCTAGCGGAGAGAGGCGGGAGAACTCCTGGCTGCGTCACTTCGTCCCGATCACCGTTCTGACTTCGAGCAGTTCTGGAAAGAACGTCAGCTCCAGCGCTTTCTTCAGGAACGAAACGCCGGACGAGCCTCCCGTGCCGCGCTTGTAGCCGATGATGCGTTCGACCGTCTTCATG
>DATIEJ010000494.1:0-9242 GCA_035455825.1 Rhodanobacteraceae bacterium | reverse complement strand
CAGTTGCTGTCGCTGCAGCTCGGCCGCCTCAAGGACGCCGGCAAGATGCAGCCGACCCAGGTGAGCCTGGCGAAATGGAACAACGTGCGCATGGCGATCGACATCGCGCGCGAAGCCCGCGACATTCTCGGCGGCGCCGGCATCACGACCGAACATTGCCCGATACGGCATGCGCTGAATCTTGAGTCTGTGATCACGTACGAAGGTACCGAGACGGTGCATCAGCTCGTCGTGGGGCGTGAGGTTACGGGGATTAACGCGTTCTAGGGAGCTTTACCATGGTCGGTAGCCAGTGGCGGCTGTTCGCAGCGCTCGCAGCGCTCGCGTGCCTTGCAGGGTGCAACGGCAGCCTGCAAATCAAGGAAGTCTCGCCCAAGCGCATAGCTTTGGTGGATCTGTTGCCTCGCGAGTCATTTCAGGCGACTCAGCGCTGCCTCACGATGGACATCTTCCATGTGGATCCAGTCGGCGACGACGGCGGACTCTCCACAACACTCGTCACGGATGTTGCCGCGCGGTTGGAGAAAGAGGGTTATGGCGTGGACATCGTCGCACCTTCCGACAAGTTCGACAGGCGAACGTTTCCCGGGAGCTATATGGTTACGCCCTGGCTTGTCTACAACACCGACTGGCATCCGGCGTTGACTAATTGGCTGCACGACGTTGGAACCGCCCACAACGTCGGCGCGGTGGTCTTCCTCACTGGCTACAGTGTCAGCCTGTACAACCTCAACGGACCTTACTACCACGGCTACGGAGTCCAGGCATCGGTCAACTGCATTGGAATACCGCCAACCCGCGTGTCTTTTTACGCGAACACTGGAATCAACGTATTCACGTTGCCGGACTTGAAAAGAAAATATTTTTCCACAGGAACGACGAACTATTGCAACGTTGACGTGCCACGCGCCATGGAGGCGAAGGTCAAAGCAGGCGTCTTGGACGCCACTGACCTGCAACCCTATCTGGGGGATATCCGTAAAATCGCACTCGTGCAGATCGAGCGCGAACTCGGTGGCGCCAACATCCTGCACGGCGGCACGGATTCCTGCCCGACGCAGCACTGACGAAACAAATGTGACACTCATGCCATGCCAGTTCTTGAAACCCGACGCCTGATCCTGCGCCCGACGGCGCCCGAGGACTTCGAGCCCTGGGCGGCCTTCATGGCCGACATCGAAGCATCGAAATTCGTCGGCGGGCCACAGCCGCGCGCCGTCGCGTGGCGTGGCTTCCTGTCGATGGCCGGCGCCTGGGCGATGCAGGGTTATGCGATGTTTTCGGTCATCGAGAAATCGAGCGGCCGCTGGGTCGGCCGGTTGGGTCCCTGGGTGCCCGAGGGCTGGCCGGGCACCGAGGTCGGCTGGGGCCTGGCGCGTGAAGCGTGGGGCAAGGGTTACGCGACCGAGGGCGCGACAGCGGCGATCGACTGGGCGTTCGACACGCTCGGATGGAGCGAAGTGATCCACTGCATCGCGCCCGACAACGCTCCATCGCAAGCGGTCGGACGCCGGCTCGGGTCGCGTCCATTGCGCAGCACGCATCTGCCGGCTCCGTTCGAAACGATGGCGGTCGATGTCTGGGGCCAGTCGCGCGAGGAGTGGCAGGCGCGGCGCAAGCAGAGACAGCTGTCATGATCACGATCTACGGTTATTCGCCATCGGGCAACTGCCACAAGCTGCGGATGCTGCTTGGGCATCTCGGGCGCGAGTACCGCTGGATCGAAACCGACAGCGCGCACGGCGCCACGCGCACGCCGGACTATCTGGCGAAGAATCCGAACGGCAAGGTGCCGATGCTCGAACTCGAGGACGGCCGCATCCTGACCGAGTCGAACGCGATGCTGTGCTGGCTGGCCGACGGCACGCGCTATTTCGGTGGCGACGCCTGGCAGCGTGCGCAGACGCTGTCGTGGATGTTCTTCGAGCAGTATAGCCACGAGCCGTTCATTGCGGTCGCGCGCTTCATCTGCGGCTGGACGCCGCTGGATTCGCCGCGGCGGGCCGAACTGCCAAACTTGCGTACGCGCGGCTACCAGGCGCTGGCAGTGATGGAGAAACACCTGGCCGGCAACGCATGGTTCAGCAGTCACGACTACGGTATCGCGGATATTGCCTTGTTTGCGTATACGCACTGTGCCGAGGACGGCGGATTCGACCTGTCCGCGTACCCGCAGGTGCGCGATTGGCTCGCTCGTGTGCGCGCTGTGCCATCGTTCACCCCGATGCCGGCGTATGCTGCGGAAAATGTCGCGCTGATAGCGCAGTCGGCTGCTTTGCCATGATTTTGGAACAACGCCCATATTCCCCGACGTCATGCCCGCGAAAGCGGGCATCCATCTTGATTCTGGCGCTTGCCAGTTCAAAGAAAAATGGATTCCCGCTTTCGCGGGAATGACGGCAATTTTCAGGTATTCGCCATGTCTGCCATTGCTGCTGCGACTCCGATCCCCGCCCGCCACAAGAATGTCAACCGCGCCGAAGTCTGCGACCAGAACTTTCTCGAGTTCGTGCAGAACTTCGAAGGCGCCGGTGGGCGCCAGCCCTCAGCCCACAGCCCTCAGCCCTCTGCACCAGTGCTTCCTGGAAGCCTGTGCACCGTCGATGACTTCGTAAAACTCTTCGACTCGCAACTGATCAGCCGCCACCTCGATCTCATGGCGCGCGTGCTGCGCGTCAAGAACAAGGTGTTCTATACGATCGGCTCATCCGGGCACGAAGGCAACGCGATGGTCGCGAGGCTCACGCGGCACACGGATCCGGCGTTCCTGCACTATCGCAGCGGCGCTTTCATGGCCGAGCGCTTTCGCAAGCTGCCCAGCTCCGATGGAAAACCACTGGATCCGATCATGGATTCGGCGCTGAGCTTCGCCGCCAGCAAGGACGATCCGGCATCGGGCGGCCGGCACAAGGTCTGGGGATCGAAGCCCCTGTGGGTTCTGCCGCAGACGTCGACGATTGCTTCGCACCTGCCGAAGGCTTTAGGCACTGCCGTGGCGATCGAACAGGCCAAACGCATCGGCCACAAGCTGCCGATTCCGGACGATTCGATCGCGATCTGCTCGTTCGGCGACGCCTCGGCCAACCACGCGACCGCGCAGACCGCGTTCAACACGGCGCAGTGGACCGCGTACCAGCAATTGCCGGCGCCGATCCTGTTCGTCTGCGAGGACAACGGCATCGGCATCTCGGTCAAGACGCCGCGCGACTGGATCGGCGCGAGTTTCAGCGGTCGCCGCGACCTGGATTACTTCACGGCTGACGGCCTGGACCTCGCTTCGGGCTATGAAGGCGTCGCGCGCGCCGTGCACCACTGCCGCACGACGCGCCGGCCGACGTTCCTGCATCTGCGCACGACCCGGATCATGGGGCATGCCGGCACGGACTTCGAAATCGAGTGGCGCAGCGTCGAGGAGTTGATGGCGGTCGAAGCATCCGATCCGTTGTTGCGCTCGGCGGCGATCGCGCTCGAAGCCGGCGTTTATACAAAGGAACAATTGCTGGCCAAATATGAACACTTCCGCAAGCAGTGCTTTGCCGCGGCCGAGGAAGCCGATCGCCGGCCGAAGCTGACCGAACTGGCCGACGTGATCGCGCCGCTTGCCCCGTACCATGCCGACAAGGTCGAGGCAGAGGCAAGGCGCGCCGACTATGCCGAGAAGCGGCTCGCGGTGTTCGGCGGCGAAGCCAAGTTGCCGGAGCGCCAGCCGCCGCGGCATCTGGCCATCCTCATCAACAATGCGCTGCACGATCTGATGGCGAAATATCCGGAGACGCTGCTGTTCGGCGAGGATGTCGCGCAGAAGGGCGGTGTGTACACGGTCACGAAGGGCCTGAACAAGACGTTCAAGGGTGCGCGCGTGTTCAACACGCTGCTCGACGAAACGATGATCCTCGGCCTAGCCCAGGGTTTCGCCAACATGGGCATGCTGCCGCTGCCGGAGATCCAGTACCTGGCGTATTTCCACAACGCCTGCGACCAGATTCGCGGCGAAGCGTCGTCGCTGCAGTTCTTCTCGAACGGCCAGTACCGCAATCCGATCGTCATGCGCATCGCCAGCCTCGGCTACCAGCGCGGCTTCGGTGGACATTTCCACAATGACAATTCGATCACCGCGTTACGCGATATTCCGGGACTCGTGATCGGCTGCCCGTCACGCGGAGACGATGCGGCGATGATGCTGCGCACGCTCCTCGCGCTGGCCAAGGTCGATGGGCGCGTGTGCGCGTTCCTCGAGCCGATCGCGTTGTACATGATGAAGGACCTGTATGCCTCCGGCGACGGCCAGTGGCAGTTCGCGTATCCGGCGCTCGACCACGCCATGACGCTCGGCGAGGAGCGCGTCTATGTGCCCGAGGCTACGGATCTCGTCATCTTCTCGTTCGGCAACGGCGTGCCGATGAGCTTGCGGGCGGCGCGCGACATCGAGAAGGCGCATGGCTGGAAGGTCCGCGTGATCGACCTGCGCTGGCTGTTGCCGCTGAACGACGCGGCGATCGCGCGCCATGCGCGCGAATGCAAGCGCATCCTCGTCGTCGACGAGGGACGCAAATCGGCCGGCGTAGGCGAGGGCATCATCACCGCGATCGTCGAGTCGGGCAGCGGCGCCAAGCCGCTGCGCCGCGTCGTCGGCGTCGATACGTTCACGCCCCTCGCCGGCGCGGCATTCCTCGTGCTTCCGGGCGAAGCCGACATCGTCGCCGCTGCGGCCGAATTGGCGAAATAGCCGTCACCGCAGCGACATCTGTGCGCTGTAAGCCCTCCCCTTCAAGGGGAGGGTTGGGTCGGGCTGGCGTTGCATTCCCGACCCTTTGTGCGGGAATACGCACGAGATAACACCATCCCCCTCCCGGCCTCCCCCTTGAAGGGGGAGGAGTAGAGCGCGTCGCACTTCGGTGGATGATTGGAGAGACCTGGGGCCGCGCTCGCGCGTTGGTCGCGAACGCTGTGCCTCATCAATCCTTGTGCGTCGTACAAAATCCATCCGGATTCCGCTGCGCTTCATCCGGGCTACACAACTAGGTTTCCTGCGCTTGAAGCCCTCCCCTTCAAGGGGAGGGTTGGGTGGGGATGGTGTTGCATGCCCGACCCTTTATGCGGAACTCGCGCACGAGAACACCATCCCCCTCCCGGCCTCCCCCTTGAAGGGGGAGGAGTAAAGGGCGTCGCACCTCGGTGGATCACCAGAGAGGCCTGGGACCGCCCTCGCGCGCGAGGTGTTCACTCCTTCGCGTCGAAACTCTCCGGCTTCATCCGGCCTGCACAACTGCGGCTGAGTTGGTGAAGTAGTGTCAGGAGATTCCTCTCCCCCATCGCGAGCGATGGGGGAGAGGGTAGGGTGAGGGGGCAGTGCATCAAAGTTATTGAAACGGTCGGTGGCGTTTCGACGCTACCCCCTCACCCCGGCCCTCTCCCCCGACTGCGTCAGGGGAGAGGGAGAAATGCGGCGAGCGTGCGCGAAAAGGTGTCTTGTACGTTGAGATGAGACGTTTCGAGGGTGTTGTGGCGTCGGTCTCGAACGCAGTTCCTCACCAATCCTTCTGCGTCGTACAAAATCCATCCCGGATTCCGCTTCGCTTCATCCGGGCTACACAACTGCCGGGCGAGGCCGACATCGTTGCGGCTGCAGGCGAATTGCGAAGCAGTGTCAGGCGATTTCTCTCCCCCATCGCAAGCGATGGGGGAGAGGGTAGGCTGAGGGGGCAGCGCATCAAAGTTATTGAAACGGTCGGTTACGTTTCGACGCTCCCCCTCACTCCGGCCTTCTCCCCCGACTGCGTCAGGGGAGGGAGAAATGCGGCGAGTGTGGCCGGCAAGGCGTCTTGTATGTTGATGATGAGCGCTCGTGTCGGCAATCTCACTCATCCTTCTCGTCAAAGCTCTCCGGTTTGAGCTTGCCTTCGAGTTCCTGCACCGCGCGGTCGACGCCGGCCGTTTCGATCGACGCATTGAAGCTCTTTTCCAGTGCCTTGTCGCCGTGGCAGAACTTGTCGCGTTGCGCCGACAGGTCCATGACCTTGCGCACGTCATCGGCGCTCATCCCAGGCTTCCAGACGCGCTTGACCTCGGCGAAGACGGCTTCCAGCAGTTCGCGCACGTCGTTGAGATAAACCTTGTCGTGCATCACCGGGCCGTGTCCCGGCACGATCGTCGTCGCGTCGAAGTCGGCGAGCTTCTTCAGCACGACAGGCCATTCGGTCAGATAGCTGCCGAATGAAAACGGAATCGGATGGACAAGGATGTCGCCGGTGATCAGCACTTTCGCGTCGGGCACATAGGCGAACAGGTCGCCGGCCGTGTTGCCGCGTCCGAGATGCATCAGCCTGACCATGCGCTTGCCAAGGTCGACGTCGATTTCGTTCTCGAACGTCATATCGGCGCCGCGATAGCGCATCAGGGCGAATTCCGGCTTGGCCGCCTCGACCTCGGCGATGGCCTTCTCGATGCGCGCACGCCGGTCCGGCGCGACCGGCGTGCCGTCAGGCGCCTTGCCGCTCGCCAGCATCTCGCGCAGCGGTTTCAGGTTGTCTTCGATCCTGGCGCCGTAGTTCACGTAGCGCCCGCCGTATTTGTCCATCATCGGCGCCGTGAAATCCTGCGCGATGATCGTCAGTCCGGGGAACTCGTCGGCGAACTGCGAGTTCGCCATGTAGTGATCCATGTGCCAGTGCGTGATCGCAAGGTAGCGCACCGGCTTGTCGGTCAACTTGCGCATGTCGGCAATCACGCGCAGCGCGACGGCGGGGTAGTGGCCACTGTCGATCACCAGAGCCGCCTTGTCGCCGACGATCAGCGTGATGTTGCCCTGGACCATCGCCATGCTCGGTTTTTCGATGAACGTCGTGATGCCCTCGGCGACGTGCACGGTGTCGTAATGGAATTGCGTGTGCACGCGCGAGGCAGGCGGGGGCACTTCCGTGAACGCCGCGATCCCGGCCGAGTTGCGGATCGCGTCGTCGGAAAACGGCGAACGCGGATCGGACAATGCCGGCGAAGCCGCCGCGCCGAACAATGCGACGGCGAGTGCGAGCGCGAGTGTGCGCATGGGCTTTCTCCTCGATCCGGCGGTCACGGCTTGGACACCGCGTCGCGGTAGGCCGATTCGACCGCCGGCCCGGTCACATACATGCCGAAGGCAAACTGGCGCACCTTCGATGCGCCGGCAAACTGTTCGCGGAACGCCGACAGGTCGACGGCTTTGCGCGTCGCATCGAGCGTGTCGCCGCGTGCAACGGCAGGACCGACCTGCGTGTTGATGCTGGCGAAGAGTTCGCGTTCCTGCTTGACGTATTGCGCGTCGCGCATGACCGGCCCATGTCCCGGCACGAAGATCGACGGACTCAGCGCGAGCAGTGCGTCGAGCGTTCCGGGCCAGTCGCGAACGTGCGACTGGTCGCTGCCGACCAGCGGAATCGGCCATACGACCAGATCGCCGGTCGAGGCGATGCGTTCGTTGGGCAGCCACACCACGAGGTCGGCCTTCGTGTGGCCGTTGCCGAGATGACGTATCTCGATGCGGCGGCTGCCGCGAATCAGGGTGAGGCCTTCGTCGACGTCGATGTCCGGCAGAACCGTTTCGGTGCCGGGCACGACAGCCATATAGTGTTTCACCAGGCTGATATCGCTCGTGTAGCTGACTTTTTCCTCGTCGGAGATCGGCTCGTCGCGCAGGTTCCTGCCCTTGTCCATCTGCGCCTGCATCTGGCCGGCGAACTGTGGCGCGCCCTCGATCATGTTCTTGCGGTTGTTCGCGCCGGTCTGCGGCAGGTAATCGCGCAGGCTCGCGTGACCGATGAAGCGCATGCCGGGATAGGCTTCGCGCCAGGTCGCGTTGCCGATGACATGATCGTCGTGCCAGTGCGTGTTGATCAGGAAACCGACGGGCTTGCTCGTGATCTTGCGCAGCGCCTGGATCATCTCCGCCGAAGCCTCGGGCGCGTCGACAACGACGACGTCGCTGTCGTTGACGATGAACAGGCTGTTGGCGTCGACCATGAGGCCGGGCGGGTCGGTGCGAATCGCGGCGTAGACGCCGTCGGCGAGTTTGTCGACCGTGAATCCGCCTGGTGCGGGCTGCGGCGCCGGCGTCGCAGCGGTCTCGGCCGCGCAGCTGGTCGCCGTTGCACCCAGTGTCAACGCCAGAACACCGACAAGTCGAAGAAAAGGTTTCAGGTTCATGCAATTGGCAATCCAGTCCACAGGTTTGAATCGGGCGACCGGGCATGACTCCGGACACTGTTGCGGGACACGCCGGCGGGTCATGCTATGGCTCGTTGCGTCCAAGCTTGGTTCGCTGCGTATGACCGAACAAGTGCTCGATTCTGATCTGCATCTGAACTACGCATCCGATCTGCCAAGTTCAGCTGAAATCCCGCTGCGCGGCTGGCGTGCAGGTGATCTGGTCATCGATCTGGAACTGCGGCGGCTTTATCGTGACGGCCGGCGCGTCGCGCTTCAGGAAACGCCGCTGCGCCTGCTGTGCCTGTTGTTCGAGCGCGGGGGGCGTCCGGTCGCCCGCCGCGAGCTGCACGAGGCCCTCTGGCCGCGCTACGAGTGGGACAGCTTCGAGCGCAACGTGAACACGGCCGTGCGCAAGCTGCGCCAGGCGATCGGCGACGACGCGCGCGAGCCGCGCCTGATCGAAACGATGCGCGCCAGCGGCTACCGGTGGATCGGGCCGGCGCCCGCGGGCCTGTCGACCGTGCCCGGATTCGAAGCGGGGGCCGACGCCGCGACGGCCAGCCGCGTCACGCCTCCGACCGCCGCCGTGTCACGACCCATCTGGCGCCGCCGGCTGGTTCCTGGCGCGATGGTTGCGGGCGTGATCTGCCTTCTGGCTTTCTCCATGTTGCAAACCCCGGCGCAGCCGCGGTCCTTGCTGGTGGTCGATGTCGAAAGTGCCGCGGGTTTCGCGCCCATGGAGACAGCCAAGGTGCGCAGCCTGCGCGAACTGCTGGCTGGCGCCGTCGCCTCGAACGCAGGGGCCGACGCTGCAGGCGAACCTGTGCACGTCGCGCTGAGCGTGCGCGCCGGTGAACCTCTGGGCGCGGAAGTCAGCGGCCGCGGCGGCAAGAAGCACATCGCGCTCGGCGACACGGCCTTCGGTCGCGAGCGGCTGCTTGTCGAGGTCGCGCTGCGAATGCCGGCTACGGCCGTTGCGCGCAGCGGGACGACGTTGCCGGCTGCCGCGCAGCGGGCGTTCGCGGAGGCCGGCACGTTGATTCTCGGCGCAGCGGACACCG
>DATIEJ010000493.1:0-2337 GCA_035455825.1 Rhodanobacteraceae bacterium | reverse complement strand
GGCTACGGCCTGAGTCCGGCCCTGGTCGAAGAGTTGGCCACGCAGAATCCCGATCTGCTGATCACGGTCGACAACGGCGTAGCGGCGCACGCCGGAATCGCCGCTGCGCACGCGCGCGGGATTCGCGTCGTCGTCACCGATCACCACCTGCCGGGAGCGACGCTGCCCGACGCCGATGCGATGGTGAACCCGAACCTTCCTGGTGATGCCTTTGCGAGCAAGGCGCTTGCGGGAGTCGGTGTGATGTTCTACCTGCTGCTCGCGCTGCGCGCGAGCCTGCGCGCCGACGGCTGGTTTGCCGAATCCGGTGCCAGCGATCCGGATCTTTCAGTGCTGCTCGATCTCGTCGCGCTGGGCACCGTCGCCGACCTGGTTGCGCTCGACTACAACAACCGCATCCTCGTCGAAGCCGGCTTGCGCCGCATCCGCAGCGGACGCGCGTGCGCCGGCATCACGGCCTTGTTCAATGTCGGCAAGCGCGATACCGGCAAGGCCTGCGCGGCGGATCTCGGCTTCATCGTCGCGCCACGACTGAATGCCGCGGGGCGCATCGACGACATCAGCCTCGGCATCGAGTGTCTGCTCGCGGACGACGTTGGCCGCGCGCGCGAACTTGCCGATCGCCTGTCGGCCTTGAACGCCGAACGGCGCGAGCTGCAGTCCGACATGACCGCCCAGGCCGAGGTGACGGTCAACAAGTGGATTTCGCAGCATGGCAGCGCGTCGCTGCCATTCGGATTGGTCTTGTTCGAGCCGGACTGGCACCAGGGAATCGTCGGCCTGGTCGCATCGCGCCTGAAGGAAATGTTGAACAGGCCCGTCATCGCCTGTGCGCCGGCAGGTGAGGGTGGCGAGGTCAAGGGTTCGGGCCGGTCGATCGCCGGTTTTCACCTGCGCGACGTGCTGGCCGATGTCGACGCCGCGAATCCCGGATTGCTCGGCCGTTTCGGCGGTCACGCGATGGCGGCCGGCTTGAGCATGCGGCGCGACGCCATCGAACCCTTCGCGGCAGCGTTCGATCACGCCGCCCGGCTGCGATTGCTGCCGGACCAGCTCGACGCGGTGTTGTCGACCGATGGTGAACTCGACGCGTCGGATTTCACGCTCGACCTTGCGCGCCAGCTGCGCAGTGCCGGACCGTGGGGTCAGGCCTTTCCCGAGCCGCTTTTCGACGGCGAATTCGACGTTGCCGGCACGCGCGCGATCGGCGATGCCCATTTGCGCCTGAAGCTGCGGCAACGCGGCCGCGAAGCGCTGCTCGATGCGGTCCTGTTCAATGCCGACCGCTACGGTCCGCTGTCAGCGCGCGTGCGCGCCGCCTTCCAGCTGGAAATCGACGAGTGGGATGGATCGCAATCGCTGCGCCTGTTGTTGCGCCATGTCGAGCCGCTATAGCTGCGCTTTAGATTCGCGCACCGTCATCGCCGGCCTCGCGTGGCAAGATCAAATCGCCGAGGCCTCCGAAGCAGCCGCGTTCTCGGCAGCCTTTTCCCTGTCGGCCGCTTCGTTCCTGACCCAGCGCCAGAACAGCTGGTAACCGACCGCAAGCACCACCGGCCCGATGAACAGGCCGAGGATACCGGTCGTGGCCATGCCGCCGATCGAGCCGATCAACACGACCGCCATCGGAACATCGACACCGCGGCCCAGAAGCAGTGGCTTGAGCACGTTGTCGACCAGGCCGGCGACAAAGATATAGATCGCAAAGACGATCGTTGCGAGGGTCGCGCCCTGGGTAAAGAAAACGAAGACGATGACCGGAAGCGTGACCAGGGAAGCGGGCAACTGCACGATGGCCAGCACGAGCACGACGAGGGCGAGAAAGCCGCCGCCCGGAATCCCCATCAGCACAAAGCCGATGCCGATCAGCAGCATCTGGATGAAGGCAATGCCGATGACGCCCTGGGCTACCGCACGGATCGTGGCGGTGCACAGGCGCGTGACCGGCTCCCCCTGGCCCTGGCCGAAGACCCGATCGGCGATCTGCAGCGTGCTGCGTGTACCGTTCTCGCCAAACGCCATGATGACGCCGGCGATGATGATCGCGACGAGAAACATCATCAGGCCGAGACCGAAGCCGGCCAACTTTCCGAGCGCGGCGAGGCTGACGTCCTTGAGCTGCGGCGCCAGCTTTTGCGCGAGGCCGCTCAGGTCGGTCGCCGCCTGTTGCCAGAAAGCATAGAGCCTCTCGCCGACCACCGGCCACGTGGCGACCGACTCGGCTGGCGGTGGAATATGGAACGAGCCGTCCTTGACCCATGCGAGTGCGTCTTGCGCCGAGTCGGTCAGGGAGACACCGAGCACGTAGATCGGCACCACGAGGATGATGAAGGTCAA
>DATIEJ010000492.1:0-6949 GCA_035455825.1 Rhodanobacteraceae bacterium | reverse complement strand
GCGCCGCATCGGCGATCGCATCCGCATCACGGCGCAATTGATCGACGCGGAAACCGGCGATCACATCTGGGCCGAGAAATTCGACCGCGAGTCGGCCGACATCATCGCGATGCAGGACCAGGTCGTGCGCACGATCGTCGGTACGCTCGTCGGCCGCCTGCAGGTTTCGCATGTCGAGCAGGTACGCAAGAAGCGGCCGGCGAGCAGCGCCGCCTACGAGTACGTGCTCCGGGCAAACGCGTTGCCCTGGGACCAGCCGGACGGCGCGGCCGAAGCAACGCGGCTGTTGCGCGAAGCGATCGAAATCGATCCGGGCTACGGCATGGCGCACGCGCTGCTCGGCATCCTGCGCATCGGGCAGTGGCGCGACGAAGCTGGGGACGACAACAGCCTGCTCGACGAGGCCTACGCGCTGACCAAGCGCGCCGTCGAACTCGACGAGAGCGAAAGCACGTGCTTCTCGATGCTCGCGCAGGTCTGCGTCATGCGGCGCTCCTACGACCTGGCCCTGCAGTACATGCGGCGCGCCGTCGAGATCAATCCGACCAATCAGTGGAACATGGCCGACATGGGCATCATCCAGGTCTATCTGGGCCAACCCGAAGAGGCGCTGGGCTGGTTCAAGCGCGCCCGGGAAAGCGATGCCTATTTCGATCAGCCCTGGTACTGGCGCTCGATCGCCATGGCTCTGATAAGCCTGCGTCGTTACGACGAAGCGCTGGCGATGCTCGAGCATGTAACGGACGGCCACTACCGGATCTCGGCGCTGGCGGCCGCCTGCCACGCCCGCTTGGGCGACATGAATCGCGCGCGGGCGAGCGCGGCTGCGTGCCTGGCGATGAAGCCCGACTTCTCGACGCGACGCCACATGGTGCGCGAACCGTACAAGAATCCGGCCGACGCCGCGCACATGGCCGAGAGCCTGCTGCTGGCGGGTCTGCCGCCGTGACGCCGGCGTCGTTTCCGATCACGCGACGCGAACCGGTGATGATGTGACGCGCGGCATCAACTCCAGTCCGCAAGCCTCCGAACCGGCATGGGTCGAGGACGTGCTGCGCTTCTGGTTCGAGGAACTCTCGGACACGGCTTGGTTCGAGGTCGACGACAACGTCGATGCGCGAATTCGCGATCGCTTCCTGGCACTTCACGAAAGTCTCGTCGAGAAAAACGGCGAGGGAGCGGCGACACCGCGCTCGACGCTCGCGGCAGTGATCGTGCTGGATCAGTTCCCGCGCAACATGTTCCGCGGCAGCTCACGAGCCTACGCGGCCGACCCGATCGCGCGCCGCGTGGCGAAGTCCGCGATCGAGCAGGGTTTCGACGAGGCCCTGACCGCGCCGGAACGGATGTTCCTCTATCTTCCGTTCGAGCACAGCGAAGATGCGCAGGATCAGGAGCTGTCGGTAAAACTGTGCCAGTCGCTCGGCAACGATGAGTGGTCGCACTACGCCGTCGAGCACAAGGCCATCATCGACCGGTTCGGCCGCTTCCCGCATCGCAACGCCGTTCTCGGTCGCCGTTCGACCGCGGAAGAAATCGAGTTTCTCGCCAAGCGCAGCGATTGATAACGGATCGCGGAGTCAGAGCGCGCCCGCTCCGCCGGAGTCAGAGCGCGCCCGCTCCGCCGGAGTCAGAGCGCGCCCGCTCCGCCGGAGTCAGAGCGCGCCCGCTCCGCCGGAGTAGAGCGCTCCCGCTCTTCCCCCTCTCCCCGCCAGCGGGGAGAGGGCCGGGGTGAGGGGTGCGTCAGACCAAGGCACGTCGCCGTTCCAGTTCCAGTTGTTCCTTCGGGTTCGCCCCTACGGGCATTTGTCGCCGATCGCGTCATCCACGCCGCTGGCGAAGATTACATCGCACAAGTAAGTGATCGGTGCCGACAACTCCGACGTGTTGCCGTCCGCGCTATCGGCAGCCGTCAGCGTGATCACGCGCGAGGCCAGGCTCTGCGTGCTCGTGAACGGGATGCTGAAGGCATGGCTGCCGTTCTGTCCGGCCGTGCCGTTGCTGATCGTCACGCTGTAGTAGCTGCGATGAAACAGGTCGCCCTCAAAGCTTGGGGACGGAAGTAGTTAAGACGTATCAATTGCCTCCGTCCACTTATGGCGAGTCGAAAACGGGGGCAGAGGGAATTATTTGCCATAATCGCCTCCGCTCACTTCTCCCTCCATCGGATCCACGCCATGTCTCGTGCCCTGCCTGCGCTGCGAAGCTTGCTTTATGCTCTCCTGCTGATTGCGTCGCTCGGCCACGCGGATCCCGCGCCCGCCGATGCAAATGCGGCGTTCATGCGCCTCGCCGACGAGTTTTTCGATCAGTACTATTTCCCCACGAATCCGACGACGGCCACGCTGAGCGGCGTCCACGACTACGATGGCAAGCTCGAAGACTTCAGTCGCGCCGCGACAGATCGCTCGATCGAAAGGCTCAAGGGGTTCGAACGCCAGGTCAGCGTGGTGGATCCCAAGACGCTCGACGAACAGACGCGCGGCGACCGCGAACTGGTGCTCAACTACATCCACGGCACGCTGCTGACGCTCGAGACGATCAAGCCGTGGCAGAAAAATCCGGACACTTACTCCAGCGGCATCACCAATAGCGCGTTCTCGATCATGGAGCGCAAGTTCGCCACGCCGGCCGATCGGCTGCGTGCGCTGGTCGCGCGCGAGAAGCTGATGCCCGGCGCGCTGCAGCAGGCGCGCGCGAATCTTTCGCACCCACCGAAGATCTACACGGAAATCGCACTCGAACAGCTGCCGGGTTCGACGGATTTCTTCGCCAAGGACGTGCCGGCAGCGTTTGCCGACGTTACCGACAAGGCGCTGAAGGCGGACTTTGCCAAGAGCAACGCCGCGGTCGTTGCTGCGCTCAAGGATTACCGCGTCTGGCTGAAAGACAAGCTGCTCACGCAAGCCGACGGCGACTTCAAGCTTGGCGCCGAGACCTATCGCAAGAAGCTGGCATTCGACGAAATGGTCGACACGCCGCTCGATCGCCTGGTCGACATCGACATGGCCAACCTGCGCAGCAACCAGGGCGAGTTCGCGCGCATCGCGAAGGAACTGGAGCCCGACAAGGCGCCGAAGGATGTTCTCGCCGCGATGGCGGCCGATCATCCCGCGCCGGACAAGCTGCTCGACACATTCCGCGGCACGCTCGACGGGCTGATCGCCTTCATCAAGGCCAGGCACATCATCACGATCCCGTCGGATGTAAAACCCATCCTCGAGGAGACGCCGCCGTTCATGCGCGCGATCACGTTTGCATCGATGGATACGCCGGGTCCATACGAAGCCGTCGCCAAGGAAGCCTACTTCAATGTCACGCTGCCCGAATCGGGATGGGACAAGAAGCACACCGAGGAATTCATGGCGCAGTTCAGCTATCCGGTGATCAGCGCGATTGCGACGCACGAGGCTTACCCCGGACACTACGTCCAGTTCCTGTGGATGCAGAGGGTCCATGACCGCGTGCGCAAGCTGCTCGGCTGCTCGAGCAACGCCGAAGGCTGGGCCCACTACACCGAGCAGATGATGCTGGACGAAGGCCTTGCGCAGTCCATCTATCCAAACGACGTGCGCCAGCAGAAGCTGCTGCGCCTCGGCCAATTGCAGGACGCGCTGCTGCGCAACGCGCGCTTCATCGTCGGCATCAAGCTGCATACCGGCGCCTTCACGTTCGATCAGGGCGTCGACTTCTTCGTCAACGAGGGCTACCAGTCTCGCGCCGTCGGCAATGTCGAAACCAAGCGCGGGACCGCCGATCCGACCTACTTGTACTACACACTCGGCAAGCTGCAGATCCTGAAACTTCGCGCCGACATGGAAGCCACGCAGGGCAAGGCGTTCAACCTGGAGAAGTTCCACGACGCGTTCATGCAGCAGGGATTTGCGCCGATCAAGATCGTGCGGCGGGCGATGCTGGGGGATGAGTCGCCGACGTTATGACACCCTTGTTGTCAGGGGCAATTTCTCATAGCAAAACAGCGGTCAGAGCAAAACGGGGGTGCCACAGAGTACACTTTTGTGAACAGTACTCCGACCCCTGTTCCTCGGCCGCGCGGAAGTATACTCTGCGCCCGTTCGAGCCCGGATCAGGGGATGTGCCATGACAACCACCGTTTCCGCCGCAGCGCCTTCCTGGGCCGTCGCGATGCGGCGCCTTACCGTCTTCGTGTCACAGGACCTCGGCGGTGGCCCGCGGCCGTGGAAGCTGGCGTGGGTCATCAACTTCCAGAAAGGCGGAACCGCGCTGTTCATCGCCGCGCTGATGGCCTACTACGGCAACCATTCGACGGCGGCCTTCGTCTACCTCGCGCTGCACGGCAGCTACGGCGTAGCCTGGCTGATCAAGGACCTGTCCTTTCCCGATCCGAGCTGGCAAGTGCGCGTGACGATCGGCGGCGGCATCGCGGCGTTCCTCGGCGTGCTGGCGCCGTATTGGCTGATCGGATGGCTGTTGATTTCACGTACGGTGCAGCCGAGCTATCCGCTCCCGGATGATGCCTGGTTCTGCTTCTGCACAAGCTTGGTCATCGTCGGCGTCGCGATCATGGTTGCGGCGGATGCACAGAAGTATTTCACGTTGCGCGTTCGGCGCGCCCTCATCACCGACGGCATGTTCCGCTACGTGCGCCATCCGAACTATCTCGGCGAGATCTTGATCTACGGCGCGTTCGGCCTGATGGTGTGGCATTGGATTCCCGCGCTCATCCTCGGCGGCATCTGGCTCGGGCTCTTCGCGGTGAACATGCTTGTCAAGGAAGCCAGCATGTCGCGGTATCCGGAATGGAACGCCTACAGGCAGCGCACGTGGTGGTTGCTGCCCGGCGTGCTCTGACTGGGGAAAGTACAGCAAGCAAGAAACGGCGACAGATAAGAGAGGAAAAAGGGGATCCGAGCCGTTTTCTTACAGGTCGTGAACTTTTTCGTCCGCAGCCAGGCTTGTGCGACGCGCAGTGCGAAAACCCCACGGCCAATCGTCGGCCTCCGCGGAAAATGAACCTGACCCATGCGTTTGAACAAATACATCGCTGAAACCGGATTCTGTTCGCGCCGTGAAGCCGACCGTTTGATCGCGGCAAAGCGCGTGCTGCTCAACGGAAAACCCGGGGGCATAGGCAGCCAGGTGGAGGAGGGCGACGAGGTGTCGGTCGACGGCCAGCCGCTGCGCGCGCGACGTGAAACAGCTTCTGGGCGCGTGCACACGTACATCGCCTTGTACAAACCGGTCGGAATCACGTGCACGACGGAACACGACGTCAAGGGCAACATCGTCGATTTCGTCGATCATCGCGAACGCATCTTCCCGATCGGACGCCTCGACAAGGATTCGGAGGGCCTGATCCTGCTCACCAGCAACGGCGATATCGTCAACGAGATTCTGCGATCGGAGAACGCGCATGAAAAGGAATATCTGGTCGGTGTGAACCGGGCCGTGACGCCGGAATTCCTCGCCGGCATGGCGCGCGGCGTGCGCGTGCACGGCCAGATGACCAAGCCGTGCAAGACCATGCGCATCGCCAAGTTCGGCTTTCGCATCGTGCTGACCCAGGGACTGAACCGGCAGATTCGCTTGATGGCGGAAGCGTTCGGCTATCGCGTCACTCAATTGCGCCGCGTGCGCATCGTCAACATCAAACTCGGCGCCTTGAAGGTCGGACAGTGGCGCAATCTGAGCGAACTGGAATTGCGCGGTCTGTTGCCGGAACGCACGCAGTGGTGACTCGAAGAAAAGAGGAATGAGGACGTAGGTAGTTAGGAAGAGTTAATTGCCTCCATCCCCTTTGCTGCGTCCCTTTTCTTCCGTTTGCTACGGTTCGAAGCCGCTTGCAAACACGCGGTCGTAGGCAATCGCGGTGAAGCGGATGCCCATGGAATTTGCATCGATGAGTGTGCCGCCGTCGGCGACCTGCACATCCGGCGCCAATAGGGCCTGTATCAGGGCGCTCTGGGCGATCTCGCAGAGTTCGATTTGGCCGTCGCTCGCGTACTCGGGGTGACCGGTGCAGCCGCTATCGAAGAGACCCTTGCACGACATTGCGGTGTTCGATCCGGGATCGCTCTGGATGCTTGCGTTGCACAGGGCGGCCATCGCCGGCTCGAAGAGGTCCGTGATGTCGGTGTGCGGGATCGAGCCGTTGATCTGGCCGAGGGTGATGTTGCCGGCCGCATCGGCAGAGAAACTGAGTCGCGCGTTGCGCACTGCCAGGGTGACGTTGCCCGCTCCAGCCGGAAGTTCCAGGTCGAGGGAGACCGGATTCGCCGTTGTGGCGGGCGACGGCGATGTGAAGCTTCGGTTGGACAGCGCCGCAACGAAGGTGCCGGACGTATCCGCGCAGGTGGGGGCTTCGGTACCGTTGAACGTCGGTGGCGTGGCGGTCGGCGTGCCGATGCACCAGGTGGCCTGCGCAGCCGGATCATTGGCCACGAGCTGATCTGTCGTCTGCAGGTGGACAAGGTGGACGATGCTGCCGGATGCGACTGCCGATGCCGTCAACGCGTTGAAATCGAGACCCTGAGCGGCGAGCGCGGAGAGCACCTGGCCAAAATTGTTGTCCACGGAATTATCGCCGTCGACGTCGATGGCGTAGCTTGCTGCCTGGCTGTTGTTCGTCGGCAGGAGAAGGTTATTTACCAGGTAGCTGCGCACGTAGTTCGCGGCATGGGCTGACGTCGCTGCGAGGCAGGCGAGAAGGCTCAGACTCGCGCTGTAGTGGAAGGCTCGGCGTGACATGGCGCTCTCCTCCTGTGGAAGAAAACAGCGCAACGATACACCTTGGCCGCCAAAAAAGGGAACAGAGTAACTATCCGTTTGAAACGGTTGATTCCTCCGTCCCCTTTGCGGTGCGATGCACAGCACCATGTCAAAGTTGGCGGCGAAGATGTAGTCGCCGTCGAAATCATACGCGCCAGCGTCGCACTTCGCCCCGTGCGGCGCGTCGCGCCGCGTTCGT
>DATIEJ010000491.1:0-2059 GCA_035455825.1 Rhodanobacteraceae bacterium | reverse complement strand
CTCGAAGACCCGCTCGAATATGCGCAGGACAAAGAACTGTTTCTTTTCGTCTTCGGGATGATGGCTACGGAGCACGCGCGCGCACAGCATTGGCGTGAGCGTCAGCGATACAAAGCCGGACACGACGATTGCGACCGCGATCGACACCGCGAATTCGCGGAAGACGCGGCCGACCATCCCGCCCATCAGCAAGACCGGGATGAAGACCGCGATCAACGAGAACGTAATCGACACGATGGTGAAGCCGATTTCGCGCGAGCCCTTCAATGCGGCCTCGAAGGGCCGCATGCCGCCTTCCACGTGGCGGACGATGTTTTCCAGCATCACGATGGCGTCGTCGACGACGAAGCCCACCGACAACGTGAGCGCCAGCAGCGTCATGTTGTTGATGGAGAAGCCAAAGGCGTACATTGCGGCAAATGTGCCGACCAGCGATACAGGAACGGCAAGCGCCGGAATAATCGTCGCCGAGACTTTGCGCAGGAACAGGAAGATCACCATGATGACGAGTGTGACCGCAATCGCCAGCGTCTCCTGCACGTCGGTCACCGCCGCGCGAATGGACAGCGAGCGGTCGAACAACGGCTCCATCTGGATCGACGGCGGAACCTGCGCGCGCATGTTCGGCAGGCCTTGTCGCACAAGATCGACCACCTGCACGGTGTTGGCATCCGGCTGACGCTGGATCGCCAGCACGATCGCGCGCGCATCGTTGAACCAGGTGGCGATCTTGTCGTTTTCGACGCTGTCGATCACCCGTGCAATCTGGTTGAGCTTGATTGGCGCGCCATTGCGATACGCCACCACGACGTCTTTATAGTCGGATGCGTGCGGCATCGCGCTCGTGGCAGCCAGCGTGACGCTTTGTTTTGGCCCGGTGAGGACGCCGACCGGCGTGCTCGAGTTGGCCTTGGCGACGACGCTGCGTACATCTTCCAGCGCGATGTTGCGGGCCGCAGCCTCGGTTGGATTGACCTGCACACGCACAGCGAATTTCTGCGCGCCATAGACCAGCACCTGCGCAACGCCCGGCAACTGCGAAATCTGCGGCGCCAGAACCGTTTCTGCATAATCGTCAACCGTGGACAGCGGCACGGTATCCGACCGCAAGCTGACGTAGAGCACCGGGAAATCACCCGGGTTCACCTTGCGGAACGATGGCGGGATCGTCATTTCGACCGGCAGCAACCGCGCCGACGTCGCGAGCGCGGTCTGCACGTCGAGCGCCGCGCCGTCGATATTGCGGCCGAGATCGAACTGGATGGTGATCTGCGCAAGGCCGAGCGAAGACGACGAATTCATCGACGAGATGCCGGATATCGTCGACAGTTGCCGCTCGATCGGCGAGGCAACCGACGACGCCATCGTTTCCGGGCTGGCGCCCGGGAATTGCGCCGTGATCTGGATGGTCGGAAAGTCGACCGCCGGCAGAGCCGCCACCGGCAGCAGCCGATATGCGAACACCCCGAAAACGATCAACGACGCCGTCATCAGCGTCGTCAGCACCGGGCGGCGAATACAGGTTTCCGAGATGTTCATGGTTCAGCTACCCGCGACCTTGGGCGGGCGTATGTTGACGTGCGTTCCCTTCGAGAGCAGCAACTGGCCTTCGGTCACGACGGTCTCGCCGCCGTTGAGGCCCGACTCGATCACGCTTTCCGTGCCGACCTGGCGTTCAACCTTCACAGGTTGAATCTCGGCGACATTGTCCTTGACGGTGAATACGAACGTGCCGGTCTGGCTCACCTGCACCGCGTTCGAGGGCACAACCACGCCCTCTTCATTGCGCAATGTCATGTCGGTGGTGACCAGCGTGCCGGGCCAGAGCACTTCGTCCTTGTTCGGCATTGTTGCGCGCACCGTCGCCATGCCGGTCGCAGGATCGACCGTATTCTCGATCATCGTGACCTGCCCGCTGGCGCGCTTCTGGTCGCCTGGAATGATCGCTTCCACCGTCGCGGTTTCGGCGGCGATGGCCTTGCGAATATCCGGAAGGTTTTTCTGCGGCACCGTGAAGGTCACGTAGACCGGCACCATCTGATTGATCGTCGCCATCGGC
>DATIEJ010000490.1:0-2090 GCA_035455825.1 Rhodanobacteraceae bacterium | reverse complement strand
GTCGTCGCCGACATGCGCGATCGTGTCGCAAGCGACGTGACGCTGCCGGCGGGGATCTCGGTGACGTGGGCCGGACAATTCGAGTTCCTCGAACGCGCGGCCGCGCGCCTGCGTATCGTCATTCCGGCAACGCTGGCGATAATCTTCGTGCTCCTGTACCTCACGTTCGGCCGCGTCGACGAAGCATTGTTGATACTGGCGAGCGTGCCGTTCGCCATGATCGGAGGCTTCTGGACGATGTATCTGCTCGGCCATGCAATGTCGGTTGCGACCGCGGTCGGCTTCATCGCCCTGGCCGGCGTATCATGCGAATTCGGCGTCATCATGCTGCTGTACCTGAAGCAGGCGTGGGAGCGGCGACTGGCTGCGGGCGAAGCGGCAAACGAAGCCACCTTGCTCGCCGCGATTCGCGAAGGTGCGGTATTGCGTGTGCGGCCGAAGGCGATGACCGTCGCCGTCATTCTCGCCGGATTGCTGCCAATCATGTTCGGCGATGCGACCGGGTCGGAAATCATGCAGCGCATTGCCGCGCCGATGGTCGGCGGCATGATTACAGCGCCGCTGCTGTCGATGCTGGTGCTTCCGGTGGCCTACGCGCTGCTGCGAGGGCGCTCGTTCGCAACGGCTGCGCCTGGGACGCTGCGCGGTGCTTCGAAGGTCCAGAGTCGAAGCGCATAACGCAGCAGACCGACAATCCCGCAACGATGCGTCGATGGATGCCGTCGCGGACTGGGACTTGGCGCGCGACTCGTATCGGACTAGTGTGTGCGCAGTGCAAGGCGCGAAGGGCGCGTCGGCGCGAAACGTGTGGCGGCAGGAGGACGAAGATGAATTTCGGATGTCGTTTGCTTGCGATGGCGATTGCCGCGATCCCGGTCGCGGCTGTCTGCGCACCTGCGCAGGTGTTCTTCGGAAGTCTGAGCGGTTCGCAGGAATCGCCGCCGAATGCCTCGCCCGGAACCGGCTTTGCGGTCGTGACCTACGATCCCGACACATACATGATGCGCGTACAGGTGACTTTCTCGAACCTGGCGGCGACGTCCGGTAACGGCACGACGGCGTCGCACATCCACTGCTGCTTCATCCTGCCTGTCTTGAACGCGAGCGTGGCAACGACGACGCCGTCATTCGCCGGCTTTCCGACAGGCGTAAGGGCCGGAACCTATGACAACACGCTCGACATGACGTTGGCCAGCAGTTACAACCCGTCGTTCGTCACCGCCCAGGGAAGCATCGCAGCTGCACGCAGCGCGATTCTGGCCGGCATGGCCAACGGTACCGCGTATTTCAACATTCACAGCGTGGTGAACCCGGGTGGGGAAATTCGATCGAACTTGCAGCCGGACGCCGTGTTCGCCAACGGCTTCGAGCTGACAGCAGGCTAGGAGCTTTACGAGAAGGCAGTCCTGATGCGGTAGCCTTGGGCGAGCCTCACGCCTGATGGCGTGCGACTGCGCGGAATCTCGTTTCACGACCATGCAACGCCGCTGCCGGAAATGGACAGGATGTATCGAGTTCTGCGCTCTGGGTTCGCTTGGTGCACGGCCGGACCGGTTCTTTCGAGCGCGCCGCGTGCTCGAGACTGCGCACTGATGGCACCCAAAGCGCAACCGGTGACGTGGCGCGAGAATGAAGTGGTGACCCTCGCGGTTGCGCGGTCTACTCGCGATTGCCGTTCGCTTCGGCGGCGATTCGCCTATGCGATGCTTCCGATTTCGCTGATCACGGTGTTCCAGGCCGCAATCGCTAGGCCGCTCGAAGAGCCGAAGTACTTCGTGGCGTTCGACGCGCAAATGGCGCGGGCCGAGGTGAAGTTGTGCCTGGATCACGCGCACGCCCGCGTCGAGTTTGCGCCGGACTCGCCGCGCGCGATGCGCTACTTGAGCGGAGCGGGTCGTTCGGGAACGGGCGAGCTCGATACGAACTCCTCACCGTGGCGCGCCGGCAATTGGCGGGCAGGCGAGTGCCTCGGCTACAGCGCCGACATTGGCGCAATTGCCGACCAGCACTCGGATTCCGGCACGCGCTACGGCAACAACATCGTCACCGATCCTCAGCACTGGCTGGTGCATGCGAGTGCGCAAGGCGCC
>DATIEJ010000489.1:0-3222 GCA_035455825.1 Rhodanobacteraceae bacterium | reverse complement strand
TGCCGCCGTCGTGCGTGCGGTAGACATACGGCTTGAAGTCGTCGAGGCGATGGCGGTCGATCGCGGCGTAGGCGCTGTCCGCGTCGAACGGCGAGGCGTCGAGGATGCCGACCTTCGACCACGCGGTCAGTCCTTTCGGCGTGACATTGTCCCAATGTGCACCGTCGTCGCGGCTGCGCCAGACCAAGCCGTCGTCGGTGCCGACCCACAGGTCGCGGTCGGCGACGCGCGATGGCGCGATCGCGTAGATCACGCCGCGGCGCGGGCCGCCACCGAGATTGTTCGCGGCAGCCGGCGCATCGAGCGTCGCCGGCACGCCGGGATTCTCGCGCGTCAGGTCCGGACTGACGGTGTCCCAGTGCTCGCCGCCATCGCGCGTGCGGAACAGCTTCTGGTTGGCGAAGTACAACGTGTGCGGATCGCGCGGCGAGAACGTCAGCGGCAGCGTCCACGTGCGGCGGTAGATATCGGGCTCCGACAAGGTCGGATCGACATGACGGGTCTGCTGCGTGCGCAGGTCGAGCTTGTCGACGCGGCCGCCGTAGACGATGTCGGGATTGTCCGGATCCGGCGCGATGTTGTCGCTTTCGCCGCCGGCCGTGACCTCGCGGAACTGGGTCATGTTGATGCCGTCGTAGTTCGCGCCGCGGCTCGGCAGGCTGATCGCGCCGGAATCCTGCTGCGCGCCATAGACCCAGTACGGAAAGCGGTTGTCGGTGTTGACGCGATAGATCTGCGCGGTCGGCTGGTTGTACCACGAGCTCCAGGTTGCGCCGCCGTTCAACGTGACCTGCGCGCCCTGGTCGGACGCCAGGATCTGCCGCTCCGGCGCGCCCGGGTCGATCCACAGCGCGTGGAAGTCATCGCCGGTGTGGTCGCCCTTGAGCGGAATGAATGTCGCGCCGCCGTCGTCGCTGCGCAGCACGATCGTGTTCGGGGCGTAGACGCGGTCGGGATTCTTCGGATCGGCCGTGAGCTGGCCGAAATACCAGTCGCGTTGCCAGATGCGCGAGTCGCCGGTCTTCATCGTCCACGTCGCGCCGGCATCGTCGGACCGGTACAGGCCACCGGCGTCGCCGTCGACCAATGCGTAGACGCGCTGCGGCGCGGCGTCCGAGATCGCCAGGCCGACGCGGCCGACCGCGGCCGGAAACCCGTGTCCGCTGACCTGCTTCCAGGTGTCGCCGCCATCGGTGGATTTGTATACGCCGCTGCCTGGGCCATTCGACGGCGGATAGACGCTCCACGGCGGGCGCCGGGTCTGCCACAGCGCCGCATAGAGTACGTTCGGATCTCCGGGCTGGAAGACCAGGTCGATCGCGCCGGTATTGGCATCCTTGAACAGGACTTTCTGCCAGGTCTTGCCGCCGTCGCGCGAACGGAACACGCCGCGCTCGGCGTTTGGCCCGTACGGATGGCCGAGCGCGGCGACGTAGACGAGGTTGGCGTCGCGCGGGTGCACGAGGATGCGCGCGACCTGCTGCGAATCGCGCAGGCCGATGTGCGTCCAGGTCTTGCCGGCGTCGGTGGATTTGTATACTCCATCGCCCTGGGCGATGTCCGAACGCATGTCGGACTCGCCGCTGCCGACGTAGAGGATCTTCGGATCGGACGGCGCCAGCGCGAGCGCGCCGATCGTGCCGATGCCCTGGCTGTCGAAGATCGGCTGCCAGGTGCGGCCGGCATCGCCGGTCTCCCACACGCCGCCGTTGACCGAACCGAAATAGAAGTGCTTCGCGTCCCCGGGCACGCCGGCGGCGGCGAGCACGCGGCCGGCGCGGAACGGCCCGATCGTGCGCCAGTTCAGGTCCTGGAACAGGCTCGGGTCGACATCGGCCGAAGCGCTGGCGGCAACGCAGAGCAAAACGGCGGCAAACAGGTTTCTCGAACCCATGGATACTCCGGATCGGCAGGTCAGCCGCGGCGCCGCGGCGAGCCGGCATGATAACGGGTCGTGACCTCTGGCAGGGGTGCCATTGGTCGTGGAAAGTGCGGCGCCGTCCACTATTTGGTTGTTTTAACGTCGACACGGCACCATAGTCGGTCACGGATACGGAACCTTGCGATGTCGGCGACACAACGCCCAAGCCATGCGTTGACCCAGGGCGCGATCGGCAAGACGCTGATCGCGTTCTCGCTGCCGATCCTGGCCGGCAACGTGCTGCAGTCGTTGAACGGCTCGGTCAACGCGATCTGGGTCGGCCATGGCCTCGGCGAGGCGGCGTTGGCCGCGACCTCGAACGCGAACACGATCCTGTTCTTCCTGCTCGGCGCGATGTTCGGCGTCGGCATGGCGGCGACGATCCTGGTCGGCCAGAGCATGGGCGCGAACAACCTCGACCAGGCCAAGCGCGTGATCGGCACGAGCCTGATGTTCTTCGTCGTGATCTCGGTCGTCATCGCCGGCATCGGGCTCCTCGCCACCGAGCGCATGATGGCCTGGCTGCACACGCCGGAAGATTCGCAGCCGCTCGCGGTCGCCTACCTGCGCATCATCTTCCTCGGGCTGCCGTTCCTGTACCTGCTGTCGTTCGTCGGCATGGCGCTGCGCGGCGCCGGCGACGCGCGCACGCCGTTCGTGTTCCTGGCGCTGAACGTGCTGCTCGACATCGCGCTGAACCCGCTCTTCATCTTCGGCTGGGGACCGGTTCCGCGCATGGGCATCGCCGGGTCGGCGACGGCGACCCTGGTCGCGCAGGCCGTGACCCTCGGCGCGATGCTGGCCTGGCTGTATCGCAGCAAGCACTTCCTGCGCATCCAGCGCGGCGAGGGTCACTATCTGCGTGTCGACCCGGTCATCCTGCGCGCCCTGTTCACCAAGGGCGTGCCGATGGGCCTGCAGATGGTCGTGATGTCGACCTCGATGCTGGCGCTGATCTCGCTGGTCAACCAGTTCGGCGCGCACACGACCGCGGCCTACGGCGCCTGTTTCCAGTTGTGGAATTATATACAGATGCCGTCGATCGCGATCGGCATGGCCGCGGCGTCGATGGCCGCGCAGAACGTCGGCGCCGGCCTGTGGGGGCGCGTGGACCGAATCGCGATGGCCGGGGTCGGCTTCAACTTCGTCACGACCGGCACGCTGGTGACGCTGATCTACCTGTTCAATCGCGGCGCGTTGAACCTGTTCCTGCCCGGCACCGGCGGCGCGATCGAGATCGCCCAGCACATCAACGCGATCGTGGTCTGGTCGTTCGTGTTCTTCGGCGTGTCGTTCGTGCT
>DATIEJ010000488.1:0-5076 GCA_035455825.1 Rhodanobacteraceae bacterium | reverse complement strand
AAAAGAGCGGGTTCCGCAACGAGTTCCACGTGCGTGAACTGTATCGCGACGAATTGCTCGCGTTGCTGCGGCCGCATTTTCCGTTCGTGCGCCTGTATGCGCAGAAACTGCTGTTCCAGTCGGCGATCTGGGCGCTCGATGAAGCCGATGGCGGCACGCACGTGGCGACATCCCGGCACGGCGAGCCGCAGCGCGGCTTCGACTACGAGCCGCTGTATTACATCGCCGTTTGCGCGCGCCAGCCGCCGGCCGTCGAACTGCCCGGACTCGCGCTTTTCGGCGATGCCGAAGAGTCGGTCTACGCGCACTACAATCATGAGATACGCAAGAACATGGGTGCCGGCCAGCGCATCGCCGAGCTGGAATCCGAACTGGCCGCCTTGCGCCAAACAGCGCGCAAGGCCGGCGAAGTGCACGCAGGTTCCGATGCCGACGTTGCGCCGCGCCGCTCCGGATGGCGGCGCTGGCTCCCGCCCGGGCTGCGCTGATACGAAATTGATTGCATCACGAAATTGATTTGCATGGAAAACCGATGGAAAACACGCTGAACTACCAATTCAACTACAAGGCTCCGGTGGTCGCCGCCACAGCGCCGCGCGTCGACCCGGATGCGCCGGCGTTTGCGTCGGAAGACGGCCTGGTCGCGTCGTTGTCCGCGCACGAGGTCATCTTCCTGACCAAGCGCACCGGCGAGCCGCACGTGATGACATTCCAGGTGCTGCAGGCGATGGACCAGTGCCGCGAATTCCGCAGCATCGACGAACATATCGCGCGCATCCAGTCGACGATCCCCGCGCTTGCCAGCAAGCGCGACGACGTGCGCCGCGTGCTCGACAGCCTCGTCCAGCGGCAGCTGCTGGTTTCCGACCGCCAGTTCATCGAGCGCGTTCGCGCGCAGCCACGCGCGCTGGCCAAATTCCGCGCGGCGTTCATTCGCGCCTGCGATTCGCCGAGCGAACTGCAGCAGCTGCTGGTTTCACTGATCGACTACGAGCGGCGGTTTCGCGCGAATCGCCACTACATCGTGCTGGACGACTCGACCTTGCAGGCGCATGTGGACGAGCAGCGCGACTTGCTGCGCGAATTCGCGCGCACGACCGGCTGCAAGGCGACCTACGTCGGCCGCAGCGAGCGCACCAGGCTCGTCGAGAGATTGAGCAAGGCGGTGCCGCAGGCAGGGGACGTGCTGCCGCGCCTGCTGCTGCGCGAGGCGCACGCACAAGCCGCGCAGTTCGGCGGCGGCCGCGGCACGAACATGGCGACGCTGCTCGGCGCGGGCGCCCGGATCGCGCTGTTCGACGACGACATGCGCCTGCCGCTCAAGCGCGCGGACTTCGCACGCAGCGGCCTTGACCCGAATCCCGGCGCGCAGACCGTGGCCCGCTTCTATGCCAACAACGAAGAAGTGCTCGCAAGCGGCACCGACATCGACGGCGATCCATTCGAATTGCATCTGGAAGCATGCGGCCAGATGCTTGGAGCGCTGTCGGCGTATCCGATCGAACGCACGGCGTTGCGCGGGCAGAATCTTGGCCGCCTCGACCTGATTTCCGACCGCGCGCACGTGGTCAGCACGCATCACGGTCACTACGGCAGTTCGGGCGCCGACGGGGCCTCGTGGCTGTATGACCTGGAAGCGGAGAGTCGCGCCGACCTGTGGCGCGATCGCACCAGCTACTTGAGCAACATCGAAGCGCAGCACCTCTGGTTCGGCGTGAAGCAGGCCCGCGCGATCGCCGTGGCCGGTTTTTCCGCCTTCGCCGTGGACGACAGCCGGTTGTTGCCGTGCACGAATCCGGTCGGCCGCGGCGAGGACTGCCTGGTCAGCGCGCTGACGCGTTTCTGCCATCCCGATGGAGTCGCGCTGGAACTGCCGGAAACGATCGGTCACATCCAGGAAACGGCGCGCAAGCGCTCCAATCGCGGGCAGACGGCGCACGCCCCGGCGTTCAACCAGTTCCTCTACGAGTACGTGCAGCGCCAGTATGGCCAGTGCAAGGCCGAAGATCCCACCGCGCGCATGCACTACATGGCCGAGACGTTTCGCGATTTCGCCGGCGCGAGCCGCCGCGATCGCATCGTTCACCTGCGCGAATATCTCAGCTATGCGCGCGCCGACATCATCGATCGCCTGCAACACCAGCTCGATGCGGCGGGCGACGCGCCGGCCTACTGGCAGACTGACGTACGCGCGATTATTTCGCGCAACGCCAAGGCGTTGCTGGCCAAGGCGCCGCCCCGGCTCGGTGAATGGCCGGAAGATGCCGACGAAAACCAGTGCGCCGAAGCGCTCGCCGGCAGCCTCGTGCAGATGGCCGACGCCCTGCAGCACTGGCCAGCCGTGTGGCAGCATGCCGCCGAGCAGGGCGAGAAGCTGCTGACCGGCCTGTGATCAGCAGTCCGACGCCGGAAACGCGCGAACGACGGCCCGAAGGTCAGGATGGACTGACCAGCGTCATCATCGTCGCCGCGGACAGCGGCGCCGGTCCGGCCGAGTGCGTCGGCCGGGTTCTCGATGGGATGGCGAAAGTCGAAGTGATCGTCGTGGACAACGCATCGAGTGACGGCTGTGTCGACGCGGTCGCGTCGCGCTGGCGCGATGACGCGCGCGTGCGCGTCGTCCGCAACGCCACGAACCTGGGTTTCGGCACCGGTTGCAATCGGGGTGCTGCAATCGCAAGCGGAGACGCGTTGCTGTTCCTCAATCCCGATTGCGCCGTCGCGCCGGACACGTTGGCCCGTTTGCGTGCAGCGTCGAATCCGGCGATCGGCTTGCTCGGCGTGGACATCGTCGACGCCGCCGGAGCACCCGAGCCGGCCAGCCGGCGGCGGGATCCGCTGCGTCGGCGTGCGTTTATGACCGTAAGCGGTCTGGCGCGTTTCGAGCGGCGCTGGCCGGCGCTCGCCGGCGTTGTCCTGCCGAACGCTTTGGAGCGCCCGGCGATCGAGGACGTCGACGCCGTGTCCGGAGCGCTGATGTATCTGCCGCGCATCGTGTTCGACCGCCTCGGCGGCTTCGACGAAGCCTACTTTCTGCACGCCGAGGATCTGGACCTGTGCCGCCGCGTCCGCGATACCGGCCTGCGCGTCGCGTGCGTCAACACGATCAAGGTCCTGCACGGCAAGGGTGGTTCGAGTCGCCACCGCCCGTTGTTTGTCGCCCGGCACAAGCACCGCGGCATGTGGCGCTGGTTCGTCAAGTTCGATCCGGCGGCGCGCAATCCGCTGCTGCGCGCGGTCGTATGGCTCGGATTATGGCTGCATTTCGCAGCGCTGGCGCCGATCAACGCCTGGCGGCAGGTGCGCGCGGCCGCCTAGCGATACCGATTGATGTCGGCGCGCAGCGTTTCGGTCGCACGCCGTGCCGCTGCGGCGAAGTCGTCGCCCGAACTGGCGTAGAGGATCGCGCGCGAAGAACTGATGATCAGTCCGGCGCCGGCTGAATTTTTCCCATTGTGTACGACGGCGGCAACGTCGCCGCCCTGCGCGCCGACACCGGGCACAAGCAGGGGCATGTCGCCGACGATCGCGCGCACCTCGGCCAGTTCGCGCGGATAGGTCGCGCCGACGACGAGCGCGCAGTTACCGTTGCCGTTCCACTCGCGCGCTACCATCGCTGCAACGCGCTGGTACAGCGGCACGCCGGCGCCGCCGCCATCGGCAACGACAAGGTCCTGCAGGTCGCGCGCTCCGGGGTTCGACGTCCGGCACAGCACCACGACGCCGCGATCGGCGCGGTCGAGGTAGGGCTGCACCGAGTCACGGCCGAGATAGGGATTGGCGGTCACCGCGTCGGCGCCGTAGCGATCGAACGCTTCGGCCGCGTAGTGCTGTGCCGTGCTGCCGATGTCGCCGCGCTTGGCGTCGAGGATCACCGGCACGCCGGGATGGCGCTCGTGGATGTGAGCGATCAGGCGTTCGAGCGCGCCTTCGGCCCGTTGTGCCGCGAAGTGCGCGATCTGCGGCTTGAAACAGCAGACGAGGTCGGCCGTTGCATCGACGATTTCGCGACAGAACGCGAACAATGCATCCTGCGAATCGCGCAGCGCGGACGGAATGCGCGAAGGCTCCGGATCGAGACCGACGCAGACCAGCGAACCATTCGTGCGCCACGAACGCTGCAATTGCCCGATGAAGCTCATCCGCGCCTTTCCCCCTTCGTCCTCGATCGCGGTTGCGAGTTTAACCGACACCGCGGATCTGCGCGTGACTCACCAATGCTCGCCGAGCAGGGCGGTGACATAGCGCGCACCACGCTCGCCGACGAGGCGCGAGTAGATCGCGGAATCGGAGGTCTGGCTGCGGTCGTACCAGCCCCCGATCTCGAGCCACACGCTGCGGCGCGCGACGAGTTGCAGGCAGTCGATCAGCCCGTGGCTCGGCGGCATGCCGGTATACACCAGCGCCTTGTTCGGATCGCGCGAACGCCAGATCGGGCCGCGGCCGTTGTAGTTCATGCCGCGCATGAGGATCGAGAAAATCAGGATGTCCGGATTCTCGGCCAGTTCCGCGGCGGGCGCCGGCGGCACCGGTTCGCGGCTGGCTGCGTCGAGCACTTCGAGCGCGTTCGGGTAGAGCACGTTGTCCGGATTGAAATGCACGATGTAGTCGCCGGTGGCCATGCGGATGCCGGCATCGCGCAGGCTGTGGCCCCAGTCGTTCTGGCGCTGCGTGCCGGCGCTGAAGCGCAGCCCGGGCAGATTCAACTTCGCAAGATCCGGCAACGGCCGGCCCAGCGGCCCGTCGTGCAGGAGCAAGACCTCGAAATCGCGCAGTGTCTGCGCCGCGAGCGAGTTCAGGCCGCGCAGCAGGCTGGCATCGGAAATGCTGCCGTCGTAGTGCGGAACGACGATGCTGAAGCGCGGCGCCGCGGCACTCATGCGCGCGGCGGTTCCGCGCGCGCCGACGCAGCGCCGTGCACGAGGTTTAGCAACCCGGCATCGCTGCGGCTGGTCCAGTGGCGGAGCCACGCCAGTTCGTCGAGAACCGCCGCGTCGGACGCGGCCAGTGGCATCCATGGAATCGCCGTGCGCGCATGCTCGGGCGCCGTGCAGGCTTGCGGAAACTTCGCACGAA
>DATIEJ010000487.1:0-3424 GCA_035455825.1 Rhodanobacteraceae bacterium | reverse complement strand
CCAGGGGCACCAAGGAGAACGCATGTCTACTGCTGTGATTGCGAACAACCTGCCGATTCCGAGTGCATTGGGCAGCGTCGATGCGTACATCAACGCCGTGCACCAGATTCCGGTTCTGACGCTCGACGAAGAACAGGCGCTTGCGCGCCGCTACAACGGTGAAGACGATCTCGACGCGGCCAAACGCCTGGTCATGTCGCACCTGCGTTTCGTCGTGCACGTCGCGCGCGGCTACAACGGTTATGGTCTGCAGCTGTCGGACCTGATCCAGGAAGGCAACATCGGCCTGATGAAGGCGGTCAAGCGCTTCGACCCGGACATGGGCGTGCGCCTGGTGTCGTTTGCCGTGCACTGGATCCGTGCCGAGATGCACGAGTTCATCCTGCGCAACTGGCGCATCGTCAAGATCGCGACGACGAAGGCGCAGCGCAAGCTGTTCTTCAACCTGCGCAAGTCGAAGAAGCGCCTGGGCTGGATGAACTCCAAGGAAGTGCAGGCGATCGCCAAGGATCTTGGCGTGCCGGTCGCCGACGTGCTCGAGATGGAATCGCGCCTGAGCGGCCACGACATGGCCTTCGATGCGCCGACCGATGCCGACGACGACGCCAAGCCCTCGCCGGTTGCGTACCTGGTCGACCACGGCGCCGACCCGTACAACACGCTCGAGACCGACGACCAGGAAGAGTCGGACCTGGATTCGCTGAAGCAGGGCCTGGCCAAGCTCGACGCGCGCTCGCGCGACATCATTCAGCGCCGCTGGCTGCGCGACGACAACAAGGCGACGTTGCAGGAACTGGCTGACGAGTACGGCGTATCGGCCGAGCGCATCCGCCAGATCGAAGTCAACGCGATGAAGAAGATGCGCACGCTGTTCGCGGCGTAAGCGAGTTCGCTGAACAGTTTCGAAGACGGCCCGGCATACCGGGCCGTTTTTTTTAGGTACGAGCAAAAAAATTTTGGACGCGGATTACGCGCATGACCGCGGATAAAAGCGGATAAAAGCAAACTTGTTTTGCAGAAGCAGCGGGTGGGTATCCGGCGCGCCCGCAATCTGCGCGGCAAATCGGCATCAATACATCTGTTCTATCCGCTTTAGCTCTGCACTATCCGCTCTTATCCGCGGTCATCCGCGTAATCCGCGTCCTAAGTCTCTTCCTGCTCTGCGCCTGGTGATGGCGTGTGGGAGTGGCCGACGATGATGCGCGCCGCGCGCTGGTAGCTCCAGTACGCCATGAACCAGTTCAGCAGCACGACGATGCGGTTGCGGAAGCCGATCAGGAAGAACACGTGCGCGGCGAGCCAGAACCACCAGGCGAGCAGCCCCGACAAGCGAAAGCCGTGCAGGTCGACGACGGCGGCCATGCGCCCGATCGTCGCGAGGTTGCCGTAGTCGCGGTAGCGGAATGGCGTGGAGTTTTTCCCGGCCAGGCGCGCGCGAATCGTCAAGGCGACGTGGCGGCCCATCTGCTTCGCCGCCGGCGCGATGCCGGGCACCATCCGGCCGTCCTGCGTGATCGTCGCCAGATCGCCGGCGACGAAAATTTCCGGATGGCCCGGCACGGTCAAGTCAGGCAGCACCGGTACGCGTCCGCTGCGATCGAGCGCGACGGCGAGCGATTGCGCGATCGGCGATGCCGCGACGCCGGCGGCCCAGACTACCGTGCGCGCCGGCACGAACCGGCCGCCGAGCCGGTAACCTTCGGCGTCGATCTCGTCGACCGGCGTGCCGGTGACGACCTCGACACCGAGCCGCTGGAGTTGCGAGCGCGCCTTTTCCGACAGCGACTCGGGAAAACTCGACAGGATCCGCGGCCCGGCTTCGAGCAAGCGCACTTTCGCCGAGGCCGGATCGATGTGCCGGAACTCGCGCTTGAGCGTGTGCCGCGCGATCTCCGCCAGCGTTCCGGCCAGTTCCACGCCGGTCGGGCCGCCGCCGACGATCGCGAAGCTCAGCCAGGCGTCGCGTCGCGTCGGATCGGTCTCGGCTTCGGCGCGCTCGAACGCGAGCAGCAGCCGGCGGCGCAGGAGCAGCGCGTCGTCGAGGGTTTTCAGCCCCGGCGCGAATTTCGCCCACTCGTCATGACCGAAATACGTATGGGTCGCGCCGCTGGCCAGCAGCAGCGTGTCGTAGTCCACCGCATTGCCATCGTCGAGCCACACGCGCCGCGCTTCAGGCTCGACGCGTTCGACGCTGGCCAGCCGCACTTCGACATTCTGTTGCTTGCGCAGGATGTGGCGCAGCGGCGCGGCGATGTCCGGCGAAGACAGGCCGGCCGTCGCGACCTGGTACAGCAGCGGCTGGAACAGGTGATGATTTTCGCGATCGATCAGAACCACGCTGACCGGCGCGTCGGCCAGCGCACGCGTCGCCCACAAGCCGCCGAAGCCGCCACCGACGATTACGACGCGATGATTCTGGTTCGCCATGTCCAATCAATAGAGATCGATCGGGTCGACGTCAAGGGACCAGCGCACGCGCCGCGCCGCATTGTCGTCGCGCAGGCGCTCGAGCCATGTCGCCAGGAACGCATGCAGCGGCGAACGTTCGTCGGCGCTCAGCAGCAACTGCCCGCGATACAGTCCGGCACGGCGCGGCATCGGCGCCGGCATCGGCCCGAGCAGGCTGACGCCGGCCGGCGCCGCGCCGAGTTCCACGGCGCGCCGCAGGAATTCGTCGACCTGCGCCAGCGTACTCGACTCGGCGCGCAGCAACGCCAGATGTGCGTACGGCGGCAATCCGGTTTCGCGCCGCTCGGCCAGCAGCGCGCGCGCCGCGACCGCGTAGCCGTCGCGCAGCAGCCGGCGCAGCAATGGATGATCGGGATTGTGCGTCTGCAGCCATACCGTTCCGGGCTTGAGCGCGCGGCCGGCGCGGCCGGAAACCTGCACGATCAGCTGGCACAGCCGTTCACTGGCGCGGAAGTCGACGCTGTACAGGCCTTCGTCGACGCCGACGATCGCGACCATCGTCAGGTTCGGCAGGTCGTGGCCCTTGGCCAGCATCTGCGTGCCGACCAGCAGGCCGGGCTGGTCCGGCGCGATGCTGCCAAGCAGTTCGTCGAACGCGTGCTTGCGCCGCGTCGTCTCGCGGTCGATGCGCACGACCGGGACTTCGGGAAACAGCGCCGCGAGGTTGCTCTCGAGGCGCTCGGTGCCCAGGCCCAGGCCGGTCAAGTGGATATTGCCGCATTGTGGACATTTTTCCGGAACGCGCTGTTCCGCTCCGCAATGATGGCAGCGCATGCGCGCCGCGCCACGATGCCAGGTCAACGGCTTGTCGCAGCGCGCGCAGGTCGCATGCCAGCCGCACGTGTGGCAATGCAGGACCGGCGCGTAGCCGCGGCGGTTGCGGAAAATCAGCGCCTGCTCGCCGCGGGCCAGGCAGGCGCGCAGCGCCGAGATCAGTTCCGGCGCTAGCCCGTCG
>DATIEJ010000486.1:0-15717 GCA_035455825.1 Rhodanobacteraceae bacterium | reverse complement strand
CGGCGCCCGACGACAATGCCGAAATGCTGGACGCGTTCAAGGCGCAGGTCGGCACGCCGGGCGCGATCATCCCGTGGGGCGGATCGCTCGGCGGCCTGATCGCATTGAAGCTGGCCGAAGACCCGCGCTTTGCGCCGGTGCCGGGCGTTTACGCCGCGTGCACGCCGGCGGCCGGTTCGCGCGTGTGGGACGCCGGTTTCGACTTGCGCCTTGCCTACGATGTCGTCTGCGCCGGCGCCGGCGATCTGCCGAAGGGCGACCAGCCGTATCCGTGGGCCTACAACCTCAGCGACATCCCGGACAATCTTTCCGATCTCCAGGACGAAGCGCTCCTGCTGCAGACACTGATTCCGCTGAACCAGTGCACCGGCATCAACCTGCCCAAAGAGGTTCGCAACGACGCCATGCAGAGGCGCCTGACCGAGTTGCTGAGCCTGGGCTACGTCACCAGCGAGAAGTTCTTCGTCACGAATACGGCTTACGCGACCTACGCCCTGAGCGATCTGGTGCGCGCGCCGGACAAGCTCGACGATCTCAATCCGTTCAGCAACATCGGCGTCGACTACGGCGACGCGACGATCAACGCGAACATCGCGCGCATTCAGGCCAATCCGTTTGCCTCGCTGTATTTCCGCGACGTGTCGGATTTCCGCGGCCGCATCGGCAGCGCCAAGGTCGTCTCGATACACACGAGCCAGGACCAGCTCGTGATCCCAGCCAACGAATACGTGCTGCGCCAGACCCTGCCGACAGACCAACTGACCGTCGCGCTGGTCAACGAAACCACGCCGAGCCATTGCGGCTTTACCAAAGCCGAAGGCGTCGGTGGCTGGGAAGCGCTGCGCGCCTGGATCGCCGGCGCGCCGCAGCCGACGGTCAACGATCTGCAGGCCGACTGCACGGCGGCAATAGCCGGCGGCGCCGGCGGCCCGTGCCGCTACGATGCGAGCATCAGCGTGCCGACTTTCGACAGCCAGGTCCGGCCGCGCCAGGCGAGCACCGCGCCGCCGGTCGATGCGCGCTACAGCGGCCAGTGGTACGACCCGGCGCGCAACGGCGAAGGCATCGCGCTGGAGGTCCTCGACGATGGCCGCGCGCTTGTATACATGTTCACTTATCCGCCTGCCGGGGCGCCGGGGCAGCAGGCCTGGCTGCTCGGCGTCGGCGACGTGCTCGGCAACGGCATCGAGTTCACCGACGTGGTGCGTTCTTCGCTCGATTCGGGCGGTCACCTGCAGGCCGCGCACTGGGGCCGCATCGGCCTGGTGTTCGACGATTGCAACAACGGCCACATGCGCTGGGACGGTCCGGCCGACTGGGGTTCGCTCGAAGTGCCGATCACGCGGATCACCGCGCTGAGCGGATTGAGCTGCGCCGCGACTCCGACGGCAACGGCACCCGCACAGGCGAGCGGTTCGTGGTACGACGCGCGCTACCTCGGCAGCGGCTTCGTGTTCGAGCAGGTCGATGCGCAGCATGTCGCGGCGATCTGGTTCGGTTTCGATGCGGCGGGCAACCAGGCGTGGCTGTCCGGCATCGGCGAACAGGGCATCGATGGCTACGCCGGGATCTTCTATCAGCCGATCGGCCCGCGCTTCGGCAGCGCCTACGATCCGGCCGCGTTCAACCCGCAGCAGCGCGGCATGCTCAGTGGATTGAAGGCCAACTGCCTGGCGGCGAGCGGCACGGTGACCGGCTTCCCGGGGTTGCCCGACAATCCATTGCCGTTCGAACTCGCGCTGACGCGCTTCACGTCCCCGGCCGGGATTGCCAAGTGCAGCCCGTGAACCGGGCAGGTTCGAACGCGCGTTCAGTTAACCGGCGTTGACCAGGCTCAATGATCCTTGATCGCGTGCGTCTGCGCTTCGTCGGGCGCGGCCGCCGGGCGCGCGTCGGGCTGGCGCGCGACGACCTTGCCGCAAACATAGGCCTCGAACGATTGCGATCCGTCGACCGGTTCGCCCGTCGCCTTGATCGTGTCGGCCGGAATGCCTGCCGCCTGGGTGCGCGCGAGCGTCTCGAGCTCATCGCGTACCTTCAAGTCGGGGCGATGATAGAAAGCGACCTTGTCGGCGACCGATACGGTGATTGCGCCGGCGTCGCGGCATCCGCTGACGTTGCCGTCGTAGGCGACACGCACCTTGTCGCCGCCCGGCGTTTCCTTGACCCATGTGCATGCGGCAGGCAGGGCCGCAACGATCATCAATGCTGCAAATGCTGCTTTTTTCATGAATGTGAGCCGTGAGCCGCGGGACAGCGAGCGGGAAGCGCCGCCCCGTTTCGTCTTACGGTTCACCGCTCACCTGGATTCATCGTAGCACTTTGCCGTCCGCGTCCAGTACCTGCACTTCGCCCAGATTCAGCGCGCGTACGGATTTCTCGATCTTCGACAGATCGCCGACGATGACCCAGGTCAGCGCATCCGGACGATAGATCTCGTTGGCCGCAGCCTGCACCGATTCGTCGCTCTGCGCCTCGATGCGCTGCTTGAGCGTCTGCACGTAGTCGTCCGGACGATCGTACAGCTCGATCGCGTTGATCGCGTTGAGCACGGCGCCGGTCGTCTCATAGTTGCCCGACAGCGAGCGCACGCGGCTGGCCTTGATCTTGTCGATCTCCTCGTGCGTGAGCGGCTTGTCGCCGACGACGGCGCGGATTTCCTTGAGCGCCTCGGCCGCGGACTCGGCGGTCTTGTCGATCTGCACGGGCGCATAGACCAGCAGCGGGCGCTGGCCGACGGCGTCCTGCAGGAAGCTGCCGGCGCCATAGGCCCAGTGCTTGTCCTCGCGCAGGTTCATGTTCAGGCGCGACGTGAAAGTGCCGCCGAACGCGCCGTTCGCCGTCAGGATCTGCAGGTTGTTCGGCGCCTTCGTCGACGGCGCGACGACGCCGGCCAGGATGAATGCCTGCGGCGAGTCGCTGCGATTGACCAGGAACACGCGCGGCTTGGCCTGCGCGGCGACCGCGGCGATGTTTTTCTTCGGCACCGGCGAGGCGGGCGCTTTCCAGTCGCCGAACACCTGCTCGAGCTGGGGGATGATCGTGTCCAGTGTCGTGTCGCCGGCGACGATGATCTTGACGTTGTCCGGGCGCATGAAATCGCGATGAAACGCGGCCAGGTCGCCGGCTTTGAGCGACTTGATCGACTCGGGCGTGCCGGACCCGGAAAACGGAATGCCATAGGCGTGCTTCTTGCCGTACAGCAGCGGCGGCAGCGTGCGCAGCGCCAGGCCGGTCGGCTGGGTCTTTTCCTGTTCGATGTCAGCCAGCCACTGGCTGCGGATGCGCGCGATGTCGGCATCGCGGAACGCCGGATTGCGCACGATATCGGCGAACAGGGCGAGCGACGCGGGCAGTTCGGCATTCAGCGCGTTCAGGCTGACGCTGGAACTGTCGAGTCCGGCGCCCGAGCCGATCACGGCGCCGAGGCGTTGCTCGCGCTTGGCGATCTCGATCGAGTCGAGGTCCTTCGTGCCCTCGTCGAGCATCGCGGACGTGAAGCTGGCGGTGCCGAGCTTGCGGCCCTGGTCGGCGGCGTAACCGGCGTTGAACTGCAGCTGGATCTGCGTGACCGGAATCGTGTTGCGTTCGGCCAGCACGATCTCGATGCCGTTCTTGAGCTTGCCGCGCTGCAGGGTCGGGAACGTCAGTTCCGGAAACTGCGCGACCTTGGGCACGCCGCCGTCGCGCGCGATGCTGCTTTTTACCGTTGTATACGTTTTCGCCGGTGGCAGTACCGGCGCCGGTTTTCCTGGCGCGTCGGGCAGCCCCTTGACTTGCGCGTCCTGCGCGGCGAAGTCGGCGCCGGGCCTGGCCGGCACGACCGTCAGCGTGTAGTCGCCCTTGCTGATCCAGCGCTGCGCTGCCTCGAGCACGCTGGCCGCGGTCGCCGCCTGGCTGCGTTCCTGGGCGATTTTGTATTCGGCCGGATTGCCGTGATAGACCTGGCCCTGGGCCAGCAACACGGCCTTGCCGCCGAAGCCGCCGACTTTTTCCAGGCCGCGGATGAAGCCGGCGCGAATCGAGGTCTTGGCGCGCGCGAGTTCGTCCTCGGTCGGACCGTCTTTGAGGAATTTCGCCCACTCGTCCGCGATCGCGGCCTCGACCTTGGCCGGGTCGACGCCTTGCTTCACGTCCGCTTCGAGCGTGAACTGGCTGGCGAGCGCGAATGTCTGCACGCGCACCGACACGTCGTCGACGAGCTTGTCCTGGTAGACCAGGCGCTGGTACAGGCGCGAGGTCTTGCCGCCGCCGAGGACGACCGCCGCGAGGTCGAGCAGGCGGTTGTCGAGTTCGCCGCCCTGCGGCACGTTCCACTCGCGCACGATGCGGACCTGGGCGACATGGTCTTCCTGCGTGCCGCGCGTCGATTCGCTGCGCGGCGCGACCCAGGCCTGCTGGCGCGGCACCGGCGGCCCGGCCGCGATGTCGCCGAAGTACTTCTGCATTTTTTCCTTCGCGATCGCCGGCGTGATGTCGCCGGCGAGCACGACGGTCGTGTTGGCCGCGCCGTAGTAGTCGCGGAACCACTGCTTGACGTCGTCGAGCGAGGCCGCATCGAGGTCGGCCATCGAGCCGATCGTATTGTGGTGATACGGATGATTGGCCGGAAACGTGTTCAGCAGGATGTTCTCGTCGACTCGTCCGTATGGCCGGTTCTCGCCCTGGCGCTTTTCGTTCTGGACGACGCCGCGCTGCGTGTCGAGCTCGGTCTTGCCGATCGCCGCGAGCAGGTGGCCCATGCGGTCGGATTCCATCCACAGCGCCATGTCGAGCGCGGTCGTCGGCACGTTCTCGAAATAGTTCGTGCGGTCGAACCAGGTCGTGCCGTTCATGTCGGTCGCGCCGGCCAGTTCGAACGGCTGGAAGTACGTGCCCTTGTGGTTTTCCGAGCCGGAAAACATCAGGTGCTCGAACAGATGCGCGAAGCCGGTCTTGCCGGCCGGTTCGTCGGCCGAGCCGACGTGGTACCAGACGCTGACCGCGACGATCGGCGCCTTGTGATCTTCGTGGACGACGACGGTCAAACCGTTGTCGAGCTGGAATTTCTCGAACGGGATATCGATCATGTCAGCCTTCTGCGCAGATGCGGCCGGAGCGGCGCGCGCGGCAGCGCCGGCCAAGGTAAGAGCCAGGGCGCCGCACAAGAGGCTGGCGGCAACAACAGAACGCATGCTGATTCCTTACGGGTGAATCCAGTGGGCCGCCGAGCCTAGCCGCCGATCGCGGCATGCGCAATGTGCCATTAGCTGTACCATTCAGACTGTTCATGTTGCCGGAGCCAGGCCGATGCAACGCGTACTCGTCACCGGTGCCAATCGCGGACTCGGCCTGGAATTCGTGCAGCAGTTGCTCGCGCGCGGCGCGCGCGTGATTGCCGCGTGCCGTCAACCGGGGCGGGCGTTGAAGCTGACCGAACTGGCCGCGGCGCATCCCGGCCATCTGCACGTATTGCCGCTCGATCTGGCCAGGGAGCGTTCGATCGCCGGATTGGCGCATGAGGCCGGCATGCTGACCGACCGCCTCGATGCACTGATCAACAACGCCGGCGTGCTCGTTTCGGGTGAACGTTACGGTGAACTCGCCGCGAAACCCTTTGCCGAGACGTTTGCGACGAATGTGATCGGCCCGTTGTTGCTGACGCAGGCGCTGACCTCGCTGCTCGAGCATGGCGATGCCGCGCGCGTCGTCAATCTTTCGTCGGACCTGGGCTCGCACGCCGACACGCTGGCCTTCAACACGCCAAGCTATGCGATCAGCAAGGCCGCCCTGAACATGGTCACGCGGCTGACCGCGGCCGAACTGGGCCCGCGCGGCATCACCGTCATCAGCCTCAATCCGGGATGGGTCAGGACCGACATGGGTGGCGCGCGGGCGCCGCTGGCCGCGAACGAGTCGGTCGCGGCCATGCTCGAGGTGATCGACGGCCTGAAGCCCGGCGATAGCGGCCGCTTCCTCGACTACAGCGGCGCCGAGGTCGCCTGGTGATCCGCGGCCGTGGCGGCTTCCACTCCGGGGCCGGAGAATCCAGCGTCCGGCCCATCAGGTGGCATTCACCTGAGCGTGCGACTATAGCGGACGTGCAGTGATATTGACGCGCACGCCCCCAGCCACCGTCAGCATCGGTCGATGAAACAGTTCTTTCGCCACTTCGGCATCGCCACCGCGCTGGCTTCGCTCGCGCTGCCGGTAGCGGCCGAGCCACGAACCGAGTCGTTCTCGGGCAACGCGTACGCGATCGACGGCGACCTGCTGCTGTATCGTGAAACGCATTACCTTTATTCCGGTGAACACGGCGGCGAACGCATCGTGCTGTACCAGTGTCCCGACGGACGCGCGTTCGCGCGCAAGTTTTCGCGCGACGATGGCAATGCGCAGGCGCCGGATTTCGATCTCGTCGACGCGCGCGTCGGCTACCGCGAGGGCGTGCGCCGAAACGGCGATCTGCGCGAGGTCTATGTCCAGCGCAGCGCGACGCAGGCCGAACAGGCCGATGCGCTGCAGCTGCCCGCCGACGGCGTGATCGATACAGGGTTCGAAGCGTTCGCGCGACAACACTGGGATGCGCTCGTTCATGGCGATACGTTGCCGTTCGCCTACCTCGTGCCGAGCCGGCGCAAGTTCTTCGCATTCAAGGTCGCCAGGATCGATCTGCCGGCGGCGCCGCCGGGTTCGGTCACGTTCCGCCTGGCCTCGAGTTCCTGGGTGTCGTTCCTGCTTCCGCACATCGACATCAGCTACGACCTCGACACGCGGCGGCTGGTTCGCTACGAGGGTCTTTCGAACGTGCGCGACGTGAAGACCGGGAAGAACTATCGGGTCCACTACGAGTACCCGAAGATTGCCGTCGCCCACGATCTGGCGCCGGCCCAGATCCAGGCCGCGCTGGCCACGCCGCTGGCGGCGAACTGTACGCCCGCGGACAAACTGGTGTCCGCTGGCGGACAGTAATTTTTGCAATCGTCCTGATTGCGAGGGTCAAAAAGCGGCCATCCGTGGCCGCACTTCTCACGGTTTTTTTGCACTCGGCCCTGATTGCGAAGGTCAAAAAGCGGCCATCCATGGCCGCACTTCTCACGGTTTCCGCAATTTATCCCCGATTGCGCGGGTCAAGGAGCGGCCAAGCCGTGCCGGAAGTCACGATCGCCTCCGAAGCACGCAACCCAATTCCCTGATCGCGCATCTATTTCGTGGAAGCCGCCGTCGGCGGCGATCGCTGGCACGGCGCTTGCCTTGTCCACCTTGGCAAAAGTATACGGAAGGAGCGGATCATGAACCTGCAAATGCAGCTCAAGCGCGGACTCGTCGCGCTGGCAGTCTGGGTGCTGCTCGGCGGTTTCGTGTTGAGCCATGCCGGCGCGAACGAAGAGCGCGCGGCCGCCGCGATTCACGCCGCGCTGCGGACCGGCGCCAACTGCGAGTCCTCGCTGCGCATCGATCTGACGCAGTCATTGCGCGTGACGATGCCCTGCGACCTGTCCTGCGCGCCGGTGCGCGAAGTCATGCGCGCGTTGCGCGTGCCGGTGCGCAAGTCGGCATCGACCTGCCAGGCGCACACCGCCTAGTTGTGCCGCGGCTGTGGCGCGCGGAATAATCCGCGCATGCTGCATGTCGTCCTGTACCAGCCCGAGATTCCGCCGAACACCGGCAACGTCATCCGCCTGTGCGCGAACAGCGGCGCGCGGCTGCACCTGATCCGCCCGCTCGGTTTCGACCTCGATCACGCCAAGCTGCGCCGTGCCGGACTCGACTACGTGGAGTTCGCGCAGGTCGCCGTGCACGACGACCTGGATTCATTCGCCGCGGCCGCGCGGCCGGCGCGGCTGTTCGCGCTGTCGACGCGCGCGGCGACATTGTATACAAATGTGCAGTTTGGCGCGGACGACGCCGTCGTCTTCGGACCCGAGACACGCGGTTTGCCGCAGGCGCTGCTCGACGCGCTGCCGGCGGCGCAGCGCCTGCGCCTGCCGATGCGTCCGGGCAACCGCAGCCTCAATCTGTCCAATGCGGTCGCCGTCGTCGTCTACGAGGCGTGGCGCCAGATCACGTTCGCCGGCGGCACCTGACCGGACGCAGGTGCAGCGCCGTTGCCGCGGCCAGCCCGCCGAGCAGGAAGACAGATACCCAGGGCGACAGCGGCGCCGGGTCGAGAAGCGGCGGCGCCAGCACGCCGAACGACGATCGCAGGACGACATTGCATTCGCTCGGAAACGGTGGCGGATTGTTGCTGCAGCTCATGACCAGCAGGTTGTAGGTGCCGGCCGGGAACCCGCCGAGGACATAGTCGCGAAACGGCGTCAGGTACTGCGACGGGCAGGCATCGTCGTAGTCCAGCTTGATCGTGACGGTGGCGTTGTCGCGCGTGATCGACGTGGCGGGCGGCCAGCAGGCCTTGCTCTGCCCGTTGCTCAGCCGCGCCGTGACGGTCTGGCCGGCCAGCGGCAGCGCCGGCCTGAACTGCACCACGACCGGATGCGTCGCGGCGCGCAGCGGCACCGCGCCCGACGCGCAGACGAGGCCGGCGAACCCGATCAGCAATGTGTTGAGTCTGGTCATCACGGTCCCCTCGGATAGCTCGGGATCGGCGCACATGACGCAGGAGCGGGCAGCGCAGACATGTTCGCCCTGGCCGGGCCGCCGCCGCTGGTGAACGACGTGACGACCGAGGCGAGCCGCAGGTTTGCCCAATCGTTGAAGTCGTGCAGCAGCGTATTCGTACCGCCGCACTCGGTCGTCTCGAGGCCGTAACTGTTGATGTCGGCCACGACGCCCGACGTGTATTGCAGGTCACCGTTCCAGTCGACCGGCACGACCGCACTGGTGCACATGCCGGCGGTTTCATCGAGGTTGTTCTCGTCCAGGAGCAGCCGGTCGCCGTGCGAGTAGTCGAGCGTACTCGCTCCATCGCCGGTGCCGCGGCAGCCGCTGTCGATGCCGATGAATTCGTAGCGGTAGTTCATGACCGAACTGTAGTTCGGTTTGTAGTTGCACGCTTCGTCGCCGCCGTGCTGCAGGCCGAGATTGTGGCCAAGTTCGTGCACGATCGAATTGCGGATGTAGGCCGCGCCGGTGCCGCTCGTGTCGTTCGCCCAGCACGCCAGCGTGACCATGACCTCGTAGCCGGGCGTCGTCGCCGATCCGGACGAACTCGTGCTGCCTTGCTGGTTGTCGTACTGGTGCGCCATCAGCACATAGTGGAAATAGTTGTGCCGGTTCGCGGCGAAGTTCGCCGCCTCGTAGCTGTTGTATTGCGGATATCCGACCGGGCCGTCGACGAGGGCGGTCGGATTGGCCGCATCCACGATCAGGTTGCCGCCGGTGAAGACGCCGCCCTGACCGTAATCCTGGATGACGTTGATGCCGGTCACGCCATCGGGGTTCGCGATCGGCGCGTTGGCGAAGAAGTCGTGAACGCCCTGGAGAATTTCCGGCGTCGGACGATGCGAATGCTGGGCGCAGCCGCTCGCGTCGTCGAACCAGTCGTATTCGATCAGGATGTCCTTGTGCAACGGATTGGTTCCCATTCCGGGCAGGTCGAGTCCACCGGCGCTGCCGTAGACCTCTTCACCGTCGAGCAGTCCGTCGCCGTCGGTGTCGGGATTGTGCGGGTCGGTGCCGGTGTTCGTGGCGCTGACCCAGACGCCGGTGTTCGTCTCGACACAATCGGGCAGCCCATCGCTGTCGGCATCCTCGCTGCACGGATCTTCGAAACCATTCTTGAAGATCGGGTCGTAGACCGTCGTGACGTTCATCGACTGCGGCGTGCCGGGGACGATCGCGCGATGCACGGCCAGCCCCGAAGCCGGTGCATCCGCTTGCGCCGACGCGGCCACGGTGCCCAGCAGTACGTACATCAGGGTCGCTGTTGTATTCCAGCTCGCCATGCCGAGCCCCTGCCTTGTCGTGTTGATCCGTTGTGCCCGCGCCCGTGGATGCGAGTCAGTGGGCGTGACTATACGAAGCGAGTCGGTATGCAAGATGAACGAAGAACCGCGCGCTCAAGGCGCGCGGGCCGTTCGCAAGATGATTCAGCCGCCGGCCAGATGCGGCTCGAGGCTCAACGCATGCATCGACTCTAACAGGACTCGAACGCCGCGTATGCTTGTTACCGCACCCAGCGCGGTTCGAGCGCGCCGGATGCGTACTAGCTCGGATATTCCGGCTTGCGTTCGCGCGCCAGCAACTGGCGCAGCGCCTCGGACGGCGTCATCTGTTCGTGCAGCACGCGCTGGACGCCGTGAGCGATCGGCAGATCCAGACCGTGGCGTTGCGCCAGGCGCATGATCGTGTCGACCGTTTCGATGCTTTCGACGACCTGGCCGATTTCGGCGACTGCCTCGCGCAGCGGCACGCCGCGGCCGAGCGCCAGGCCAAGCCGGCGGTTGCGCGACAGGTCGCCGGTGCAGGTCAGCACGAGGTCGCCGAGTCCGGCCAGGCCCATCAGCGTTTCCGGGCGCGCACCGATCGCGGCGCCGAGGCGCAGCATTTCGTTGAGACCACGCGTGATCATGCCGGCGCGCGCGTTGAGGCCGAGCTTCATGCCATCGGCGACGCCGGTCGCGACGGCGAGCACGTTCTTCATCGCGCCGCCCAGTTCGGCGCCGATCATGTCGTTGCCGGTGTAGGCGCGAAAATGCGTACTGTGCAGCAACTCCGCGACGCGTTGCGCGAACGCCGGCACGGCTGAATGCACGGTGACCGCGGTCGGCAATCCCTGCGCGACTTCGCGTGCGAACGACGGCCCGGTGACGATCGCGGACGCGGCGTGCGGCAACTTCTCCGCGGCCAGTTCGTGCAGGAAGCGGCCGGACGGCGGATCGAATCCCTTGGTCGCCCACGCCAGGCCCGCGTCATGCGGAAAATGCGGGACGATCTGCTCGAGCAGCGCGCCGAAGGCATGGCTCGGCGTCACGATCAGCACGACCGCCTTGCCGCGGACGCTGGCGGCAAGATCGGCCGAGATCGACAGCTGCGCCGGCAATTCCAGATCGGGCAGATAGCGCGCGTTGCGGCGCGTGGCGGCGATCTGCGCGACGGCCGCGGCGTCACGGCCCCACAACGTGGTTGGCGCGCCGTTGCGCGCGAGCACGGCCGCGAGCGCCGTGCCCCATGAACCTGCGCCCAGCACAGCGACTTTCGTCGTCGACGTGTTCGACATGCGTTGCCCCTCGATGGAGACGAGCCTACGGAGAGGTGGACTGGGTGTAAAGCGGTAGCTTGGCGAGGTCGGCGGCTTCGCCGCCTCGTGAGGAACTTAGGTCGGCGGCTCGCGCCGCCTCGTCAGGGACGCGTCGCAAGCGATGTTTGCGCTGCTCCGAACGAGCGAGCCAAAGGCGACCGACCTCCACGAGGCCGCTCAGCGGCCGACCTTACTCCTCACAAGAAGCGCGGCGGCCGGCAGCACTTCTCACGAGGCAGCGGCCGACCCGACGCTTCGATCAGGCGTTGAGCTGTTGCTCGCCTTCCGCACGGCGGCGCATCTGCTCGGCATACAGCGACTCGAAATTGATCGGCTGCAGCAGGAACGGCGGGAATCCGCCATTCTGGATCAGGTCCGAGACGATCTGGCGCGCGTACGGAAACAGCACGTTCGGGCAGTAGGTCGCGAGCACCGTATCGCGGTTCTGCGCGTCGAAACCCTGCATGCCGAACACGCCGGCCTGCTGCACTTCCGCCAGATACGCGGTCTTGTCGGCGAGCTTGCACGTGACCGTCACGGTCAGCACGACTTCGTAGATGTTGTCGGCGAGCGTGCCGACCTGCTGCGACAGGTTCAGCTGCACTTGCGGCTGGCCCTGCTCCTGGAAAATCTGCGGTGCACCGGGAACCTCGAACGAGGCGTCCTTGATGTATACCTTTTGCAGGGACAATTGCGCGGCGGTGTCGCCGGCGCCATTGGCGGACGGATTGAGGGTGCTGTTCTCGGTCATGGAAATGCTGCTCCGGAGTGAAACGGGATCGAAATGAATCGGTCCCGGAAAGGATCGTGGGAAAAGATCGCGGATTATCCCACGATGGGCCACGCGCTGCACGTTCGGCAGCGATGCCGCGCCGCCCTGCAGCGGAAACTGTGACGCGTTACCGGCCCCGGACGAGCGGCAAGTCGGCCTGCTGCCAGGAGGCCAGCCCGCCGCCGAGCCAGAACACGCGCTTGAACCCGGCCTTGACCAGGCGCGTGGCTGCCTGCGCGGATGTCGTGCCGGTCTTGCAGTAGACCGCAACCGGCAGTTCGCGGACTTTGGCCAGGTCCTTGTTCTCCGGGTCGAACTGGCTCAGCGGCACATGCCGCGCGCCGGGAATGTGGCCCTTCTCGAAATCCTGCGTGCTCGACAGGTCGACGACCAGCGGGCTGTCGCGATTGATCAACTGGGTCAGCGCGGCCGGCGTGACCTCCCGATAACCGCGGAACAGCCGCGACACTTCGCTGGCGATCCAGGCGACGAGCACCGACAGGAACAACATCGCCAACAGGGTGTGATTGCCGATGAACTCGGGCAGCCGGTGCAGGATTTCGGACATGGGATTGAGCAGCAAGGCGGGAAACAACGCGCTGATTATCCGCGAGCGGCCGCCGGTGTGCAAAGGCCGGCGGATCCATGGAGCGCGAGACTGAACCGCGAAGGTCGCAGGAGCACACGAAGAAAAGCCAGGAGAAGATCGAGCGGATAGAGCGGATTGCTGGTCTTCGTATTGTTGCGACACGGCCCCGGCTTCGCCGGACAGCGAATTCCTAATGGACGGTTATGTCCGGCAAGCCCGACACGAGCCACCAGTGATTCGTCTTGGCGTCGTAGCGCCACAGCTGCTTGTCGACGATCGAGCGGGCCGCCTGGGTATTGATGTTGACCAGGCCGATCTCGACGATCTGGCTTACTTCGTTGTCGTTGATGTGCACCGGCCCCGCGTCGGAATAGACGGTGATCTGCACCTGTTGATAGCGCGCCAGGTCCAGCGCGGTTACCGGATGCTTCTTCAGCGTTTCCGGATCGACGAATCCGAGCGCATCTTCCATGTGGCCCCAGCGAATGGCGGCCGCGTAGCTGGACAACGTGTCCTCGAGCAACAACGCGTTCTGCTTTACCGGGCAACCGGTCAGGGTGAGCAAAGCCACGACGAGGAGCAAAACTGAACGAGCTGACATGGGTGCTCCGTAATTTGACGGCGAGTCTCCGGACGAGGCGATTGTGCAGCAAATCGGCCCGGCGGTCAGGCTTCCGGGGCGATGATCGCAACGAAGCGCGCCTCGAGCGTCGCGGCGTCGCTGCCGTCGTCGAGCGGAACACGGCTGACGACACGCAGCCGCGCGCGCCCGCGCTGCTCGAGTGTCGACAGGAACGCATCCCACGACTCGCCCTCGGCAAGCTGCGCCTCGGCGACGAAGTCCGACCACACCGGCGCCAGGTAGCGCACCATGCTGTCCTGCACGTAGATGTCGCAACTGCGGCCGAGCGCGCGCAGCCGCAGCACGATCAGGCCCCAGCCGACCAGCGTCATCAGGCTCGCCAGGCTGCCGCCGAACGCGCAGCCCTTGTCGTTGATGTTCGGCGCGAGCGGCGCCGCCAGGCGCAACCGCTCAGGGGTCGAGTCGGCAACGCGCAACTGCATTGCGCGCGCGAGCGGGATGTCGGCGAGCAGTTGCTGCTCGAACTGCGCGGCGAGTTCGTCGTTGCTGGGGGTCGGCATGAGGTCGCGCAGTGTGCGCAGGTTTGGGCGAGGGGGCAAGGGGAAGGCAGAGGGCTGAGGGCTGAGGGCTTAGGGCTTAGGGCTGAGGCTGAAGATCAAAGGCGGATCGCGCATTTTGCTTTTCGGCCCTCAGCCCTCGGCCCCTGCTGTACGATTGCCGCATGGCCTCCCGCGCGCCCCGACGTTCGCTTCCGGCCGGTCCGCTGGCCGGCGCGAGCGTCGTCGTGACGAGGCCGAGCGGCACGGCTGCTTCGCTTCGGCGACGCGTCCGCATGCTCGGTGGAAATGCCGTCAGCCTGCCCGGGATCGGTCTGCGTGCCGCGCAAGACGGTGCGCAGGTGCGCAAACAACTGCATGGCGCGCGCAACGCCGACATCGTGATCTTCACGAGTCCCGCAGCCGTGCGCTTCGCGTTTGCGTTGCTGCCGCGCTTGCGCCTGGGGCGGACCACCCAGGTCTGCGCTCCGGGCCGCGGCAGCGCGCTCGCGCTGCAGCGGCGCGGCGTGAAGAACGTGATCCATCCGCCGGTGCGCCGCGACAGCGAAGGCTTGCTCGCGCTGCCGCTGTTCGCGCGCCTGCGCGGCCGCCGCGTCGTGCTGGTCGGCGCGCCGGGCGGCCGCGACCTGCTGCCGCGCGAACTGCGCGCGCGCGGCGCGCGCATCGAGTTCGTCAACGCCTACGAGCGCGCACGGCCACGATTGGATCGGCGCCACCTGCGCGCGCTCGAAGCCGCTCCAACGCCGCTGATCAGCCTGTTCTCGAGCGCCGACGCGCTCACGAACCTGCACGCCGCGCTGTCACCGCCGTTGTTCGCGCACCTCGCGGCCAACGACTGCGTGGTCAGCAGCGCGCGCATCGCGGAGATTGCGCACACGCTCGGTTGCGCGCGCGTGCACGTCGCCGCGTCGGCCGAACCGGCGGCCTTGCTCGAGCGCGCGTGCATCGTCATGGCGTTGCACCGGCTGTAACGCCTCCGCACCGGTTCACCTCCGTGCGCGGGCATCGAGCGCCGTTTTTCGCTAGCATGCCGGCATGAGCGATCAGGAAATCCCCGCTGCGAACCCCGAACCCGAGACTGCCGCGTCGCCGCCGCCGGCAGCGCCGGCGCGACCGCGGCGCCAGGTCGCGCCGTGGCTCATCGCGATCGCGCTGCTCGGCGCCGTTGCCTATCTGTTCTGGCGCACCTGGACGCTCGACGCCGAACAGCAGCGCCTCGCGCAGACCGACATCCAGCAGGTCGACGCGCAAATCGCCGCGCTCGCGCGCGGCAACGAGCAGGCGCGGCGCGACACCGAAACGCTGCGCGCACGCCTGGATGACGCCGGCAAGGTCAACCAGTCGCTGCGCGAGCAATTGCTCGGCCTCGGCGAGCGCGCGCGGCTGGTCGAGGACGCGATCGCCAACCTCGCCGACAAGCGCCTGACCGGCCATGACGCGATGCTGCTCGACGAAAGCGAGATGCTGCTTGCGCTCGGCGGCGAACGCTTCGCGCTGTTTCATGACCCGGCCGCGACGATCGCGGCGTATCGCCTGGCCGACACGACACTGGCCGCGATCGAGGATCCGGCATTTTCCACAGTGCGGCAAAGTATAAGCGCCGAGATCGACGGCTTGTCCAACCTCGGCGGCGCCGACCTGTCCGCAACCGCGGCGGCGCTGGCCACGTTGCGCGCCGATGCGGCGCAGTTGCCGCCGGCCCGGCGCGACAGCGACGCTACCGGCGAGGAGTCGCATTGGTGGCACGTGTTCGGCAACCTCGTGCGCGTGCGCACCGGCGCCGATGCCGCCGCCGTCGCCCAGCGTCACGATGCCGCGCTGGCGCGCCAGCTGTTCGTGCTCGACCTGCGCGATGCCGACGCGGCGTTGCTGGCCCAAGACACGGCGCGCTATCGTGCCGCGATCGCGCAGGCGCAGGCGGAATTGAAGCTCGATTTCGATGCCGGCGCCGACTCCGTCAGGTCGGCGCAAGCGGCGCTCGAGCGGCTCGGCAAGGCCGAACTGGCACCGCCGGCGCCACCGCAGCTTGGCGCCGCG
>DATIEJ010000485.1:0-2862 GCA_035455825.1 Rhodanobacteraceae bacterium | reverse complement strand
CTAGCGCGCTCCGTCGTTCGCCTTTCGGCAGACCAAGCGAAGAAGAAAAAAAAGTGCGCGCTGTTGCTTCTGCGGCAGGATGCCGCCCGAACGGGGCCCCCTGTGGCGCGGCGAGGCTGCGCAGGAAAGTCCCAAGGAGGGCGCGCACGATGCGCGCCCGTTCGCTGCATGTACAAGGACGTACATTCAGCGAACCCCGGAGCAGCCCCGCGGAGTCGCAGGGCAGGATGCCCGGAGACCGCGCCACCGGGGGTGTGTTTCTTTGGTTACTTTCTTTGCACAAGCAAAGAAAGTAGCCCGCTCGCCCGCAGGGCGAGTGGAAGCACTGCACTTCAAAACACAAGAGCAAGGCGTTGGATTCCGGCTTGACCAGCTCCGCTGTTGAGAGCCGCCGGAATGACGATCAATGAAGTTGCTAGGACTTCAACTTGTACCCCGTCCTGAATACCCAGTAGACCGCCGTCAGGCACAAGCCAAGAAACCCCAGCGTCATGCCCGCGCTGAGCGCGACGTTGACGTCGGCGACGCCGTAGAAGCTCCAGCGGAATCCGCTGATCAGGTAGACGACGGGATTGAACAGGGTAATCGTCTGCCAGACCGGCGGCAGCATGTTGATCGAGTAGAACGCGCCGCCGAGGAAGGTCAACGGCGTGACGATCATCAGGGGAATGACCTGCAGTTTCTGGAAGTCATCCGCCCACAGGCCGATGACGAAACCGAACAGGCTGAACGTGACCGACGTCAGCAGCAGGAACACCGCCATCCACAGGGGATGCGCGATCTCGTACGGTACGAAGATTCGCGCGGTGGCGAGGATCAATATGCCGAGCATCACCGACTTCGTCGCGGCGGCGCCGACGTAACCGATCACGACTTCGAGCGGCGAGACCGGTGCCGACAGCAGTTCGTAGATCGTGCCGGACCACTTCGGCAGGTAGATGCCGAACGACGCGTTCGAGATGCTCTCGTTGAGCAGCGCCAGCATGATCAAGCCCGGGATGATGAAGGCGCCGTAGCTGACGCCGCCGACCTCGCCCATGCGCGAGCCGATCGCCGAGCCGAACACGACGAAATACAGCGACGTGGACAACACCGGCGAAGCGATGCTCTGCGTGATCGTGCGGAACGTGCGTGCCATCTCGAAGCGGTAGATCGCGCGAATCGCATGGACGTTCATCGTCAGGCTCATGACGGCGTCCTCACGAGGCTGACGAAAATGTCCTCGAGCGAGCTTTCGCTCGAGTGCAGGTCCTTGAAGTCGATGTGCTGCTCGGCCAGGCGCTTCAGCAGCGCGGCGATGCCGGTTTCCTCGTGGCGCACGTCGAACGTGTAGATCAGCGCATGGCCGTCCTGGGTCAGCTCCAGCGGCAGGTCGGACAGCGCTTGCGGAATCTGCTCCAGGGGGCTCTGCAGGGTCAAGGTCAGCTGGCGCTTGCCGAGTTTCTGCATCAGCACGTCCTTGTCCTCGACCAGGATCAGTTCGCCCTTGCGCACGACGCCGATGCGGTCGGCCATCTCTTCGGCTTCTTCGATGTAGTGCGTGGTCAGGATGATCGTCACGCCGCTCTCGCGCAGCCGGCGCACCATTTGCCACATGTCGTGGCGCAGCTCGACGTCGACGCCGGCCGTGGGTTCGTCGAGGAACAGGATCGTCGGTTCATGCGACAGCGCCTTGGCGATCAGGACGCGCCGCTTCATGCCGCCGGACAGGGTCATGATCTTTGCGCCGCGCTTGTCCCACAACGCCAGGTCGCGCAGAACTTTTTCCAGGTGTGCAGGATTCGGCGCCTTGCCGAACAATCCGCGGCTGAAACTCACGGTGCTCCAGACGCTTTCAAACGCATCGGTATGCAATTCCTGCGGAACGAGGCCGATCTTCGATCGCGCTGCGCGGTAGTCGCGGATGATGTCGTGGCCGTCGGCGACGACGGTCCCTTCGCTCGGAGTGACGATGCCGCAGATGATGTTGATCAGGGTCGTCTTGCCCGCGCCGTTGGGGCCGAGGAGCGCGAAGATTTCGCCACGCCGGATCGCCAGGTCGACTTGCTTGAGCGCGACAGAACCGCCGGCGTAGGTCTTGCTGACCCCGGAGACGGATACAATCGCCTGCCCGGATGCATCCTGATTCGCTGTCTGCTGCATGGATTCGTATCTTGTTCCGTGGCGAAGTTGTTTGCGTTCGAGGGCCGCCATGTTCTTGCCACAAAAACGCCTTCACTCGCGCCGACCATGAGCCGGCGTGACTTCCGATTGCAGTGGCTGGTTGGAATGTAGCGGACGCAGTTTAGATCATCCAGTGAGCGAACCCCATATCGTGCCTGATCCAAGCGCCAGCAGTTGCAGAACCATGTGCGGTAATCGTCTCGCAGCCGGCCGGCCGCAGCGGTCCGCGCGATGAGCCGTGCGGCGCTGGCGACGATTCATCTGGGCGCGCTGCGGCGCAATCTTGCGAAGGTGCGCGAGCGGTCGCGCGGCGCAAAGGTCATGGCGATCATCAAGGCCGACGGCTACGGCCACGGTCTCGAGCGCGTCGCGCGCGCCCTCGGCGACGCCGATGCGTTCGGCGTCGCCGCGCTCGGCGACGGTTTGCGCCTGCGTGCCGCCGGCATCGCCAGCCGCATCGTCGTCCTGAGCGGTCCCGACGAAGCCGCCGACCTGGTCGAATTCCGCAGGTTGCGCCTCGACGCGGTCGTGCATCACGAGTCGCAGTTGCGCTGGCTCGAAGCTGATCGCGATCCGCGGACGCTGCGCGTGTGGCTGAAACTCGACACCGGCATGCACCGGCTCGGGCTGGCGCCGGACGAAGCGATGCGCGCGCACGCGCGGCTGCGCGCGCTAGTCAACGTCGTGCCCGACGTAGCG
>DATIEJ010000484.1:0-5708 GCA_035455825.1 Rhodanobacteraceae bacterium | reverse complement strand
CGACAGGATATTCCTTGCCGTCTTCCCACTTGATCGTTTCCTTGCTGGTCATCGTCGATCGCGTGAGAATCGCGAAATTCGAGGAGACATCCTGGAATACCACGTTCTGGTACTTGGGATGGATGTCGGCTTTCATGGCGTGAGCTCCGCAAATCATTGAGAAAAGAGGCTAATATTACCCTTTTACGGCGTGGTCTCGCAAGCCGATGATGCATTTGCCCTGTCCGGACCGCGAACCCGCAGCGGCCAGACGACCGCTCGAGCGCTTCAAACCCCCGTATGCGCTGGCGATTTTCTTCATTCTGCTGGCCCTGGCGCCCACGCTAGGCGCCCAGCAGCTCGAGCTGACTTCGGCCCAGCGCCAGTGGCTGGCGGGGCACAAGGTCATCCGCGTCGCCCCGGATCCGGACCTCGCCCCGATCGATGGCATCGACGCCGAAGGCCACCAGCATGGCCTCAGCGCGGACTATCTCAAGCTGATCGCGGCACGCACCGGACTGGAGTTCCGCGTCGTGCGCGTGGCCAGTCGCAGCGAAGCGCTGCGCGCGCTGGCCGAACGCCGCGCCGATCTGATGTCGGCCGCGGCACCCGGGGCCGACGGCAAGCAGGGCTTGCTGCATACAGCGCCTTACCTGCGCCTGTCCGCCGCCGTCTTCGCGCGCAGCGGCGACCCCGGCTTCAGCAGCCTGGATCAGCTCAGAGGACATTCCATAGCGCTGGTGGCAACGTCTCCCTGGGCGGCGTTGCTGTCCGCGCAGGACAGCTCGGCCAAGCCGACCAGCTTCCCCGATATTGCCGCCGCCCTGAACGCGCTGCGCGACAAGACCGTCGACGCGTTCGTCGGCGACCCGTTCCGGACCGCCGATACGCTCGCGCGACTGAAACTCGACAAGGACATCGTCCTGTCGGGCCAGCTCGCGCTCGAAACGCCCGTGACCCTCGCCGTCCGCGACGACTGGCCGACGCTGCGCGACATCATCAACGCCGCGCTCAAGACCATCAGCGTCGACGATGAGAAGGCGCTGCGCGAGCGCTGGCTCAAGAGCGCGGCGCCGACCGCGCCGGCGGCTCCAGCGGCGCCGGCCCTGCCCGCATCGCATGCGGCGGCGATCGACGCCGCACTGCAGGCGGCAGCAAAGACACGCGATGCCGACCAGCGCAGCAAGATCGAAGAACTGCTGCGCGCGGCCAAGGACGACGAGGCCGCCGCCGACGAACTTGCGCTTCAATGGCAGGCCCTGACGCAGAGCTCCGCGGGTGCCGACGCCGAGGCGCAGAAACTCGAGGAGACCCTCGCGCAAAACGACACGACCGCGCTGCTCGCGTGGCGCACCGCACTGCCCGAACGCGCCAGCGTCGAACAGCTCGAGGTCTTGCAGGCGCGCGAGCGCGACGACCTCGCCGCCGCGAAGTCTGCTGCCGCCACGCTGCAGGCCGAGTTCGATCAGCAGACGCTGCGGCCGGGCCTGCTGCGCGCCGAACTGGCGGCGGCGCGCGCAGCGCTGGACAAGAGCGGCGAACCGATACCGGCCGCGGGCGATGGCGCAACGGCGCAGGCGCAGACACTGCGCAGGCAGTCCGCCGCGCGGCGCGCGACGATCCAGATCGAACTGCTGAACCTGGAAGACCGCAGCTACGAAAGCCGCATGCGCCTGCTCGCCGCGCAGCTGCGCGATCGCCAGCGCAGGGTCAGCGAGTTGAACCAGCACGTCGCGGCGCTGGAAAATCTCGTGCTCGACCGCACCGGTGCGGCAGCCGCCGACCTGGCCACGCGCGTCACGCAAGAACGCGACCGGTTCGCGGCCGAGTTCCGGGCGCTCGGCGAACCGGCGAACGTCAACGTTTCGCTGGCCGAAAAGCTCGCCGACTCGGTCCACCAGCTCAGCCAGTTGCGCGCGCAGCAGCTGGACTGGGAGAACTGGCGGCGCGACACCGCACAGGCGCTGAAGAACACCGAGGAACGCATCCGCATCGGCGGTGTCAGCGAAGCCGTTGGCCTGATCCTGCTGGCCGAGAAGAGCAAGTTGAAGTCGCTGACGTTGCTCAAGCGCTCGCTGGCCAAGCTTCAGACCGACCTCGCCCAGACACGCATAAACCTGATCGGCCTGCGCGAGCAGCAGGGCAGCCTGAGCGACCTTGGCAGCGCCGCAGACCAGGCCTTGTCGCGCATGCCGGCGCCGCCGCCCGAACGCCTCAACGACCTTCGCACCAGTGCGTTTCGCCTGCTCAACACGCGCGCCGAGATCGTGCAGGCACTGCTGCTCCAGCAGACTCGTCTTGCGACTGTCGAGGGCGACGCCGAACAGACGCTGCGCGAACTCGTCGCCTCGACCGAGAAACTCGACAACATCCTCGATGCGCGCCTGCTGTGGACGCCAAGCCACAAGCCGATCGACGCGGCCTGGTTCGCGCAGCTGTCCCAGGACCTCGGTACATTCTTCGGTACGCGCCGGTGGACGCGCGTGGCCGTCAACGTCGAACAGGCGATCGTCGGCGCGCCGCTGATATCGTCGGCGGCCGCGGTTGTCCTGGTCCTGCTGGTCATGGCGCGCTGGCGCCTGGCGCAAAAGCTCGAGCGCTTGACGGCTCCGATGCGCCGCATCCGCACGGATCGCCTAGCGCTGACCGGCAAGGCCCTTTTCTGGACACTCGTGGCCGCGGCGCCGATGGCATTCGCGTTCTGGATGCTGAGTTACCTTTGCCGGCGGCTGCCGAGCAGCGGAAATCTCACCGAGGAAACCGGCTACGCGTTCGCCGCTCTCGTCATGCCGGCATTTGCCGTCGCCTGCCTGCGCACGATGATGCTCGAAAACGGACTCGCCCAGGCGCATTTTCGCTGGCCGCGGCCGCGTCGCGAGGCATTGAGCGCCGCCGCGCCGTGGTTCGCGCTGTGCGTAATGCCGACATTGTTCGTGCTGCGCCTGCTGTTGCTGCGCGGGCCGCCGGCGCCGATCGACACGGTCGGGCGCCTGATGCTGGCGCTGTCGGCAATCGGATTCGCCGCCGTCGCCTGGCGCCTGTTCGCCCCGGGCCGGGTCTGGACCGTCCGCGGCATGGTCCTGGTCGAGCCGCTGCGCATGCGCCAGGCGGTGCACATCGCCTTGAGCGTGGGATTCGTGCTCATGGCCGGCCTCGTGCTCTACGGTTACTTCGTCACCGTGATGACGCTGAGCCGCCATGTCATCGCGACGCTGGGCGTGCTGCTGCTGATCGCCTCGGTGAACGGATTGGCCGTGCGCTGGCTCGTGCTAGGCGAACGCCGGCTGGCGCTCAAGCGCCTCGAACAGAAACAGGAATCCGCCGAGGAGCAACGCGAGCGCGAAGATGCCGGGGCCGCGCCGGATCCGGAACCGGAGGAAATCACGGTAGCGGCAGTCGGCGAGCAGACGCGACGGCTCCTGCGCTGGTTGACCGCGCTGGCGGTGATCGTCCTGCTCCTGTGGATCTGGTCCGACGTCACGCCGGCGCTGGCGATGCTCGACGACATTGCGGTCTGGAAAGACGAGAACGTCACGCTGCTCGGCGTGCTCGAGGCGCTGATCGTGCTGAGCCTGACCTGGCTGGCGACCGGCAACCTGCCCGGACTGCTCGAGGTCAGCGTGCTGCGCCGGTTCAACGTCGATGCGCCGACGCGCTACGCGGTCACGACGATCACCCGCTACATCATCCTGTTCACCGGCACATGCACCGGACTGGCGCTGCTCGGGCTGCGCTGGAGCAGCTTCAAGTGGCTCGCCGCGGGATTTTCCGTGGGCCTGGGCTTCGGCCTGCAGGAGATCTTCGCCAATTTCATTTCCGGACTGATGGTCCTGTTCGAGCGTCCGGTCCGCGTCGGCGACACCGTGTCCATCGGCAACGTCGAGGGCACGGTCACGCGGATTCGCACGCGCGCAACGACGATCGTCGACGCGGACCACCGCGAAGTCATCGTGCCGAACAAGAGCTTCATCACCGAGCGCCTGACCAACTGGACGCTGAGCGACTCGATAACGCGCGTCGTGACGCGCGTCGCCGTTGCCTATCGCAGCGATCCGCGCCTGGCGCAACGCCTGCTGATGCAGGCCGCGACGACGCACCCGCTGGTGCTGTCCGATCCGGCCCCGGCCTGCTTCCTGACGGGTTTCGGCGACAACGCCCAGTTGTTCGATCTGAACGTCTTCGTGGCCGAAGTCGCCCAGCGCTCGATCGTGAAGAACGACCTGCAGATGCGCATCGCCGAGGTGTTCCGCGAGAACGACATCGAAATCGCGTTTCCACAAATGGATTTGTGGGTGCGCAGTCCGGTGCAGGTGGACGAGCCAGAGAGGCCAGCCGCGCAGCGCCGGTCATCCGACGCCGCCGATCCCAAGGCGGATTAGGCCGAACCGAGCGCTGCCGCGACCAGCGCCTCGAAGCGCGCCTGATCGACGTCGAGCACGATGCGCGCGTTGGCCGCTGGCCCCGATCTCGATTCCCAGTCGACGACCGTCGCGCCGCGCGTGTGCGTGCCGGTCAGCTCGATCGCGACGTGGCGGTCTTCGGCGCGCGTGACGATGTCGGGCTGCAGTGCGACGGCCATGGCCAGGGCATCGGCGACCAGCACGTTCGGCCGGCCGCGCTCGCGCGACCATGCGTGCGTCTTGCGCGAGATCGACGCGTAGAAGCGCGCGCGCGGATCATCGGCGTCGAGCCAGGCCTGCATGCGCTCGAAGGCGATGCCGTGGCGCGTCGTCGCCTCCCAGTCGACCAGCGTGAACCGTGGGAACGCCGAGAACACGACGTGCGCGGCCTCCGGATCGAAGCCGATGTTGAATTCGGCCGGCACGCGACCCGTGTTGCCGCGTCCGGTCACGGCGCCGCCCATGATCACGAGGCTCGCCACGCGCCGCGGCAGCGTCGGGTCGAGCCTCAGCGCGAGCGCCAGGTTCGTCAGCGGCGCGATCGCAACGAGCACGAGCTTGCCGGCCTGCGCGTGCGACAGGCGCAGGATCGACACAGCCGCGGCTTCGTCCCCGGCGCGACCTTGACTCGGCGTGTATCCGGTATCGCCGAACCCATCCGCGCCGTGCACGAACGCCGCGTCCTCGGCCGGCAGCACCAGTGGCGTCGCACAGCCGGCGAACACCGGCGTGTCGGCGCCGATGACCTCGACGAGCTTGAGGGCATTGCGAACCGTGTGCGCAAGACCGACATTGCCCGCGGCGATGCTCAGGCCGAGCACGTCGGCGTGGGCGTGCGCCATCAGGATCGCCAGCGCATCGTCGACGCCGGGGTCGGTGTCTATGAGGAGTTTCAGTTTTGTCATTTTTGGATGATGCCGGGTGGATGGATATTCTAGGGCTGGGGGCTGAGAGCTGAGGGCTGAGGGAAGATCAGGAGCGTCCGCTTTTGCTCTTACTCCCTCAGCCCTCAGCCCTCAGCCCTCAGCTCAAAACTAAGCTCCCGCAAAACGCGTCGCCGCTCCAATCCAGCGCGCGATCAGGCGCTCGACCAGGTCCGGATGATCGCGCAGCAATATTGCGCCGGCACGCTGCACGGCCGGCAGCAGCGGCGCGTCGCGCGCAAGATCGGCGATACGCATCGCCAGTTGGCCGGTCTGGCGCGTGCCGAGCACTTCGCCGGGGCCGCGCAGCTCGAGGTCCTTCTCGGCGATGCGGAAGCCGTCGCTGCTTTCGCGCAGCACGTCCAGGCGCTGCCGCGCGGCCGCCGAGAGCGGCCGCTGGTACAAA
>DATIEJ010000483.1:0-7201 GCA_035455825.1 Rhodanobacteraceae bacterium | reverse complement strand
AATCGATCAGTTCGCGCGCCATGTCGACATGCTGCGAACCCTGGCCCGGGAACAGGAAGACGATTTTTGCCGCTTCGATGCTCGAGCGGCCGTGCAGGCCGCGCAGGCGTTGCTGCGCCTCGGCAACGGTGCGGGCGACGACTGCACCACGCACCGCCATGCTGCGGCGCCCGGTTGCGAGCGTCCAGCCGACATCGGGCAGATCGGCGTCGCGGCAGGCGCCGAGCGCGGCTGCCAGGTCCGCGGCGCGCCTTTGCAGCCCGGCCTCGTCGCGCGCCGACAGCGGCAACACGACAAAGCCTCGTTGCGACGCTTCGCTCTCTGCACGAGGCGGCGCCTCCTCGATGACGACATGCGCATTCGTCCCACCGACACCGAACGAACTGACGCCGGCGCGGCGCGGCTGCGCGCCGCGCGGCCAGGCAACGGCGTGATCGGCAACCTTGAACGGCGTGGCGGCAAAATCGATTTCCGGATTCGCGCGCCGGTAGTTCAAGGTCGGCGGAATCTGCTCGTGGTGCAGGGCGAGCACGGCCTTGATCAATCCGGCTACGCCGGAGCCGGCGACCAGGTGACCGATATTGCTCTTGACCGAACCGAGCCAGCAGTACTGGCTGCGCTGCGTCTGCTCGCGAAACGCCCGCGTCAGGCCCTCGACTTCGATCGGATCGCCGAGTTGCGTGCCGGTACCATGCGCTTCGACATAGCCGATCGAATCGGCGCTGAGTTCGGCCGTCGCCAGCGCGAGGCGGATCGCGGCCGCCTGCCCGTTCGCGCTGGGCGCGGTGAAACTCGCCTTGTCGGCGCCATCGTTGTTCACGCCGACGCCGCGGATCACGGCCCAGATCATGTCGCGGTCGCGAACCGCGTCGGCCAGGCGCTTGAGCACGACCACGCCGCCGCCGGACGAAAATAACGTGCCGCTCGCAGCCGCATCGAACGGCCGGCAGTAGCCATCGGCCGATTCCATGCCGCCGTCGACCGGGATGTAGCCGGCTTCCTGCGGCACGGCGATGTTGATGCCGCCGGCGAGCGCCGCATCGCATTGCCAGGTCATCAAGGCGTACCAGGCCTGCGTGATCGCGACGAGCGACGTCGAGCACGCGGTGTACAGGCTGATCGCCGGACCGTTCAATCCGATGCGGTGGGCAACGCGCGTGGCGACATAGTCCTTCTCGCCGGCCAGCATGACGGCGAATTCGCCGCTCGCCGCGACCAGGTCGGCGCGCGTTTCGACCAGCTTGCGATAGTCGTTGTTCGAAACGCCCGCGTACACGCCGATGTTGCCGGCGAATCGCCGCGTGTCGATGCCGGCGTTTTCGAGCGCATTCCAGCACAACTCCAGGAACACGCGCTGCTGCGGATCGATCAGCAATGCTTCGGCCGGAGGAATGCCGAAGAACGCCGCGTCGAAGCGATCGGCGCCGGCAATCGTGCCGCGCGCGGCCACGTAGCGCGGATGCTCGCGCGCCGCGCGCGAAACCAGCGGCGACAGGGCATCGCGATCGAAACGCGTGATGCTGTCCTGCGCGGACAGCAGGTTGCGCCAGTATTCGTCGATCGATTCCGCGCCGGGAAAGCGACCCGCCATGCCGATGATCGCGACGCCGTTCATCGGCATGCTCACCCGTGACCGCGCAGCGCGGCGAACCGCGTGAACGCCTCGCGCTGGCCCGCTTCGCGCTGCTGGTCGAAAGCGACCATGCGCGGCGCAGCGCCGGCCGGGTCGAGCAACGCGACCTGGGCGCCGATGCTCGGGTTCTCGTAGACCTGCGCGACCGTCATGAAATATCCCCGGCGCCGCAGTTCGGTCAGGGCGTGCACGACCGTCAGCGAGCGCGCGCCCTGGTCGAACAGGTTCGCGTTCGTGTCGATCGCGTCGACGCCGAGCAGGCGCAGCCACATGTCCGACAACTGCTTCTCGAGCGGCTCACCGTCGAGCCACTCGCCGACACCGGCTCCGGCGCTGCTGCGCGCCAGTGCCCGGCGGTCGACCTTGCCGCTGGGCGTGGTCGGCAGCAGGGAATGAAAGACAAACGCCTGCGGCGTCATGTATCCCGGCAGGGCCGAAGCGCAGTGCGCGGCAAGCAACTGCGCCAGGGTCGGTTCGTGCGCGCTCAACTCGCGCGGCACGACGTGCGCAACCAGCCGCGTGACCGGGTCCTGTCTCGCCACGACGGCAGCCTGCGCTATCCGCGAGTGACGGCACAGGACCGCTTCGATCTCCGCCGGCTCGACGCGATGCCCGGCGATCTTGATCTGCTGGTCGAGCCGGCCGACATACTCCAGTTCGCCGGACGCGTTGCAGCGCACGCAGTCGCCGGTGCGATACCAGCGCTCGCCGTCGATCTCGACAAAGCTCCGCGTCGTCAGGTCCGGCCGGCCGACGTAGCCGGCCGCCAGGCAATCACCGCCGAGCAGCAGCTCGCCTTCTTCCTCGGCGTCGCGCGCGGCGGTCAGCTTCCTGGCAAGCCGCACGCGCACGTGCGGCAGCGGCCGTCCGATCGGTGGAAGTTCCGGCCAGGATGCGGTCTCGCCGCGCAGCTCGTGTGCCGTGACGACGTGGCTTTCGGTCGGACCGTAGTGGTTGTGCAGCACGCAGTCGGGCAGCGCAAAGAAGAACCCGCGCAGCGCCGGCGTGATGCGCAACTGTTCGCCCGCGGTGATCACGTCGTGCAGCGTATCCGGCGCGGAGTCGCCGCTGGCGATCGCGGCTTCGGCCAGTGATTGCAGTGCGACGTACGGAAGAAACACGCGTTCCACGCGCTCGCGCCGCAGCAGGTCGAGCAGCGCCCACGGGTCGCGCCGTTCGGCATCGGTCGGCAAGACCAGGCAACCGCCCGTCGCCAGCGTCGAAAACGTCTCCTGGAACGAAACGTCGAAACCGGCCGCGGCGAACTGCAGCGTTCGCGCCGCCTGCCCCAGCCTCGGATGCAGGCGGTGCCAGTCGATCAGCGCGGCGACTGCCGTCGTGCGCATGGCGACGCCTTTTGGCTCGCCGGTCGAACCCGATGTGAACAGCACGTAGGCCAGATCGCCGGATTTGCCGGGATGCAGATCAGTGCACGACGAGACCAGCGTGCCACGATCGCACCAGGCGAAGTCCGCCGGCAGACGCGCGCGCGAAGCCGGATCCGAGATCAGCAGACGCGGCCGCGCCTGCTCGATCATCGCGACGAGCCTTGCATGGCCCTGATCGGGATCGAGCGGAAGGTAGGCGGCGCCGCGGGCGACGATGGCCAGGGTCAGGGCAAGCGTCTCGGCGCTGCGTTCGCCGGTCAGCCCGACGACATCGCCGGGTCCGATGCCGAATGCTTCCAGTCCGCCGGCAAAAGCTGCCGTCGCTGCCGCGAGTCCCTTGTACGACACGGTGCAGCCGTTCACCCTTACCGCCGGCGCGTGCGGCACGCAGCATGCGTAAGCAGCGAAAGCCAGCAGCAAAGGGTTGGCCGCAGGTGGCTGAGCGCAGATTCCGGCCACGTCAGCGCCCTCCCCATGCCGGACTGCGATGCGCGCCGAAGCGCTCGAACACGCGCAACAGTATGTCGATCGCACTCAACCAGGTGCCCAGCAGGAAGCCGCGCAGCGGTTTGCCGGTGCGCCTCGCCTGCGCGACGACATCGGCGATGAAATCATTCCAGTTGTCGGGGCCGAGTTGATCGAACGCGACCGAGACCGTCATCGTCAGGCTGCGTGCCGTATGCCACCACCCGCATGGCAGGAACAGCGTTTCGCCGGCATGGATGACGACCTTTTGCGCGCGCGCCTCGCGGAACAGCGGGTAGCGCGCGAAATCGGGGTTGTGGTGGTTGCGGATCGCCGATTGCCACGGCAGATCGGCGCGGGGATAGAGCAGTTCCTGCTGGTCCGGCGAATACAGGGTGAATTCCTTGTCGCCATGCAATTGGGTAATCCACGCATGCAGGTGCATGACGTCGTAGTGCAGGTATGGAAACTTGCCGCCCGGTCCGCCCAGGAACAATTCCAGATTGTTCACGTCATCGAACAGCATGCGTGGAATCAGGGCGCTGTCCTGGCGGTCGGGCAGGCTGTGGGCGAAGCGCGGCTCGACTTCCGGCAGCATTTCGCGCAGTTCCCTGGCGATTTCGAACTTGCACGGATACGGACCCGGTTTCTCGACGCTCGAACTCTCCAGCCGGTCGATGAGTTCGGCGAGGCTGCACGGTTCGCCGAGCAAGCGCACGATGTGGCTTCCGTACGCGCGGCGAAGTTCGTCCGGCGTCGCGTGCGCGAAGATCGGCCAGGCGTCGGCAAGATGCGTGAACACGACCGGGCGCCGCGGTTCGACATAGTCGCGCCGGAATTCTTCCTGCGACAGATGCGCGCGCCGTTCGATCGTTTCGGGTCCGCGTGCGACGCAGCGGACGCGCGCGGCTGCGGCCCGGGGCGGCTCCGCGCGGGCAGGCGCGGCGCATGACTGCCTGGTCAACACGGTGCGCCCGCCTGCTGCATGGAAGCGGCCGATCGCGTCGCCTGCGCCGCGTCCCAGTCTGCGCGCCGGTTCGCGCCGAGCAGTTCGGCGAAACCGAGGATCGGTCCGAGCAGGCGCAGGTAGGCGCCGAGCGCACGCGCGCGCAGGCGCCTGCCATGGCGGCGCTGTTCGGTCACGACGTCGCCGGTGAACTCGCGCCAGTTGCTGCCTTCGAGCTGATCGAAGGCCACCGTTATGTTCATGCCGAGGCAGCGCGCCGTGTGCCACGTGCCGCACGGGATGAACAGCAGCTCGCCGGGGCGCAGGACGACCTTGTGCGAACGCGCCTGGCGCAGCAGCGGATAGCGATCGTGATCGCGCGGGTCCTGCACGGTCGACAGCCAGGGCAACTTGTCGTTGACGTAGAGCAGGTGTTCCTGTCCGCGCTCGTACAGCGTGAACTCCTTCTCGCCGTGGACCTGCGCAATCCATGCGTGCATGCGCAGCATGTCGTAATGCAGGTACGGAAAAGCGCCGCCCGGGCCGCCGAAAAATATCTCGAGGTGGTTGACCAGTTCGAAGACGCGCCGCGGCAGCAGCGGATTGGCGTGCCGGCTCGGCAGGCTGCACTCAGGGCGAGGCGTGAGGTCCCGCAGCAATGTCGCGCACTGCGACAGCGTGCACGGATACGGCGACGGACGATCGCCGGATGAGGCCAGCTGTGCATCGATGACCTCGCCGAGGCGGCAACTGCGCCCGCGCACCTGCACCTGCGCATCGGCGAACGTGGTGCGAAAGAATTCCGGAGTGAAGGTTTTCAGCGCGGGCCAGTCAGCCAACGCTTCCGTCAACACGACCGGCCGGCGCGGACGCAGGTAGCCGGCCGCGAAATCGCGCCGGGAGAGGCCGGGCCTGCGCTCGATCCATGGCCGCGCGACCGCTGGCGCTGCGCCCTCACTCGTACCGCCGGTCAGAATCGTGGTGTTCACTGCTGGCAACCCCTGATAAGTTTTCTTGCAATCGCGCTTCAACCCGCGACACGCGGCGAGAAATCGCGCTCGCGCGATCCGGACGTCTGTGCGCGCGTCGTCACCGTCCGCGCCCTAGCGGGCACCGCGCCCGAACAGCACGACTTCGACCGTCTGCAGGAAGATCAGCGCATCGAACCTGAGGTTGTGGTTCTTCACGTAGAACAGGTCGAACGTCAACTTCTCCGCGGCGTCCTCCTCGCTCGATCCGTACGGGTAGCGCAGCTGCGCCCACCCGGTAAGCCCCGGTTTTACACAATGGCGCAATGTATAATATGGGATATTTTTGCTGAGCTCGGCGACGAATTGCGGCCGTTCCGGCCGTGGGCCGATCAGGCTCATCGTGCCGTTCAGCACGTTCCACAGCTGCGGCAGCTCGTCCAGGCGCAGCTTGCGAATGACCCGGCCGACGCGCGTGACGCGTTCGTCGTTCTTGCTCGCCCAGCGGGCCACGCCGCCGAGTTCGGCATCGGTGCGCATGCTGCGGAACTTGAACAGGCGGAACACGCGACCGTGCTCGCCGACTCTTTCCTGCGAGTACAGGATCGGCTGCCCGGAGCCGGACTCGACGCGGATGGCCAGCGCGGTCAGCAGCATCAGCGGCCAGCTCGCAGCAAGGATGATCGTGGCGCTGACGACATCGAATACGCGCTTGGTTGCCCGGCGCATCGGCGAGGCATTGAAGCCGTCCGAGAAGACCAGCCAGGACGGCGAGACGGTCAGCTTCACCTTGCCCGATTCGCGTTCGAGGAAGCGCGCGAGGTCGCTCACCTCGATGCCGCGCTGCTTGCATTCGAGCAGGTCGTCCATCGGCAAGCTGCCGCGGCGGTCATCCGGCACGATGACGATCTCGTCGACATGCCTGCGCGCCGCCCATTCGTGTATCGGCGAGTCGATCTCGACGAGCTGGTCCGCCGGAATCTTCACGGCCTCGCCCGGAACCGGGACGAAACCGACCACCGTGAAGGTCTGCCGTTCCGAGCGCCGGAGCATGCGCAGGGCGACGAATTCCGCCGCGCGGCCCGCTCCGAAGATCAGAACGCGGCGCTGGAGCATCTCCACGTCCATGAGCTTGAGGATGAGTGCGCGCCAGAGCACGAGCCAGGGCAGGCCGAACAGTATCGCCAGGGCCAGCACGCCACGGCCGATGTAAGCCTGCGGAATCGCGTAGTAGAGGACGATCAGCAGCATCGTGCCGGCGACAAACCCCAGCACCTGGCGCAGGAATATGCCGAGCGGCTTTTCCCGCGCCTGCGCCTGGTACAGGCCGAGCGCGAACATGCACAACACGATCGCGCCCGCGAACAGCGCCGCGCGCTCGAGCAGGTGCTGCGAAAACGCCGCATACGCGGCCGCATCGTTGGCGTAGCGCACTTTCATCGCAAGGTTCACGGCAATGGCGAGCAACGCACCGTCGACGAGCCCGGTAAAAAGCATCCAGCGTCGCGGTTGTTGACGCAGCGCGCGCACCATCGGCGCGCCTTCGGCCAGGCGCGGGAAATTGCCAGTGGCCCTGCCTTCCGGCCGCTGCCGCCGCTCATGCCACGCGCCGATCTTCCGGGCGCCGATCTTCCGCGCGAACTGTGCCCGCAGGCGCGCCTTGCGGGTCGCACCAATCCATCGCTCTCGCAACAGCGCCACCTGGCGCCGGTCCATTTGCATTTTCAAAACTTTCTCCAAGACGGTTCTTGCAGGCTGGCGTCAGGGATACGCTGTGCGCAGGCGTGCCTCTGTGCGCCAA
>DATIEJ010000482.1:0-8194 GCA_035455825.1 Rhodanobacteraceae bacterium | reverse complement strand
CCACCGTTTTTCTTTCATGGTGTTGAGCGAGCAGGGTCACCGTTGTCGGTGGAAGCGGTGGGCTGAAGCCCACCCTACGTGTCTTTCGAGCGACCGCGACTTCGAAATCCGTTCGGCGCCCTGCAGTCGCTTTCGTCCGCACCGATTCGACCGAGAAAAGAAGACTCGTAGGGTGGGCTTCAGCCCACCGTTTTTCTTTCATGGTGTTGAGCGAGCAGGGTCACCGTTGTCGGTGGAAGCGGTGGGCTGAAGCCCACCCTACGTGTCTTGCGAACGGCTGCGACTTCGAAATCCGCCGTTGCCTCCTGCTGTAGACTTCGTCCGCACCGATTGGCCGAGGCGAAAACAAAAAACCATGCTGACCCTGACCAGAACCCTCACGGCGATCTGCTTCGCCTTCGGCGCGTCATTCGCCGTGCTCGCACAAACCATCGCACCCGACACCGCCGAAGCCGGCTCGGTCGAGGAGATCGGCAAGGCGACGACCGAACCGCGCTTCTCGTCGCCGTGGGTTTCGTACGTTCCGGCATCTTCGACGGTGCCGTCGCCCAAGAAGTTTTACGGCCGCATCGCCGGCGCGCCGGGCGAACTCGTGAATTCATCGCAGGCGTACGCGTACGCGCGCGCGCTCGCAGCGGCATCGCCGCGCGTGAAGGTGTTCACGATCGGTCGTTCCGAGGAAGGCCGTGACATCATCCTGATCGCCATCGCCGACGAAAAAGGCATCGAAAGCCTCGACGCGTTGAAAGCCGCGTCTGCCGCGCTTGCCGATCCGCGCACGCTCGATGCGGCGGCAGTCGATGGCGTGATCGCCGGCGCGCGGCCTTTCTATTATTTCAACGCCGCGCTGCATTCCGACGAAACCGGTTCGACCGAATCGGTGCTCGAACTGGCCTATCGGCTTGCGGTATCGGATCAGCCGATGATCCGCCGCATTCGCGAAAACACGGTCGCGCTGATCAACCCGGTCGCCAATCCCGACGGACGCGACAAGCAGGTCGAGTGGTTCTACCGGTACCTGAAGGGCAAGACCGACCGCGCGACGCTGCCGCGCCAGTCGCCGCCATACTGGTCGAAGTACGCCTTCGTCGATATCAATCGCGATGCACACCAGTTGACGCACGAGGCTACCAAGGCGGCGAGCCGCATGTTCTTCGAGTGGCATCCGGTCGTCGTCCATGACCTGCATGAAAGCGTTCCGCTGCTCATGAGCTGGAACGGAACCGGACCGTACAATCCGAACATCGATCCGATCACGTTCACCGAATTCCAGGCGTTGAGCTTCCACGAAGTCGAGACGCTGACCGGGATGGGCATGCCGGGCGTCAGCACCTGGAATTTCGGCGACGGCTTCGGCCACATGTACGCCGACTCGGTCGCGATGAATCACAACGCCATCGGCCGCGGCTACGAGACGTTCGGCAACAGCACCGCGGAAACGCTCGTGCAATCGTTGTCCGCCGATTCGACCTCGCGCGAGTGGTATCGCGTCGACCCGCCGCCGGCCGGAAAGTTTTCCTGGTCGGCGCGCGACAACGTCAACTACAACGAGACCGGCGCGCTCGCGGCGCTCGACTACGTGGCTGCGAACAGCAAGATGCTGCTGAGGAATTTCTACGCCAAGAGCCTGCGCAGCTTGCGCAAGGGCATCGAGCAGGCGCCGTACGCATTCCTGATTCCTGCCGACCAGGGCGATCCGACGCGCGTCGCGCAGATGGTCGCGAAACTGCAGGCGCAGCACATCGAGGTCAGCCGTAGCGAAGCGGCCGTCACGGTGGCCGAGGGCTCGTTTCCGGCCGGGACTTATATCGTGCGGCTCGATCAACCGTATCGCAACTACGCCGTCGACTTGCTGACGGCCCAGGACTACCCGAAGGATGGCGGCGAACCCTACGATGACCTGTCGTGGGAGTTTCCCGCTTATTTTCATCTGCAGGCGACGCCCACGGCCGATGTCTCGATCCGCAGCGCGCCGATGACGTTGCTGAAGGAGGCGCCGCAGAATCACGGAGAAGTCGCCGGCAGCGGCCCGGTATTCGTGTTGAAGGATTCCGGTCAGGAAGGCTTGCTCGAAGCGCGCTATCGCCTGGCGAAGTTCAACGTCAATGTCGCCGAACGTTCGTTCGTGGTCGGCGATACGGTCTTTCCCGAAGGATCCTGGATCCTGCCCGCGCAGGGCGGACTCGCCGACGCGTTGCGCGACGTGGCCGGCAACCTCGGCCTGCACTTCGCGAGCGCTTCCGCGCCGCCGGACGTCAAGCAGCATTCCGCTCCTGCTCCGCGCCTCGGCGTTTGGGTGCCTTGGGCCGATACCGACTCGATCGGCTGGATTCGCTATTCGCTCGACCAGCGCAGGATTCCGTACACCTACCTCAGGGACGAGGACATTCGCGCCGGCAATCTGCGCGGCAAAGTCGACGTGCTGCTGTACGGACACGTCGACCTCGAATTGGCCGAGCAGGTTCAGGGCATTCCGAAAGCGTGGGGCCCGATGCCGTTCAAGAAGACGGCGAAAACGCCGAGCTTCGGCACGCCGGCCGAATCGGACGACATCACTGGCGGCATCGGCTGGGCCGGATTAGAGCGCCTGCAGGAATTCATCGAGCAGGGCGGCTTGATGGTGACGCTCGGCAACGGCAGCATGCTGCCGATCGAAGGCGGCATCGTGCGCGGCGTGCGGCGCGATTCAGGCGGCGTGCCGCGCAGCTCGAGTGGCGGCGGCGCCGACGCCGCGGCGGCATCGCGCGAGTCGGTGACGCGAACACCGGGCACCGAAGTGCGCGTGACGTTCGCGCGTCCGGATCATCCGATCGCGTACGGCTACGCGAAAACAACCCAGGTATTCCGCGGCAACTTCGCGTTGTATTCGACGCCGCGGCGCTGGCTGCGCATGGCCTATTGCACGAGTTGCCTGGACGGCCCTCAGGATCCGCGCAGCGTCGTGTTGCAATGGGGCGGACCCGAAGGCAAACCCTTCGTCGTCAGCGGCCAGGCGTGGGGCGAGGGCAACCTGATCGGGCGCCCGGCGATTCTCGACTCACCGGTCGGCCGCGGCCATGTCGTCGCGTTCAACTTCAATCCGCTGTATCGAGACCTGAATCGCGGCGATTTCCGCATGGTCTGGAACACGATCATCAACTGGCAAGCCATTCTCGCCGACCGCAGCGCCGCGCCCGCGCCGTAGCGTGGGACTCGGCTCACCTTTGCCCCGTAGGGTGGGCCTCGGCCCACCGCTTTCTCTTGCGGCGCGGAGCAGAAGCGACGGGCCAAGAACGGTGGGCTGAAGCCCACCCTACTGGGCTCGGCCAGCTAATATGCGCTGACGGAGCACTACCCAACGGGAACAGGCGATGCATGCACCAGGCAGGATTGCGTTTACCGTATCGGCGGTGTTGGTTGCGGCCACGATGAGCGCCGCGAACAGTTGCGGCGATGACAAGGGCCTGCGCTTCAACAGCGCCGGGGTGCTCGATCTGGCAGACCGCTCGCAGAAAATTGCCGCGGGCAGACCGGTTGTAGTCGTCGATCTTGCGGGCGAGGACGCGGCGGAAATTTTTTCTGCCGCCGAGCAGGGAGAAGCGCAGCCCGCATTGCGTTTCTCCGACGACGAATTCGGTTGCGCCAGGCCTTCGCGCAAATGTTCGCTCGAGCATGAACGCAAGTTGCTGCAGGCAACGGGTGCGGCGGCCAGGCGCGACGGCAAGCGCCTGACGATCACGCCGGCCAGCGGACCGCCGGTTACGTTCATCGACTGGACGGTCGCCGCGACGAAAAGCGCCGACGGCGACGACGAGACGCACTGGTATCTCGGCCGGATGCCGGGCAACGGCTATGAACGCGTCGAAGTCCAGTTCGGCCACGACGCGCCGGGTGACTTCCTGATCAATCCACAAAGTGGAAAAGTAGCTTTCGTCCACAATGGGGCAGACATCGCGGCGCCGTCGCCGGACGGAAAGCTGCTGGTCACGTTCAACACGCTCAATCCCCCGGTCAGCCTGCGCGTCGCCGCGCTCGACGCGACCGGGCCGCGCCTGGTTTTGCAGTGCGAAGCGCCGGAAAGTCCGGAACGCCTGACGCCCGTATTCAAGGGCTGGCACAGCGCGACGGCTTTCGATGTCGTGTTCGAAATCGGCGAACAGAGCAAGTCGATGGCCCGGCTCGCGACGCGCCTGATCCGCAAGGCGGACGGCTGGCAGCTGCAGCCCAGCGATAGCGCTCGCCTGGAACGGCTGCGTCTGGCTTGCCGGCAGGAGCCCGCGGCGTCCTAGCCGCGCGCGTACTTCCGGCGCGGCGCGCCGCCGGTCGGCGTGCGACCCTCATTGCGGCGCAGGCAGGAGGCTAGGCCTCATTCAATGCTTGGCGGAATCGGAACCTTTCCAATCTCGATTTCTTGAGCCGGCGTGCCGCGGCGATTCCGCTCGTCGTTGTGAGAGACTATGGCAAGCTCGCTGCCACTGCGCTGAGGATCAGTGCTCGCTGCGCGGCAGCTACCCGCCTGCAACGCATCGGAATCCGCAATGAGTATTCTGCGTACGCGTGAGCATCAGATGTTCCCCGTTCTCGACGCTGCGCAGATCGCAGCGGCCAGACGCTTTGCCAGTGGCCCGGAAAGACGTTTCGCGCCGGGCGAAAGCCTCTACGCGATCGGCGAGCAGGGCGCACCGGCGTGGCTGGTGCTGGAAGGGTCGATCGACGTCGTGCGCCGCGACGGGCTCACTCAGGAAGCGCCGATCACGACTCACCGCGCGGGGCAATTCAGCGGGGAAGTCAACCAGCTCGCCGGCCGTCCTGCGATAGCGTCGGGCCGGGCCGGATCGGCCGGATGCGTCGCGCTGCCGTTCGATCCGGCACACCTTCGGGCGCTCATGGTCGGATCGGCGGATGTTGGCGAAATCATCATGCGCGCGCTGATCCTGCGCCGCGTCGGCCTGATCGAGGAGGGCGGCGCCGGTACGATCCTGATCGGCATGCCCGGCACTCCGGATCTGACCCGGCTGCAAGGGTTTCTCACGCGCAGCGGTTTCCCCAATCTCGTGCTCGATGTGGCGACCGATCCGGAGGGCAGGGCGCTCGTGGAGCGCACCGGCGTGGCGCCCGAGGACCTGCCGCTGGTCGTCTGCCCGAACGGCGCGATGCTGAAGAAACCGAGCGACAGCGAAATCGCGATGTGCCTTGGCATGACGCCGGCACTCGATCCGGAAAAAGTGTACGACGTCGCGATCGTCGGTGCCGGGCCGGCGGGCCTGGCGGCAGCGGTATATGCGGCGTCGGAGGGACTCTCGGTGATCGTGTTCGACGAGCGCGCGATCGGCGGCCAGGCGGGCGCATCGGCGCGCATCGAGAACTATCTCGGTTTCCCAACCGGAATTTCAGGCCAGGCGCTGGCCGGCCGTGCCTGGAACCAGGCGATGAAATTCGGCACGGAGATAGCGATTCCGGTCAGGGTCCAACGACTCGATTGTTCGGGGCCTTTGCTGACGCTGCAACTGGCAGGTGACCAGCGTGTCCGTGCGCGCGCGGTCGTCGCCGCGTCGGGCGCCCGCTATCGCCGGCCGGACGTCCCCAATCTGTCCGTGTTCGAGGGCGCGGGAATTTCATACTGGGCCACCCCGATCGAGGCGCGGTTATGTGCCGGCGAGGAAATCGCGCTGGTCGGCGGCGGCAATTCGGCGGGGCAGGCGGTGGTCTTTCTGGCGCCGCAGGTGAAGCGGTTGCATTTGATCGTGCGGCGTGACTTGTCCGAAACGATGTCGCGCTATCTGATCGATCGCATCGCGGCGCTTGCCAATGTCGAAGTGCATGCAGGCAGCGAGATTGCAGGCCTGGAGGGCGACCGCAACTCCGGCCTGACCGGCGCGACATTCCGCCATCGTGTCGACGGAACGATCCAGCATCGAGCGCTGCGCCATATTTTCCTCTTCATCGGCGCCGAACCGAACGCGGACTGGCTGCGCGGCTGCACCGAAACCGATGAGAAAGGTTTCATCGTCGCCGGGAAAGGCGCGCTGCCGTTGCAAACAAACGTGCGGGGCGTTTTCGTGATCGGCGATGTCCGTGCCGGTTCGACCAAGCGTGTGGCCGCCGCCGTCGGCGAAGGCGCTGCCGTCGTCGCGCAGATTCACGCCATGATGGCCAAACGGTCAGCCGAGGCGTAGCTTCAATCTGAAAAGTGTTCGTCCGTTAGCATCGTGATTATCACCAACGCAGCAATGTAGCCCGGATGCAGCGAAGCGGAATCCGGGGTTCTGCTTCGATCCGGCAATGCAGGCTTCGATCCGGCGCTCCCCGGATTTCGCCGCGCAGCGGCTTCATCCGGGCTACGTGGTTTCGCTCGCTGGCCGACGCGAACGATCAAGGTAGACTACTGGGAATACCAACAACGTAGCCCGGATGCAGCGAAGCGGAATCCGGGGTTCTGGTTGGTCCGGCAATACGGACGCTTCGATCCGGCGCTCCCCGGATTTCGCCGCGCCGCGGCTTCATCCGGGCTACCTGGTTCGCTCGCTGGCCGACGAGAACGATCAAGGTAGACTACTGGGCAATACCAACAATGTAGCCCGGATGCAGCGAAGCGGAATCCGGGTTCTGCTCAGGCAAAAACCAGCCGAGGAGAAAGAACATGACATCGTGTGCCCACAGCGCAACCATCAAGAAAGTCACGCCGAGCGCACGCGGGTGCGAGGAATGCCTGAAGATCGGCAGTACCTGGGTGCACCTGCGTCTCTGCCGCGCCTGCGGCCACGTCGGCTGTTGCGATGATTCGCCGCATCGCCACGCCACCGCGCATTTCCATGCGACGCGCCACCCGATCATCGAAGGCTACGATCCGCCTGAGGGATGGGGCTGGTGTTATGTCGACAACGAGGTAATCGACCTGCCCAATCAGACGCCGCAATTGGGCCCGATCCCGCGCTACGTCTGAAGCGACTCGTGCACTCGACCTGGGATATTCCACGTTCCTCAACGCCGGAACAGTTTCCAACCGGCGCAACAGATTCATTGGCAACGGCAAAACGTCGCCGCGCTATCCGGAATCAAATCCGTCGCGGAAGATGATCACTTCGGGCGACTGACGTTCGACTGCACCCATGTCCATCTTGCCGTTGACGCACGCGGCCACGCCGCGCTGGTCGGCTGGGGGATTCTGGAGGCAACCGGGGAATCCATCGACGGCCAGGCTGGCCGCAAACGGCAGCCTCGTTCGCGTGAAACCCCCGTTGACCGCGAGCGGACCGAGATGCGCATCGACTCCGGAGATCCAGCCCGGTCCGACGAGCGTTGCGTTGCCGGGGTTCTGCACCAGGCTGTAGACCAATGCGAAATGACCGAAAAGGTCGCTCCCGCCATAAATGTTGAAATTGTCCGCGACGATGCTCGCCGTGACAATCGGCTGTCCGGCAGCCGCATACAGGCCGTTGCCCGGGGTTGTGTAGCTGGAATTCGACGTGATGGTCGAGCGATAGATGGTCGCAGCATTGGCGGCGTCCAGGTCGGCGAACGAGATTCCTCCGCCCGCCTTCAGGGAATTGTTGTTGGTGATCGTCGAGAAGTCGAGTTTCAGCCCTGCGCTTATCACTTCGATCCCTCCGCCACCGAGTCCGCTGGACCCCGCCGGGTTAACGAAGTTGTTGTTGATCGTCGAGTGCGTGATTACGCTTGGCCCGACAAAGATCAGGTCGACTCCGCCACCTGCCGTACTGGCATGGTTGTAGCTGATCGTGCTGTACTCGATCGACTGCGGCCCTTCTCCCATGAGCTCCAGAACGCCACCGCCGATCTGGGCGCCGCAGCCCGACACGACCGTGCGCACGATTCGACCATTGTTGAACGACACGCCGCCGCCACCGTTGGCGTGCGATGCGCTGACGCCCCCGACAGGTCAAGATAGCAGTGCTTCGACGAGATGGCGCCCCCGTAGCCAGCCGCGCTGCCGTTGCGCAACGACAGCCCGGAGATCGACACGTGCTGGCTCGTGTTCGCGCACGACAGGTAGAAAATGCGACTCGCATCGGCGCCGCTGATCGCGAGCTTTCCGGAGCCGGGTCCGACGATGTTCATCGCATGGTTGATCTGGATTTCGCCGGTCGTCAGCGTGATCGTGCTGCCGGCGAGCGCGGGAGCGAACTGGATCGTGTTTCCGTCCGCGATGTTCGCGGCCGTGATGGCCTCGCGCAGGCTCAAGCTGTCGGGCGGA
>DATIEJ010000481.1:0-5110 GCA_035455825.1 Rhodanobacteraceae bacterium | reverse complement strand
TCGCGCGTCTACTACCACTTCGGCCGCGACGCGGATTTCGATGTCACCGTGATCGGCTGGGTCAATCACGTGCGCAGCCAGGTCAAGCGCGGCGCGCGCGCGCCGCACGAATTCGTCGCGCTCGGCCACATCCTGCACGACCTGCGCCTGTACAAGACGCGCGACGAACTGTGCGTCATGCGCAAGACCGCGAAGATCGCGGCCGAGGCGCACGTGCGCGCAATGCGCGCGGTGCGCCCGGGCATGAATGAGCACGAGATCGAGGCGGAACTCGTGCACACGTTCCGCACCCATGGCGCGGTGCCGTCGTACGAGCCGATCGTTGGCGGCGGTGCGAACGGATGCGTGCTGCACTATCGCGCGAACAACGCGCCGCTCAACGATGGCGATCTGCTGCTGGTCGACGCCGGCGCCGAATACGAGTGCTACGCATCGGACATCACCCGAACCTTTCCGGTTGGCGGCCGCTACTCGCCGGAACAGCGCGCGCTGTACGACATCGTGCTCGCTGCGCAGCGCGCGGCGATCGCCGAGGTGCGCCCCGGGCGGCCGTTCGACGCCTATCACGATGCCGCGGTGCGCACGATCACGGCAGGGCTGATCAGGCTCGGCCTGCTCAAGGGCAGCCTCGACAAGAACCTGCGCGAACACTCCTACCGCCGCTTCTACATGCACAAGACCGGCCATTGGCTCGGACTCGACGTGCACGACGTCGGCGACTACCGCATCGACGGCGAATTCCGCGAGCTCGAACCAGGCATGGTCGTCACGGTCGAGCCGGGCATCTACATTGCCCCGGATGCGAAAGGCGTCGCGGCCAAATGGCGCGGCATCGGCATCCGCATCGAGGACGACGTCGTGGTCACGCGCGGCGGCCCGGAAGTCATCACCGCCGCCGCGCCGTCCGATCCGGACGAGATCGAGGCGCTGATGGCCGCTGCGAGGTTGGGCAGTCCCAGGGCAAAATCGAAAGATTGAACCACGGCCTCTCTCGGCCATCCATGGCCTTCGAGGCACTCGGGCTCCTGCCCGTCGGAGAACACGGAGAACACGGAGAAGGCAAGAGTGAATCGTTCTGAGAGGATGAAGCATCCTCGCCTTTCGCACTTCGATCCGTTCGAGCTTCATCAAATCTGGACGGATTTGGCAAACCCGGCCGCGTCCGCTCGATATACCTGTCCGATCCTCGGAACGCTGCAAATCACACCCGCATGAATTCGCTTTTCCTCCGTGTTCTCCGTGGTTCAAGCTTCTCTCTGCTCCTGCTTGCGGCGCAGGCGGAAAGCGCGACGAAGCTCGTGCACTACGGGCTGTTCGGCAACGTGCACGTCGCGGCGCCGGCGGGCGAGCCGAAGCGCACGATCGTCTTCCTGTCCGACAAGAACGGCTGGGACGCGCGTTCCGAGGCGCTGGCGGCGGCGCTCAGCGACGACGGCGCGCTCGTGCTCGGCGTCGATCTGCCGGCCTACCTGGCGGAGATGCTGTCGATCAACGACAAGTGCTCTTTCCCGGCTGCGCACGTCGAGGAAATGAGCGACTGGATGCAGCGTCATCAGCAGCTGAAGAACTTCACCAATCCGCTGCTGATCGGCGACGGCGCGGGCGCGACGCTCGCCTACGCGATCGACGCGCAGGCGCCGAAGGGCACGTTTGTCGGACTGATCACACTCGGTTACGACTACTCGTTCCGCCTGCCGAAACCGATCTGCGCGGGCGATGCCGGCAAGATCACGCTGGGGCCCGCACAGGCTGCGGATGGCCGGGAGCGGCCGGCTGCCGTGGGCGACGGGTCGTATCGCGTCATTCCGGTCAAGGCGTTGCCGAATCCGTGGCTGCCGTTTCCGTTCGCATTGCAGGGGCGCCGCAATGCCACGCTTTCAGCGCTGGAACTGTTGCTCAAGCGTTTCGAACTGCGCGCGGTCGGCATTCCCGAAGCGCCCGTGCCGGGAGCGGGGCTCGTCGCCGCGGTCGACTGGCTGACCACGCCGGTCGCAACGGCGGCGCCACTACCCGAAGACATCGCCGATCTGCCGCTGGTCGAGGTTGCCGCGCAGGGCACGCCGGTAAACCGGGTTGCGATCATCATCACCGGTGACGGCGGCTGGGCCGGTCTCGACATCGCAGTGGCCGACCAACTCGCGCGGCGCGGCATCGCTGTCGTCGGCTTGTCTTCGGTCAAGTATTTCTGGCAGACACGCAAGCCCGAAGAAGCCACCGACGCATTGACGCGCATCATCGGGCACTACGCCGCGGCGCACCCGCAAGCCGACTTCGTCGTCATCGGCTATTCGTTCGGCGCAGCCCTGTCGCCGGTGTTGATCAATCGCCTGCCGGACAACGCGCGCGAGCGCGTCGCCGCGCAGGTGCTGATATCTCCCGATCCCGAGGCGGTCTTCGAGATCCACGTCGGCGACTGGTTCGGCTCGACCCAGCATGAAGGCGCGATCCCGATATTGCCGGACATCGCCAGGACGAAGGTGCCCGTGATCTGCGTGCATGGCGCCGACGAAGGCGCGGACAGTTTCTGCCGGATGCTGGCCGGCAAACCGAACGTGCGCCAGTTGGAGCTGCCCGGCGGGCATCACTACAACGGCGATTACGACAAGCTCGGTGCGAGCATCTATAAAGCGTTGCCGTAAGGCAGGCCTCGGATTGCTTTTTTTTTTGGCGAAGAAAGGCGGTGCGCCAAGGCGCACCCTACGCATCGATGTTTCGAGAGCCTGCGTACGCACCGCTGTTTACGCGCGCGCCGGCGGTCAATGCGCGCGGCGCAACGCTCTTCCGATGATGTTTGGCGTGTCCGGATCGTCGAGCAGTGACTTGAGGCGCTCGCGCGAAGGGTAGGCAAGGCTGCTGTCAGGCGCGTCCGCGAGGATGCGCGGATCGTGCGTTTCGAGGTAGGCGCGCAGCACCTGCGCCTGATCGCGGTGAAGCTCGGCCCAGCGCACCTGCCAGTAGAACGCCAGCGGGCTGACCAGCGTCACGCCGATCGCCGCGGTGACGAGCGCGCGCCGCGCAGTCGCGCGCGGCAGACCGAATGGCAGGCCTTGCCGACTGACCGCGAGCCGACACAGACTCGCCAGCGAGGCAAACATCCCAATCGGGATGATGTCCATGTAGCGCGAGATCGGCAGCCACAAGCGGAAATAGCGCGGCCGCTCGAAAATCATCGCGGCGATCTGCACGAAGGCCCAGATGGCGACGCACACAATGACCAGGTCGAGCCGGCTGCGCTCGCCGTCGATATAGCGGCGCAGGTGCACCCACGCCGGCAGCCAGCACGCCAGCAGCAGCGCGAGCTGCGCGAAGTGGACGGCGCCCCACGCGGCATCCTGCCCCGTCACCCGCGTCGTGCGTCCGATCGCGAAGCCGATCCATGCCCAAGCGATCAGGACGCTGCACAGACCGGCCACGCGCATGACCGGCAACTCGCGCATTCGCATGCGCCACAGCAGCATTGCCGCGCCGATCAGTGGCGCCACGAGCCCGCTGCCCATCGACAACGCGGCGGCGCCGCCGAGCATTGCAATGCCGAGCATGCCCGCGACGGTGGCTTCCGCGCAGCCGCACGCAACGATCAGGCCGACGCTGAAGAAACTCAGGATCGCGTACGGGTTGCCCCAACCCATCGTGATGTTCTCCCAGTCGAACGGCAGCACGATCACGAGCATCGCGGCAAACAGGAACCATCCGCGCTCGGGTCCGAGCCGGGTTGCGGCCGACCAGGCCAGCGTCGCGCAGCCGAGCGCGTAGACGATCTGGTTGAAGATGCACACCGGCACGTTGTCGAACTGCAGCGCGTCGATCCGCAGGAACAACAGGCTGATGAGTTTGGTCCAGACCAGAGGATGCCCGTTGTACGACGCCAGAAGGTAGGCCGGATCGAACTGCCCGTGCCGCAGCGGCTTGGCCATGCCGACGACGACGGCTTCCCACTCATCGATGAACGGAAAGGACGGCGCGAACGCCAGCACCATGCCGACGCGGACCACTGCAATCAGTGCGAACAAAGCGCCGATCGCCTGCCACGGCGCCAGCCGTCGCGGACCCGCGGCCGTCAAGAACCACCGATCAGGAAGCGCCGGTACCCGCCGGACACCAGGGCGGCGATGTCGATCAGCAGGCCCGGCACCCAGACGCCGCGCGGATAGGCCAGGTAGGTCCCGGTCCACTCCGGCTTGAACTTGTCCTTGTAGCGTCGTACACCTTGGTAATTGTATAAACTGCTGCCGTAGCGGAACGCGAGCGAGGCCAGGCGCTCGTTGAAGCGCGCGTACTGGTTGTCGCCGACGCGCGACAGCGGCGCCATGCCGAGGCTGAAGGTCCGGTAGCCCTGTTCCTGGGCCCATTGCAGGACCTTGGCGAACAGGAAGTCCATCGTGCTGCGCGGCGCGTCGCCGACGTGGCGCATCATGTCCAGGCTCGCCGCGTCGTGTCCGCCGTAGGGCGGCACGAGGTTGGCGAACGCGATCAGTTCGCCGGCCCGGCGCACGAGTGCAAGCGGCGTCAGGCCGATGTAGTCGGTGTCGAAGCGCCCGAGCGAGAAGCCTTTTTCCGCCGACCCCTTGTACGAAAGCCAGGTGTCGGAAACGCGCTTGACCTCGGCCAGCACGACCGAGTCGTGCGGCGGATTGACGATCTCGAACGTGATCTGTTCCTTGGTCGAGCGATTGACCGCCTGGCGCAGGTCCTCCCAGCGCTTGCCGGCGAGCGAGAACTCCTTGAGCTCGATGATCGCCAGCTCGCCGAGCTTGAACAGGTCGAAGCCATGGTCGTGGTAGTGCGACAACTCCGGCTCCAGCACTTCATAGAACACCGGCACTCTGTCCTGCGCGTCGGCGAAGCGGCGGAAGTCGAGGATCGCGCGGTCCAGGCACGCTTCGGGTCCGCATGGCGAGCCGAGCGCGACCAGGCGGTTGCGGATGCTGCCGTAGGCGACGACGGCCTGGTGGTCGGCGGCCCAGAACAGGTGCTTGTCGCGCATGAAGGTCAGGTGCGCGAACTCTCCGCCGCCGTGCGACTGGTACAGCGCGCGCGCCTTGTCCAGTTCGCTCCGGGCGGGCAGGGTCAGTTGCGGGCGGCGCACGGCGAAGATCTGCCAGATCAGGTA
>DATIEJ010000480.1:0-16141 GCA_035455825.1 Rhodanobacteraceae bacterium | reverse complement strand
AGGAGGAATGACGGGGAAACCCTGCGAGATGCAGAGTTTCCCCCGAGGCAAAGGACACGCTACGTTCAGAACTTGTAGTGCGCCCCAATCAGGTAACGCGGACTCTGGTCGAGCAGCTTGTCGATCATCAGCGTGGTGCGGGAACTCCAGCGGATGTCCTCGCCGGTCAGGTTGATCGTCTCGAAGGAGAACGACCAGCGGTCATTGAGCGCCCAGTTCACGCTCAGGTCCAGCTGATGGTAAGGCTCGACGTAGTACGGGTTCGTATTGGACCCCTCCTGGTTCGCCGCGATCAGGTACTTGTCGCGCCAGTTCCAGGCCAGGCGCACGGACCAGCCGTATTTCTCGTACATCAGCACCGCATTCGCCGTATCCGAAAGGCCGGTCAGCGCGAACTGGTTCACGCCGGGCTGCGCATAATTGTTGACGCTCACGTCGCCCAGGACTTTGGTGTAGTTGGCCTGCATGCCGAAACCGCTCTCGCCGAAAAAGTACTGCCAGCCGAGTTCGAATCCGTGCAGGTTGGCCTTGTGCTGGTTGATCGGAGTGTTGACGTTGAACGTGTACAGCGGATCGTCGGGATTGCCGATCAGGTCGTAAGCGGTCGCCATCTGCTGCCACTGCGCGTCGCTGCCGTTGAACTTCGACAGTCCCCCGGTCGCTCCCGCATTGCGCAGCATCGCCAGGCCGGTGAACAGGGCGACGTTGTTGGCCGAGCAGCGGGCCGGATCGTTGCCGGCGGCGGTGACCTGCGTGATGCAGGCCTGGCTTCGCAGGAAGTCCAATACCTTCTGCGCATCCGGGCCTGACGTCGGGTCGCGCAGTCCGTACAGGCTCTCCTGCACCACCGTGTTGCCGACGAAGTTGTCGACCCGCTTGCCCCACAAGGTCAGCGATGCGTAGCTGGATTTGGCGAAATACCACTCGAACGCCAGATCGAGGTTGCTGGATTCCAGCGGCTTCAGCGCCGGGTTCTGCGAATCGCCGGCACCACGCATCGATTCGGCCACCAGCACCGAGCCGGTCGGGGCCCTTGGCGTTGGCCCCGCATAGAGATTGCCCATCGGAGCCCGGGCGATCGTCTTGCTGACTGACGCGCGTCCCTTCATCTCGTCATTGAAATCGAGACTGAAGTCCAGGTTCGGCAAAAAGTAGTTGTAGCTCGATTTCTCGCTGAACGGCTGGACTGCGGACGATTGGGTAATCGTGAAGTCGTTGTCGTCCTGCCAGACGACGGCCTGCGGGATACTGATATCCGACGTGGAGGTGACGTCGGTCTTCTCGTAGCGCCCACCGGCAACCAGGCTCGCCGGCTTGCCGCCCAGTTCGCCTTGCCACTCGTACTGCAGATAGGCGGACTTGGTTTTTTCCTCGATGTCGTTGTTGCTGGCCAGATTGTGGTTGTACGTGAGCGGTACGCCATAGGCCTGGGCGGCCCACGCCGCGAGTGCCGAGGCGTTGCCCCACCACGCGCCGGGCGGAATGCCCTTCGTGCTGTAGTCGTTGAACAGGTCGGAGATGCTGATTGGCTTGAGCAGTGCGACCATGCCCGGCTCGTTGCCGACGTTGGCCACGCCCCAGTCGCCGAGGGCCGCGTAACTGTCGTTGCTGTTCTGCCGGGTCAGGGTCGTCTTCATCGAATCAAGACCGAACCTGAAGCGGCTGTTGTCGAAATCCCATTCGCCGTCGAGGCGGCCCTGCTTGACCTCGCTCGTCTGGCTCGTCATCCAGATGCGCCGGACCTGAGAGCCCAGTTGCCCCGCCGGGAAATTCGGGTTGACCGCGCCGCCCGTGTTGTTGTTCGCATCGTTCAGGGTCGGATACCAGGTCCGCGTGGCGACGGGCAGGCCCGTATTGAAGAAGAATTCCTGCGACCAGTTGCCGCCGCAGTAGGCGCCGGTGCAGTTGCGCGGTGGCGCGTCGGCATTGGTGCCGGCCAGGGAGAAGAAAGTCGCGCTGCCGCCGGTGACCGGGTCGTTTGGCAGACTCTTGTTCTTCGAATCGTGTGTGTCGAACTTCAGTTTGAAGTGGTCGTTGGCTTCCCACGCGGCGTTGAAGCCGAGCGAACCGAGCTTGTACTTCTGATTGTTGAACTGCTGCTCGTAGCCGAAGTCCTTGCTGCCAGTCACTTCACGCAGGTAGGTTGGCACCGCGATCGGGGTGCTGGTGTCGAACTTGATGGCGGTGAAGCCGCCGCCCTGGTTCAACCACATGGTCTGCTCGCCGCGGTTCTGCTCGATCTTGTTCGTCGAGTAGGTGTAGTCGAGCGTCAGGGTCAGGCTGTCCATCGGCCTGAACTGCATCACCGCCTGGCCATTGACGCGTTCGCGCTCGAAATCGGAGAACGCATAACGCAGGTCGTTGGGAATCGCGTAGAGCTGTCCCGCTTTCGGCGAATTCGTGACCACCGTGCCGGAGCCGAGCTGGGAAGGAATCCCCGAGTCGGGCCAGGTGCGGATGTTCCACGCGTTTTCAGTGGACTCCACGTCGCCGCCATGGCGCTTCTGGTAACTGCCGTTGATGCCGATGCCGAAGGTCTTGTCGGGGTTGGCGTAGCTGAAGATTCCGGTCACCTCGGGGGTGACGTCGGAGCCGAGGGTTTGCGACTCGTCCTTCAGCAGCTTGGCGCCGGCGCTGGCGACCAGTCCGTTGCGATCGAACGGGCGCGCAGTCTGGATGTCGATGGTGGCGCCGATGCCGCCCGACGGCGCGCTGGCACGGCCGGTCTTGTACACCTCGACGCCGCTGATCGCATCCGCCGACAGTTGCGCGAAGTTGAACGCGCGCGTGCCGGAACCGACGCCGCCGGTGATCTGGTCGCCGTTGGAGAAGCCTTCGGCGCCCGGGATCGTGCGCCCGTTGAGCGTCACCATGTTGAACTCCGGGCCGAATCCGCGCACGGTGACCTGCGCGCCTTCACCGTCGCGGCGCTCGATCGAGATGCCGGTGATGCGTTGCAACGCTTCGGCCAGGTTGGTGTCCGGGAATTTGCCGATATCCTCGGCGCTGATCGCATCGACGATGCCGGTCGCATCGCGCTTGATGTTCATCGAAGACTCAAGGCTGTTGCGAAGGCCGGTGACCTCGATCGTACCCATCGTCTGGGCGTCGTCTGCGCCCACCCTCGCGTCCTGGGCGAAAGCGGGATTCACGACTACCACGCCGCCGACGAACACGAATAGGGCTTTCGACTTGAGTTTCCCCAGCTTGTCGCTGTTGTTGTGTTTCATGTGTTTTCTTCCCCGGTCAGGTAACTATTTATCATTTCGCCCCTCGCGGGGCCCCTTGGGCACATGGCACCCACCCCTGCTCTCGAACCCAACCAGCGTGAGAACGGGTGGTTCGGTGGACTGTTTTGTTAGCGCTAACATTCAACGCGTGGCAGAAAATAATCGTTTCTTGGATTCGTGTCACCATGCGACGCAGCAAATCGGCTTTTTGCCCGCGAATTCCTCGCCGACGACGAACGAGCAAGCGCAAATTCGTGCGCGAAACGCGCGGTAAGAAGCTGCGAGGTTGATCCGGGAGAAGTCGGGCCGGTGCCGACGCCGCACCTGACCGCGAAAAAAGGTCGCCGTCGGCGACACCGATCGGGGCAATGCGACGGCGTTCCCGACTGCCGGCCGCGTCGGGCGCGAAGTCGCCCCGCTGCGCTGCCGACCCATCGAATTCCGGTTGAGCGCGGTGCGCTTCGTCGCGCCGGACGTGCAGCGCGAACGCCGTCCGGCGACCGCTACGGCTGGACCTTCATCGCACCGCAGGAAACGCCGTGTTCCTTCGTGCGATTGCGCAGATCAATCCCACACGTCGACAATTTGTGCGTGCTCCGGCATCAGTGTCGCCCAGCCGAGCTTGCGTTCGATCTGCTGGCGCAAGGCATCGGCAGCGACGGGTTCGCCATGGGTGATGAACGTCGTACGCGGCGGCGCCTTGAAATTGCGCAACCACCGCAATGTCTCTGCAGAGTCGGCATGGGCTGACAACGTCGACAACGCCGCAATTTCAGCACGCACCGGAATATCCTGGCCGTGGATGCGGATTTCCTTCGCGCCGCCGAGCATGGCAGCACCCCGCGTACCGGCAGCCTGGTAGCCGGAAAACAGAATCATGTTGCGCGGATCGGATGCGAATGCTTTCAGATGATGGATGACGCGGCCTCCGGTGGCCATGCCACTCGCGGCGATGATGATCATCGGCTGATGCAGGGTGTTGAGATGCTTCGATTCCTCGACGCTGTTGACGAACGTTGCCGCGTGGCACATGGCATCGCATTGTTCGCGGGTCAGCCGGTGTTCGTTCGCAAAGCGCTGGTACAGCCCGGTTACGTCCACGGCCATCGGACTGTTGAGGTAGACCGGCAGGCTGTTCGAAATCCGGCCTTCCGTTTTCAGCAGGTGGATGGCATACAACAGCGACTGCGCACGCCCGACTGCGAACGAAGGCACGATGACGACGCCGCCGCGGCGGATCGTGGGCAAGATGGCCGCGGCAAGTTCATCGGTCGCGGCGGCGCTGGCATGCAGCCGGTCACCATAAGTCGACTCCACGATCAGGCAATCGGCATGGTCGAGCGCGCGCGGCGGCACCATGATCGCACCGTCGGGCCTGCCCAGATCGCCTGAAAACACCAGACTCCGGCCACCCTCCGTCAGGATGACGCATGCCGATCCGAGAATATGCCCGGACGGCACCAGCTGCGACTGAAGGTCCGCGCCAGTCTCGAATGGACGGTCATAGTCGACCGGATGCAGATACCGCAGGCAATGTTCGGCATCCTTTTCCGTATACAACGGCAGCGCCGGGCGGTGCTTGGAAAATCCGTGCCGGTTTGCATACTCGGCGTCTTCTTCCTGCAAGTGACCGCTGTCGGGCAACAACAGTTTGCACAGCTCCGCGGTCGCGGGAGTGCAGTAGACGGGGCCGCGAAATCCGTTCTTGACGAGCAGCGGCAGATAGCCGCTGTGGTCGAGGTGGGCATGAGTCAGAACGACGGCAGACAGCGAGCCAGGATCGAAAGGGAGCGCGGCGCGGTTGCGCAGGCGCAGCTGCTTGAGGCCCTGAAACAAGCCGCAATCGACCAGTACGCTGCCGCGCTTCGTTGTCACCAGATACTTCGAGCCGGTCACTGTTCCTACGGCGCCGAGAAACTGGATTTTCATCGCACTCCCGCGTGGCGATGGAGCAACAGAACGGTGCGAGCTCGATGAACGCACCGGAACGCCGGCAATGGCTTCTCGATTTGCCAGTGTAGATCCGCCGGCGAATGGACAATTGACGTGGGTCAATCGCATCCGCTTCGTGTGGGGTAGAACGGTGCGGATGAAGACAAGCACTCGGCTCGACCCGACACCGACGACCGGCCTGAGTGGCGCCGAGGCCGCAAGACGACTGATCGAGTTCGGTCCCAATGAGCTGCTTCGGCCGTCCCGAAGAGGGGTGATCCGGATCCTGGTCGGTGTGCTGCGGGAACCGATGTTCCTGCTTCTCGTGCTTGCCGCGCTGGTTTACCTGGCGGTCGGTGGCCTCGGCGAGGGCCTGCTGATGGTGGGATTTGCGTGTCTCACCATTCTGCTCGTCGTCGTGCAGGAAAAGCGCAGCGAAAATGCTCTGGAAGCATTGCGCGCGCTGGCCGCCCCCGCGGCTCGTGTATTGCGCGATGGCCGGGAGCAGCGCATCGCTGCCCGCGACGTCGTTCCCGGGGATCTGTTGTTCATTGCGGATGGCGAGCGCGTCGCCGCGGACGCCGCGCTGAGGCGCGCCGAAAATATCAGCCTGGACGAATCGCTGCTGACCGGCGAGTCGATGCCGGTGCAAAAGCGCGTCGGCGGCCAGGCGGATCAATCCACCGTCTATGCAAGCACGCTCGTCACAGCGGGTCGCGGCCTGGCCGAAGTGCTGCAAACCGGATCGCGCACCGAAGCAGGAAAAATCGGCGTTTCATTGGCTTCGATCGAAGTCGAGCAAACGCCGCTGCAGAAGTCGTTTGGACGGCTGGTTCGCATGTTTGCCGTTCTTGCCATTGCGGCAAGTGTCCTGGTCACGCTGTTATACGGCCTGATCAATCGCGATTGGCTGCAGGGAATGCTGGCGGGAATCGCGCTCGGCATGGCGGCACTGCCGGAAGAATTCCCGATGGTGCTCGCTGTATTCGTGGCGCTGGGCGCGAGGCGGTTGGCGCGCCTGCACGTTCTGGTGCGCCGCACGGCGGTGATCGAGGTTCTGGGCGCCTGCAGCGTGCTATGTGTCGACAAGACCGGAACGCTGACGGAAAACCGGATGCGCGTCTGCGGGCTCAATGCTGCCGGGGATGCGTGCCTCCTCGATGGCAGCGAAACGGTTCTGCAGGACCGCTTCATCCCTCTGCTTCGCTACGCCGCCGCAGCGTCCGCGCACACATCCAACGATCCGATGGATGCAGCCGTGCATCGGCTTTCCGGACGCGTGCTGTCCGGGCAACAATCGGGAGACGATGCCCTGTTGCGCGAATACGGGCTGACGCAGGACCGGCCCGCCGTCGTGCGCGTATGGAAAGCGGCAAACGGCCCGGCCTATGCGGCTGCGAAGGGCGCGCCGGAAGTCATAGCGGAAATGTGCCGCCTGTCCTCACCCGACCGAGCGCGGCTTCTGCAATCCGTCGAAGACTATGCATCGAATGGCATGCGCGTGCTTGCTGTTGCGTTCACGCACCGCGTCGACAAAGACCTGCCGGGAGATCCCCACGCCCTGCAACTGCAGCTCGCCGGTCTGCTGGCATTTGCAGACCCGCTGCGCGCCGGCGCGCGCGAAGCGGTCGCAAGAGCGCGAAGGGCCGGTATTACGGCCATCATGATCACCGGAGACTATCCGGCGACGGCCGCCGCGATTGCGCGAGAAGCAGGCATCGATTGTTCGCTGCCCCCCGTCACCGGCAGCGAAATCGCAGCCGCCAGCGAGGATGCGCTGCGCCGCATCGTCAAATCCGCACGCGTGTTCGCTCGCGTTCGCCCGGATCAGAAGTTGCGCCTGGTCCGTGCACTCAAGGACAACGGCGAGATCGTGGCCATGACCGGCGACGGCGTGAACGATGCACCCGCCCTGCGGGCCGCCCACATCGGCCTGGCGATGGGTGGCAGAGGCACTGATGTCGCGCGCGAGGCTGCCTCGATCGTTCTGCTGGAAGACGACCTGGATCACCTCATAGCCGGGATCAGGATGGGGCGGCGCATTTTCGACAATCTGCGCAAGGTCGCCATTTACATTACGGCAATACACATACCGATCTGCGGACTCACGGTGTTGCCCCTGCTGTTGGGGTTGCCGCCACTGCTGTTGCCGATGCACGTCGTGCTCATCGAGATGATTATCGACCCGATCTGCGCCATCGCGTTCGAGAACGAGCCGGTCGAGAGCGGGACCATGGAGCAAGGTCCGCGGCGCGCGGACGAACTTCTGCTCGGCTGGCCGCAACTGGTCGTCGCCTGCGTTCAGGGCCTCTTGCTGCTCGCCACCGCGTTCGGCATTTACCTGGTTGCCGTTGGTTCCGGCCTGGAAACAAACGTGGCCAGGGCGGTGGTGTTCATCGCGTTCACCGCTGGCAACCTGTCGCTGATCCGGGTCATCGCAACGAGAAAGGCTACGCTCTCGCAACTGTTTGCGCGGGACCACGGCGCCTATTGGATCGTCGGCGCGGCCGCGGTCGCGGTGGTCGCTGCATGCATCACCGTCCCCAGTCTGCAACGCTTGTTCCAGTTCCAGACGCCGTCCGGCCGCCTCGCGTTCTTGAGTCTTTTGCTGGGCATTGCATCGGCGCTCATATTCGACGTTGTCAAATCGTCGCTGATCGTGCAGCGCGCACTCGGACACGCCGCGCCGCCGACTCCTGCGCAAAAGGGAGCATCGACATGAAAAGTGCTATTCACGTCGGCGAATGCTCGAGTCGCGCGGGCCACCTCAAGACTTTCTGCTGGGCTCGGTCACTGCTCGAGTACTTGCGGAGTGTGAAGTGACGGCACTCGCAGTGCACTGAAAGCAATGCACCGCAGCAAACCGCGTTGCGCAGATTCACCGTGCGGCGGCGATCAGCGCACGACTCGGGCCTGCACTCGGGTCACCCACCGCAGCCTCCCCTGCGCAGCGCCGTTCTCGAACGGACCCGGCGGGATCAACGGCCTGCGGGCCGAAGCTGCACCCTGGCACTCGGACCTGAACGGGGCAAACCTGCCGGATCGACGTTGCGGCTGAGTCCGCCCGCCATTCAGCTGACTCTCCGCATCGGGTGCGTAAAACAGGGCAAGCGAATCCGCAATGGCTTCGAACGGAGAAACCCGCTCAGTGAAACGCCACGGAAAACTGCTGCTCGCGATTTCGGGCGCGATCGTCGCGCTGGTCCTGATTGTGATCGTCGTCGTGGCGACGTTCGACTGGAACCGCGCCAAACCATGGGTCGTCGCCACGGTTTCGCAGGCGATCGGGCGATCGCTCGCGGTCGATGGCAACCTCGGGCTGGAGTGGCGCCGCGATTCCGAACTCGATGGCTGGCGCAGCTGGTTGCCGACGCCGCACGTCACCGCGGAGAAAGTCGTCGTCGGCAATACCGAATGGGGCAAGGCGCATGAATTCGGGACAGCCGACCGGGTCGAATTCGATCTGGCGCTCCTGCCGCTGCTGACGCGCAGTGTGTTCATCGACCGCATGCGCTTCGTTGCGCCGAACGCAAACCTCGAGCGGCTCGGCGACGGCCGCGACAACTGGACGTTCAACGACGACGGCACGCCGTCGCTTTGGAGCTTCGATATCGGACGCATCGCGCTCGACGAAGGCAAGTTCACGTTTGTCGATCACGCCAAGGCGATCGATGTGAGCGGCAAGATCGAGGCGCTCGGCCAGTCGATCGCGTTCGACGACCTCGTGACGCAGCAGATCCGGCAGTCGCGCGAGGAAATCGCGCAGCAGATCGGCGCCAAGGGCAGTCAGCGCCTCGAACAACGCGTCGCCAAGCGCAAGGATGAGCGCAAGCAGCGCGGCAAGGCCCCGCAGAGTTATGCATTCTCCTGGACTGCCGAGGGCACGTATGCGAAGGAGCCGTTCAAGGGAACCGGCAAGGTCGGCGGCGTGTTCTTCCTGAGGAATCCCGACCAGGCGTTCCCGATGCAGGCCGACGTCAGGATTGGCGACACGCGCATCGCCTTCGTCGGAACGCTGACCGACCCGCTCGACCTGGATTCGCTCGACTTGCACTTGTGGCTGTCCGGCAGCAATCTGTCGCAGCTCTACAATATCGCGCGCCTGACGATGCCGAATTCGCCGAAGTACGCGATGGAAGGCCGCCTGGTCGGGCGCTTCAGGCACGGTGCGAGCAAGCTGCGCTACGAGGACTTCACCGCGCGCATCGGCGGCAGCGACCTCAGTGGCGATCTCGAGTACGAAAGCCGCACGCCGCGGCCGTTGCTGTCCGGCAAGATCGAATCCGATGAACTGCAGTTTCGCGATCTCGCGCCTCTGATCGGCGCGAGCCCGGGCGGCGGCGACAAGAATCAGCCGGCCAGCCTGCTGCCGGTCGTGCCGTTCCGCCCGGAGCGCTGGCAGGCGATGGATGCCGACGTGCGTTTCACCGGCGATCACGTGTTCCGCGACTCCGAGTTGCCGATCCACAAGGTCGACACGCGCATCGTAATGGACAACGCCGTCATGCTCCTGGAACCGCTGAAGTTCCGCTACGCGCATGGCGACGTCGACGCGACCCTGCGCATGGACGGCCGCAGCGCGCCGATCAAGGCGACGCTCGAACTGACTGCGCGCGACATGCAGCTCAACAACCTGTTGCCGGCCAATCCGGGCCAGGTCACGCTGGGCCGCGCCGACGGCGAGGCCAAGCTGACCGCGACCGGCGATTCCGTCGGCGCCCTGCTCGGCGCCGCCAACGGCGGCCTGAAGCTGCGCCTCGGCGGCGGCACGATCAGCAAGGGCTTGCTCGAAACGCTCGGCCTGAACCTGCCGAACATCGTCGTCACGAAGCTGTTCGGCGACAAGCAGGTCAAGATCGATTGCGCCGCGGCCGACCTGGTTGCCAGCAACGGCGTTTTCGACTCGCGTTCCTTCGTCATCGACACGGACATCACCCTGATCGAAGTCACCGGCAAGATCGACCTGGCGAACGAACGCATCGACCTCGTCGTGCACCCGCACAGCAAGGGCGTGCGCGTGTTGTCGTTGCATTCGCCGCTCGACGTCAAAGGCCCGTTCCGGAACATCGACGTCAGCGTGGAAAAAGGCCCGTTGCTCGCGCGCGCGGCCGGCGCCATCGGCCTGGCGGTCGTCGCCGCACCGGCCGCGGCTCTGCTGCCGCTGACCTCGACGAATCTCGGCGCGCCCGACAGCCGCTGCGAGGAACTGCTCAAGGTCGCGCAGAAGGCGCCGGCGCAGAAGGCCTCGCGAAAATAGCATCACGGCGGGTTGACACCGCGAATGCAGGATTGCAACGATTGAGGCCAGCAATGTCCCGACTCGAAGTCATCCAGGCCGACATCACGACGCTGCAGGTCGATGCAATCGTCAATGCCGCGAACGAGACGTTGCTCGGAGGCGGCGGTGTCGACGGCGCGATCCATCGGGCCGCGGGGCGCGAATTGCTCGCGGCGTGCCGCGATATTGCCGAGGTGCGGCCGGGCCTGCGTTGCCCGACCGGCCAGGCGCGCATTACACCCGGCTTTCGCCTGCCGGCGAAGTTCGTGATCCACGCGGTCGGCCCGGTCTGGCGCGGCGGCACGCATGGCGAGGCGGAACTGCTGGCCAGCTGCTATTGGCAATCGCTGCTGCTGGCACAACAGCACGGCGCCACGAGCATCGCCTTTCCGGCCATCAGTTGCGGTGTTTACGGCTATCCGCACGAGGCCGCGGCGATCGTCGCGCTGCGTGAAATCGATGCCTTCACGCGCGCGCATCCCCTGCCCGAACGCATCGTGCTCTGCTGCTTCGGCAGCGGCATGGCCGAAACCTACCGGCGCCACCTGGCGACGTAGGGCGGCCTTGGCCCATCGCGGCTGAGGGCGAATGGAAGACGGTGGGTCAAGGCCCACCCTGCGACCAGACGATTGCTTGATCTGCATCAGGGCGCGGCGGTCGAAGGTGAGCCAGCATCGCCGCATGAAAACCGCCCTGCCCCATTCCAGCGCGCAGTTCGATCCGGCCCTGATCGCGCGGTACGATGTTGCCGGTCCGCGTTACACCTCGTACCCGGCCGCGCCACAATTCCACGGCCGGTTCGGCGAAGCCGATCTGCGCGCGGCGATTCGCGCGTCGAACGGGGATCCGATTCCGCGCCGGCTCTCGGTCTACGTGCACGTGCCGTTCTGCCTGAGCCCGTGTTTCTACTGCGGCTGCACGCGCGTGATCACGCGCGACGTCAGCAAGGCCGACGTCTATCTGGACCGCCTCTACCGCGAAATCGAACTGATCGCGCCGCAGTTCGACCGCGACCGCACGCTGGCCCAGTTGCACTTTGGCGGCGGCACGCCGAATTTCCTCGACGAACGGCGCATGGCCGACCTGCTCGACTCGCTGGCGACGAACTTCTCGTTCGACCGCTCGCCGCAGCGCGAATTCGGCATCGAGATCGATCCGCGCCAGTGCGATCCCGATTACGTGCGCATGCTCGCGCGCCACGGCTTCAACCGCATCTCGGTCGGCATCCAGGACTTCGATCCGGACGTGCAGAAGGCGGTCAACCGCATCCAGAGTGTCGAGCAGACGCGCGCCGTGCTCGACACCGCGCGTGAGTGCGGCTTCCGCTCGACCAGCGTCGACCTGATCTACGGCCTGCCGAAACAGACAACGCTGCAGTTCGCGCGGACGCTCGACCAGGTCATCGCGCTCGCGCCGGACCGCGTCGCCTGCTATGCCTATGCGCACCTGCCGGAGCGCTTCAAGGCGCAGCGCCAGATCGTCGCGGCCGATTTGCCCGACGCGCCCACGCGCCTGAAGCTGCTCGGGCTGAGCGTCGAGAAACTGACGGCCGCCGGTTATCGCTACATCGGCATGGACCACTTCGCGCGCCCGGGCGATGATCTGGCGCAAGCGCAGGATGCCGGCACGCTGCAGCGCAATTTCCAGGGCTACTCCACGCACGGCGACTGCGATCTGATCGGCCTCGGCATGAGTTCGATTTCGCACGTGGGCTCGACGTTCAGCCAGAACGCGCGCGATCTGCCGACCTACTATGCCGCCCTCGATGCCGGCCGCCTGCCGGTCGTGCGCGGCTTGACGCTCGATGACGACGACTTGATCCGGGCCGACGCGATCCAGCAACTCATGTGTCACGGAGTCCTCGACATCGCGTCGTTTGAAAGGCGCCACCAGCTTGATTTCAACGAGTATTTCGCCGCCGAACTGGCGCGCCTGCGCGACATCGAATGCGATGGATTGATCGAGGTCGGCGCCGATCGGCTGCATGTGACCTCGCGCGGACGCTTCCTGCTCCGTATCATCGCCATGTGCTTCGACGCCCACCTTGCCCGCAGCGAGGCGGCCGGCACGCGTTACTCGAAAGCCCTGTAACCCGCGCCCTCCGCCGCGGGCGGAGCGTAGGATGAAAGACACGCAGCATCCCGGCCGGCGGCCACCGGCCAATACGATCGTTGCCGACGACGGCGATGACCTGCGTTTCTGCTCGACTTGCGCGTTCGGCTCGGTCTGCCTGCCGGCCGGCGTGGACAAGACCGCGCTGCGCGAACTGCACATGCTGGTCGAGCATGCCGGGCCGTATCGCGCCGGCGAGCATGTGTTCCGCAGCGGCGAACCGTTCGCAGCGATCTTCGCCGTGCGCGGCGGCGTGGTGAAGACGCGCCAGCTCGACGACGACGGCCGCGAGCAGGTGCTCGGTTTTCACCTGCCCGGCGAGATGATCGGATTGAATGCGATCCACGCGGAGAAATATCCGTGCGACGCGATCGCACTGGACACGGTGTTCGTCTGCCGCTTCTCTTTCCCGGCGCTGGCGACGCTGGCAACCAAGATGCCCGGCGTGCAGCAGCAGCTGTTCCGCCTGCTCAGCGCCGACATCGGCAAGGCAAGCCTGCTGGCCGGCGACTATTCCGCGGACGAACGGCTTGCCGCGTTCCTGCTCCTGCTCGCCGACCGCTTCGCTGCGCGCGGCTTTTCGGCGAAGGCGTTTCGCCTGGAGATGTCGCGCGGCGACATCGCCAACTACCTGCGCCTCGCCGCCGAGACCGTCAGCCGCGTGCTGCGCCGGCTGCAGGACCAGAAACTGATCCATGTCGAAGGGCGCGACGTCGAACTGCTCGATCGCGCTTCGCTGCAAGACCTTGCGCGTAATATCCTGCACCAGTGACATGGCGCGACACGGCCGAGTCCGCTTGCGCAGACCGTCGACGAACCTGGAGCCAGCATGAAAACCCGCAAACTCGGAAACAACCTGCAGGTGTCGGCGGTCGGCCTGGGTTGCATGGGCATGAGTTCCGGCTATGGCCCGGCCGCCGATCGCAACGAGATGATTGCGCTGATCCGCTCGGCCGTGGATCGCGGCGTCACCTTTTTCGATACCGCCGAAGTGTATGGCCCGTTCGCGAACGAAGACCTTGTCGGGGAGGCTCTCGCGCCGGTTCGCGCGCAGGTCGTGATCGCCACGAAGTTCGGTTTCGGCATCGACCCGGCTACCGGCAAGCAGCACGGGCTCGACAGCCGCCCCGAGCACATCAGGCAGGTTGCGGAGGCATCGCTCAAGCGCCTGCGGACCGACGTCATCGACCTGTTCTATCAGCACCGCGTCGACCTGGACGTGCCGATCGAGGACGTCGCCGGCGCGGTGAAGGACCTGATCGCGCAAGGCAAGGTAAAGCACTTCGGCCTGTCCGAGGCCAGCGTGCAGACGATCCGGCGCGCGCACGCCGTGCAGCGGGTCACCGCGTTGCAGAGCGAGTATTCGCTGTGGTGGCGCGAACCGGAGGACGAAGTTCTGCCGGCGCTCGGGGACCTGGGCATCGGCTTCGTTCCGTTCAGTCCGCTCGGCCGCGGTTTTCTGACCGGCGCGATCGACGACAGCACGACGTTCGCCAGCCACGACATGCGCAATTCCCTTCCGCGCTTCTCCGCCGAAGCGCGCAAGGCGAACCAGGACCTCGTCGATCTGCTGCGCGAAATCGCGACGCAAAAAAACGCGACGCCTGCGCAGATAGCGCTCGCCTGGCTGCTTGCGCAGAAGCCGTGGATCGTGCCGATCCCCGGTACGACGAAGCTGCACCGGCTGGAAGAGAATATCGCGGCAGCGAACATCGAACTGATTGCCGATGACTTGCGCAGGATCGAAAGCGCCGTGTCCGAAGTTACGGTGCAAGGAGCCCGCTACCCCGAGCACTTGCAAAAGCTGGTCGGACGCTGAAGGCGAAACGAAGTGATAATCATGACCTCGTGCCATCGTGAAACCGGGGCCCGTGGAAAGCGCGGCCCAGAAGATGGGCGCGCAGGAGCAACACCATCCCCACCCAACCCTCCCCTTGAAGGGGAGGGCTAAAGCTTGAGCCGGAGGCAGATCCCATGCGTGCAACAGTCATGTTCGGCGCCCACGACGTGCGCATCCAGAATGTTCCCGACGCCACGATCGTCTGTCCGACCGATGCACTCGTGCGCGTCACGCGCGCCTGCATCTGCGGCAGCGACCTGTGGCCCTACGAGTCGATGGAGCGCAGCGAAGCCGGCCGCGTGATGGGCCACGAGGCCATCGGCGTCGTCGAAGCGGTCGGAGCCGACGTGCGCAAGCTCAAGGTCGGCGACTTCGTCATCATGCCGTTCGCGTATTCGGATGGCACCTGCGACTTCTGCCACGAAGGCTTGCAGACATCCTGCGTCCACGGCGGATTCTTCGGCACGTCGCAGGTCGCCGGAGCACAGGCCGAAGCCGTGCGCATCCCGCTGGCGGACGGCACGCTGTTCGCGCTCCCGGTCGGGCCGGACCATGCACTCGTCGCATCGCTGCTCACGTTGTCGGACGTGATGGGCACCGGTCATCACGCCGCCGTGGCTGCGAAAGTCGGACCCGGCAAGTCGGTGGCCGTGGTCGGCGACGGCGCGGTCGGCCTGTGCGGCGTGATCGCCGCAAAGCGCCTCGGCGCCGAGCAGATCATCATCCTCGGCCGCCATGCTGACCGGATTGCGCTCGCGCGCGAATTCGGCGCGACCGATGTTGTCAGCGAACGCGGCGCGGAAGGATCCGAGCGCGTGCTCGAGCTCACGGGCGGCCACGGCGTGCATAGCGTGCTCGAGTGCGTCGGCCTTGCGCAGGCGATGCAGACATCGATCGAGATCACGCGCCCCGGCGGCGCTGTCGGCCGCGTCGGCGTGCCGCAGGATGCGACGATGCCGGCGTCGCAGACCTCGTTCTTCCGCAACATCACCGTCAACGGCGGCCCCGCTCCGGTGCGCGCGTACATCGCCGAACTCCTGCCGGACGTGCTTTCCGGCCGTATCGAGCCCGGCCGCGTGTTCGATCGCGTCGTCGGTCTCGACGGCGTGCCTGACGGCTATCGCGCGATGAACGAACGTGAATCGATCAAGGTGATGGTCAAGCCCTGATGATCGCGCAGGATGCGGTGAGCCAACGGCGAACCGCATCGATCGCGAACGATGCGGTTCACTGCGTTCACCGCATCCTACAATTCCCCCGTGGCGTCGATGCCTTGAGCGGACGGGGATCGACACGGCCTTCGGCGGTCGCCAGTTGCACGTCCACACGCGGCTAAATGCTGTGAACACTTGACCCAGGTCAGGGCGAAAAAATGGCCGCACTCCTACGATCGCGCCAAACCGATCGATACAGGAGAGCGTCATGTCCACCAGTCGTCGTCTCTGGGTCGCCCTCATCGCGCTGCTGGCCGCGACATTCGCGGTGCTGCTGTGGATGGGTGGCGAGATTCATCGTGCCGAACCGCCCATGCCCGAACGCGTCGTCGGCGCCGACGGGCAAACCCTGTTCACGCGCGAGGCCATCGAACAGGGCCGCGTCGTCTGGCAATCGATCGGCGGCCAGCAGATGGGCACGATCTGGGGCCACGGCGCGCTCGTGGCGCCGGACTGGAGCGCGGACTGGCTGCACCGCGAGTCGACCGCGTTGCTCGACCTGTGGGCGCAGCGTGAACATCAGGTCGCATTCGCG
>DATIEJ010000479.1:0-3184 GCA_035455825.1 Rhodanobacteraceae bacterium | reverse complement strand
TAGCACGGTTGCCTTGTCATCGTCGAAGTCGCCGTGATGTTTCGCGGTCGAGGCGCCAATCGTGCCGCTGGCCTCGGTGTTTGGCGCGACGACCCAGTCGGCGGCTCCGCTCGATCCGAACAAGCGCTTGAGCGTGCTGTCGGCATTGATGAATTTCTGCATGCCGAGGATCGGCTCGCCGTCCGGATGCAGGAGCGGAATGCGCACGGTGTTCTCGAATGCGTTCGAGACGAGGTACAGCAGCGACTTGTGGTAGATGCTTGCGCAGTCGTCGTCGTTCTCGGTCTTGTCGTCGAGCGTGAAGACGGCAAAGCGCGCGATCGACTTCAGGGCCGGCAGCCACATCTGCTTGAACAGCGCGGTCGTGATCGCCGGCGCCCACAGCGTCGCGGATGCGATGCCCAGTCCGAGACCCGTCTGGCCATCCATCGGGCCGCCCTTGATCGCGCCGCTTGTCGTCAGGTACTGCACGAGAGGCGCGTGGAAGATGGATCCGGCGCTATGGCCGACGACGTGGAACTCGTAACCGGAATCCTGCGCAACGAGGCTTGCGAGCTCATTCAACACGAGCCGCGCGCCACCTTGCTGTGAGGTCGTCGCGGCCATCGCATTGGACTTCATTTCGCTCCACATCGCTTGCCCGCCGAGCACGCGCGCCAGCGGTTCGAGCGCGTCGTCGAGGCGATCCAGCATGAAGTCCTTGGCCGAATCGAGGAAGCCTTCCGGACGCCGGTGGTCGGCGGCGCCGGTGAGGATGTCCTTGATCGTGCTCCAGGCATCGCTGTGCCAGATGAATGCGATCGGATAGCACTCGGCCTCGAGCATCGGCTGCCGATAGTCGGCGATGCGCTGAAGCGCTGAATCCTCGTTGACGAGCCCCCCATGCGCATACAGCAGGATCCGCTTCTTCTTCCAGTCCTTGGTGATGCGCGGAACGTCGTTGCGGATGATTTCCTGCACCAGTTCCACGGTCGTGCCGATGTTGCCGTGCGGATCGAGCAGCCCGTCGTTGCCGAGGCTGATGACGTGCGGGCGCAGGTCGGAATACGAGTACGACCTGGAGCGTACCGTCCCGGCAAACACGCGCTTCGTCGTCGACGACCGCGTTGCCAGTTCGATCGGAACCGCCAGCCGCGCGACCCAGGCGTCGGTGCCGTTCTTGAGCCAGTCGTCGTAGGTCACGTGACCGAAGCCGTTGAAGCCCCAGCCCTTGCCCCACGAATTCTGCAGCCAGAAACCCTTGTCGTCGTAAGCGACCAGCGCAAACGCATGACCGCCGGAATTGTCGTCGACCAGCGTGATGCGCCCGTTGCTGCCGACGTCGTCCCAGCCCGGATGCGTGTTGCCGCTGGCATAGAGCACGCCGACTTCGCTGATCGCCGCATGCATCGCGACGAGATCGCGATGATTGACGCGATAGTAGGCGCCGAGCGGATGCTGCGCGGCGTCGTTGACGCGCGCCTCCGACAGCGCGCCATCGGCGATCTTCGGCCACAAGGCGAGTTGGCAGACGCCATGCTTCTGCCAGCCCTTCATCGCGCCGCGGCAACTGGACCCTTCGTAATTTTCGCCGGCCCATTCGTCGTAGCGACGCGCCATGTCGTAGAGCATGTACGGACTTATTTCATGATCGTCGGGCACGCGCCTGCGCACGCGCAGCAGGTAGTGGACGACCGTCGCCAGGCCGAATCCGGTACAGGCGCCCTGCTGTCCCTGATCGAGGATCGGAACCTTGGCCTTGCGGTAATCGGCAAGGTCGCGTCGGGTCGGCACCTCGACCAATGTCGGCGTGTACATCAGGTCGCGGAAATCGAGCGTATCCGGACGCGCGTCGAGCGTGCGCGTGACTTTCCTCGTCACTGGCTTCTTCATGGTTGCTCTCCATTGGCCATTCCCGGGCCGTGCGCGCGGGAATCAGTAGGGAATCGCGCGGAGTGCGGCAGCCTTCGGTCCGCATCGGAGCGCGTGCAAGCAATTGTGGAAACTGGGCTGGCGGGGGATGGCGGCAGCTGCGGTCAGGGACCGGGTATGAGCGCTGATAAGAGTTCGCGCCCGAGGCCCGCGAGCGCGGTGGTCGAGTGGGAGCACGCTTTGCGCGCGCGCAGCAAGACGGCGGGTTCCTGCCGCTCCCCTGTTGCCGCCGTCCTGTCAGCATGGCCATCAAAGCCCTCCGGCCCGACGCGCCTGTATCCCCTTGGCAAAATACTACTCGCGATTTTTTCCGGCGTCACGCCGGGCCTTCGGCAGGGTCCGGCTTGCCGATGCCTCGGGAATCCAGACTCCTTGTGCGCCGGACGAGGGCGGAGATGCCGCGGGACGCGGCGAGGCAAGCGGCCGTCCGGGGCGCATTCATGGACGCGCCGCGACTCTTCCGCCGATTCGGTCGCGCCGCTTCATCGACGGCAGCAGCATCGGCACCTGGCGCCGATAGCCTTCGTATTCGGGATGCGCCGCAACGAGGTTGCGCTCCTCGAGCCAGATCGCGATGAGGATATAGATACTGGTGGCGACGGCGAACACAAGGTGAGCGACCGTCATCGTCGGCGTGGCCCAGAATATGAGCAGCCAGCCGAGATAGATCGGGTGACGCACGTGGCGATACAGCGCCGTCACCTTGAACGGCAAGGGCTGGCAGGGCCTGCCGAGCAGCTGCAACCAGACCTGACGCAGACCGAACAGGTCGAAATGATTGATCAGGAACGACGCAAGCAGCAGCACGATCCAGCCCAGCGCGAATATGCCGTACAGCGTTGCCCGGGCAACCGGTGCGTCGACGTTCCAGATGACGATTCCCATCGGCTGCCAGAACGCGAACAGGACGATCAGCGCCGCGCTGGAGAACAGCATGTACGTGCTGCGCTCGGCGGACTCGGGAATGATCCGGGTCCACCAGCGCTTGAACGTCGGGCGCGCCATCACGCTGTGCTGCACCGAGAACAGTGCGATCAGCGCCAGGTCCGCTGCCAGCGCCGTCATGAACGGCACTTCGCGCGCCGCGTCGATCGACTTGGGCACGCCAGCGTTGATCAGGAATGCGGCTGTATAGAGCAGCGTGGCGACGGACAGCGCGTAGCAGATCACGCCGTAGGCGAAAATCAACAAGCGTTTCATGGCCGAACCTCTTTGGTGAATTGCAGCTTCTACGTAAAGCGGCGGTGAGCCACCCGTTCGTGCGGCTTGTCTG
>DATIEJ010000478.1:0-15132 GCA_035455825.1 Rhodanobacteraceae bacterium | reverse complement strand
CACGAACCCGGCGCGCACGCGCCTACTTTGGTTCGGAGCGGCAGCCGGCGGCGCCTTCTTTCGAAAGCATTTCGGCAGCATTGTCGCAGCCGCGGCGATAAGACCTGGAAGCTGCGATGCAGCATGAGGCCGTCTTTGTTGCGCGCGGACTGATTGCCGCGGTGAGCCTGGCCAGGCACGTCGTCACCCGATTCGGTCGGCGTTGACTTGCGTCAAACCAGGCCGGGTGCAATCGCCGTACCTTCAGCACAGGAAAAAAACCGATATCCCGAAACGTCCGTATGCCTGTGCGAGCGTTCGGGAGGGAGGCAACAATGGCTGGCACGAATACGTGGATTCTCGTGGCCGATGGCGCCCGCGCGCGCTTGTTCGAAGCCGCGTCGCCCGATGATGCGCTCAACGAACTGGCCTGCTTCGCCAACCCCGGAGGGCGTTCGCACGGACGCGACGTGACCACTGCTCATCCGCCCACGGTCAACGAAAGCGTCGGTGCGACGCGGCATGCGATCGAACCTCACACGACGTTGCGCGAAAAGACCACGGATCGCTTCGCGCGCACCATCAAGGACGAACTCGAACGCGGACGCAACGACCACCGTTACGCCCGTTTGGTGATTGTCGCGCCTCCGCGCTTTCTCGGCGCGCTGCACGGCACCTTTCCGAAGCCGTTGCGCGACTGCGTCGTCGCCGAAGTCAAGCGCAACCTCACCGCACTGCGCACTTCCGACATCCGTGCCCATCTGCCGAGCCGCCTGTTTGCGGCCGCGAACAGCGGCGGCTGAGGCCATGCGATTTGCTGCGCGCGCCGCGTGGCTGGCTGCGGGTTTGCTTGTCTGGCAGGCCGCTATTGCCGCAGGACCGCAGATTTCGCCGGAGGATCTTGCCGCACTCTTGCAGCGCAAGGCGCCGCTCGTCGTAGACGTGCGCACGCCAGCGGAATTTAGCGATGGTCACATTGCCGGCGCAATCAATATCCCGCACGACGAGATCGCCAGCCGCTGGCCTGCATTGAACGCGCCGGCCGATGATGAGGTCATCGTTTATTGCGGCACGGGCCGCCGGGCCGGGCTTGCGCAGCAAGCGCTCGAGACACTCGGCTACATGCGCACGCGCATTCTCGAAGGCGGTTTCGAGGCCTGGAAGAAAGCAGGCTTGCCGGTCGCGAAGGAATCCGGCAACGCTATCCCTGTCGACGGCTAAGCGCCGGATCTCCCGCCAAGCATCCGCGCCGCCCGCCAGCCGTGCTGGCGAGGCCTACGTGGACGTTTGCGGCCCTCAGATCTCGGGATCGCCGAAGGCCGCGATTCTCTGGCGCTCACCGCCAGGTCTGCAGCGGACGACGATCGTGTGCAGGCTTGCCTCCTCCGCTGCTTCCTTGGCCGCAGCCTTGGCATATTCGATCGCATCGAGCTGGGATTTCAGCGTGCCCAGGACATGCCGGTCGACAATGATCTGCCAGCCTTTCCTTGCTGCATCAGGCGCCCACACTTCGAACGAAATATCCGGATCTCTGCTCATGTGGAGCCAGATTGGGCCGACGCGACCGAAAATCAATGATTGAGGCCGATTCCGCGCCATTTTGCGTGGCCACGGTAGCGCCTTTCCGCGCGCGGTCAGACGGGACTCGTATGCTCGCGCCGCTTCTGCATGAACTGCTGAAGCTGGCGGCGCAAGGCGTCGAAAGTTTCAGTCACCGCGTGGTGCGGATCTTCGTGCGCCTGGTCCGGCGACTGGGTCTGTCCGGCTTCGAATTCGATTCCCGGGAGCGTCAGGCACGCACGCACGACGTAGCGGCTGCCGTGGCGATGCCGGTGCTCCGCCCGATCGACGGTCACATGGCATGCCAGAATCCCCGGCGCGAACAGTTCGAGCTTATCGGCATGGCGGACGACGTCCGCGCACAGTGCCGGCGAGGCCTCCATGTGGCGAAATATGACGGTGGTTTCGAATGCCATGAAAAATCCTCGGTTGCGAATGAGGGAATCGTATTCCTCTGACAGCCACCGCGGATTGACACAGGTCAGAACGGCGCGAACTTCGCCCTGATGCAAAAGCTTCGAATGTGGCTCGAGCACCCCTTCGCATTCATCCTCCGCATTCATCGGACTCGTTTGACACAGATCACAAGGGTGCTCCGCCGCTGGTCTATCGTGTTTCGTGGTCCCGTGAGGGCACGACTTGGCCCACACGAGTCATTGGGCGTCGCACTTGACGTGTGCGAGCCTGAATTCCAGCGAGGAGAATTGTATGAGCACGCTTACACGGTTCAATCCGTTCAAATCACTCTCACGCCTCGATCCGACCGCGGATTTCGAGGATCTGTTCCGCGGCTTTGGACTGCGTCCGGCCTGGTCGAACTTCGAGGTCGTTCCGGAAATACGTCTCGACGTCACCGAAGACGACAAGGCGTACCGCGTCAAAGCCGAAATTCCGGGCGTCGACAAGAAAGACATCGATCTGTCGATCGACGGCAACCAGGTCGCGATCAGCGCGGAAGTCAAGCGCGAGTCGGCCAAGAAGGAAGGCGAAAAGAACGTCTTCAGCGAACGGTACTATGGAAAAATTTACCGCTCCTTCTCGACACCGACCGAAGTCGACGCGGCCAAGGCCGAAGCGCGCTATGACAACGGCGTGCTGACGCTCACGCTGCCGAAGAAAGCGAACGGTCAATCGCGAAAGATTGCGGTCAACTGACTGACTGTTCCGTCGCGAGCGCGCCGTGCAAGGCGGCGCGTTCGCTGCGGCAACCGTGCGGGACATTCCTCATCGACTTGCCTTGGGCCGAATCGCCCAGTCTGCGTCGCCCGCTTCGACAGTCCAATCGACGACCTGCGCCAGCAGCTTGTTCAGCGCCGCCTGGAATGCCGCGAACACTTCGGGCATGCCTTCACCGGCACCAGGTTCTTCGACGGCGAAAGTTCGCGATGCCACGGCTCGTCCCGTGGAATTGTCCACGAGCTGCGCGTTGAGGCGGATCACGATCGTCGGAGCTTTTGCGCGGCGGTATTCCGCCTGGAAGTCCGGCAAATCCGACAGCAGCATAAAATCGGCTCGCAGCGCGCTCGTCGGCATGCCCACGCCGGCGAGGCCGGCGGAATCGCGGAACGCCTGCAGCAACAACTGCTGAATCAGGACCGGCGAAGCGTCGCGCCAGCGTGCACCCTTGTAGGTCTGCACTTCACCCGCTGCCGGCATTACCGCGATGTGCGTTCCGTCCAGCGGGCTGATGGCGTGCGGCTCGGCAATGCTCAGCGCCCACGCTCGCGCTGCACGCGCCGGCGATGCGGCGTGCTGCGCGAGGATTGGCGCGTAAACCGTCAGGTCCTCGCGCCTGCCTGCGAGCATCGAGCACGCCGCCAGCGCCAAGGCGCAGAGCATCACGATCAATCTTGCGGGCGATTTCATTGCGGGACGAATTCCTTGGGTTGTTCGTGACCGAGCAGGTAGGCGGCGGGGTCGCTCTGCAGTCGCGTCGTGATCTCACGCAGTGTCTGCAGCGTGGCGCGCAGTTCGGCGAGCGTCGGCCCGATTTGCGCCAGTCCTTCGCTGCTGAAATTGGCGATCGACGTGCGGTTCTGCTCGAGGATGGCGTTTGCACTGTCCGTTGCGCGCTGGGCAGCGTCGAGCCACGCATGTGCGGAACCGATCAACTCCCGTCCTTGCTGGTTCACCAGCCGATCGGCGGAAACCGTAAGTCCGTCGATCTTGGTCAGCGTTCCTCGCAGTTGCGAACTGGCCGCGCCGAGCTGTGTGATCAACGTGCGCAGGTCGGCGCGCTGATCGGCAAACGTTGCCGTCACCTGGTCGATATGCTCCAGCGCATTTGCGACATGCTGCAGGTTCTCCTCGGTCAGCATCCGGCTCACGCGCAGCAGCACTTCGTTGGCGCTGATTGCCACGTCCTGGCCGGACGACATCAGGGACTGGAACGCCGATTCATCGGCGACGATGCGCGGCACGGTTTGGCCGCTCTTCGCGATCAGACGCGGCGCGCCGGGCGTGCCATCGGAAAGCTGGATGATCGCCACGCCGGTCAAGCCGAGCAGCGCGAGCTTCGCGCGGGTATCGGTCTTGACCGGCGTATCACCATTCAGACGTATGTGCGCGATGGCCTGGCGCGGATCGTTCGGCGCCAGCGACAGCTTGCGCACCTCGCCGACCTGCACACCGTTGTATTGGACTGCACCGCCGACAGTCAGGCCGGTTACAGCCTCGTTGAACACGACATCGTAATAGTCGTATTCCTTCTCCAGGGACAGCTTTCCGATCCATAGCACAAAGAAGAATGCAGACAGGAAAGCCAGCAGCGTGAAGGCGCCGATAAGTACGTAGCTTGCGCGGGTTTCCATGCTCTCCTCCTCAAGCCGGTGCGTCGCGTGCGGGGCCGGTGCCCCGCGCCTGCGCGCTGCGCGCGCGCGGGCCCTGGAAGCATTCGCGGATCCACGGATCGGGATTGCGCTCGACCTCGCCCACGCGGCCCTCGGCGACGACGCGATGATCCGAAATCACCGCAACGCGGTCGCAGATGGCATACAGGCTGTCCAGGTCGTGCGTGACGAGAAATACGGTCAGGTTCAGCGCGTTCTTCAGGGTCGCGATCAACTCGTCGAATGACGCGGCACCGACTGGATCAAGGCCGGACGTCGGTTCGTCCAGGAACAGGATTTCCGGATCGAGCGCCAGCGCGCGTGCCAGCCCGGCGCGCTTGCGCATGCCACCGGAAAGCTGGCCCGGATACTTGCCGGCTGCATCGGTGGGCAGACCGGTCAGCCGGATCTTCAGTAGCGCGATTTCGTCGACGAGGTCGCCCGGCAGCCGGTAGTACTCGATCAGTGGTACCTTGACGTTCTCGAGCACGGTGAGCGACGAGAACAACGCGCCATCCTGGAACATCAGCCCGAATCGGCGCTCGATCGGCTGGCGCTCGTCGGCGCGCAGATGCGTCGTATCCTGGCCGAAGAATCGGATCTGCCCGCCTTCGGGATCCTTCAGCCCGACGATCGAGCGCAGAAGGACGGACTTGCCGGCGCCCGATCCGCCGATCACGCCGAGCACCTCGCCGCGAAAGACGTTGATGTCGAGTCCATCGTGCACGACCTGGCTGCCGAACACGCTGCGCAGCCCGCGCACTTCGATGACCGTTTCCGCAGCGTCGCTCATATGTGCAGCTTCATGAAGAACATCGCAAACATCGCGTCGAACACGATGACGAGGAAGATTGATTGCACCACCGATGCCGTCGTGTGCCGGCCCACGGATTCGGCGCTGCCCTCGACCTTGAACCCCTCGAGGCAGCCGACCGCGGAGATCAGGAAAGCGAACACCGGTGCCTTGGCCATGCCGACCCAGAAGTGGCGCATCTCGGTCATCTCGTGCAGACGGCCGATGAACATGGCCGGCGTGATGTCGAGCGACATAGAACCGACCAGGCCACCGCCGATGATTCCGGCGATCATGGCGATGAATGTCAGCACCGGCAGCATGACCAGCAGCGCAAGCAGGCGCGGCAGCACGAGCAGTTCGATCGCATCCAGCCCGAGCGCCTGGATCGCATCGAGCTCCTCGCGGCTCTTCATCGATCCGATCTGCGCGGTGAACGCGCTGCCCGACCGGCCGGCGAGCAGGATCGCCGTCAGCAGCACGCCGAACTCGCGCAGGAACGAGTACGAGACCAGTTCCACGGTGAATATCGATGCGCCGAAGTCGCGCAGCACCGTCGCGCCGAGGAACGCGACGACGGCGCCGACCAGGAACGACAGCAGCGCGACGATCGGCATGGCATCCAGCCCGGTTTGCTCCATGTGGAATACCGTGGCCGTCACGCGCAGTTTCTTGCGACCGACCAGGACCTGCAGCATCGTCACCAGCATGAGTCCGACGAAACCAAGAAGCTCGCGCGTCTGCTGCACCAGACTCGTAACGGCCACGCCGACGCGCTCGAGCATGCGCCGGAAACTCGCATGAGGTTCGACCGGCGGGGCTGGAGCATCGAGCCGTGACCCGACGAGTCGCAACAGCGCAAGGTCGGCGGCGCTCATGCCTTCGACGCGATGCTCGTCGAGCGGCTTGCCGCTGGCGCGCAAGGCGCGGATCAGCAGAAGCGCGCCAGCCGTGTCGAGCGTGCCGAGTGCATGCGCCTCGACAGTCCACGCTCCGCCGGCGTTACGCGCCACGGCAATGCGCCGGATAGCCGGCTCCAGACCGCCGGCGTTCGCAAGCGTCCAGTCGCCGCCGATGCGCAAGCGCGTGCCGGTTGGGTCGCTTAATGAATCGGCGAAAGCCTCGCCTTGCATGACGGATCATCCGGGCGGATATGTTGGCCCTTGCAGGATGGCCAAAAGTGGCGCCGCAATGCTGACCTAAGTCAACAAACAGCGGCCAGGACCGACCTGAACCGGCAGCAGCGCATGCATGGTCCGCGGTGAAAGCGCCTGCACGGGCGGCGAAGGAAATCCGTATGGCGCGTGCTCGGCGACTCCTCGACCGCAGGAATTCAGTTCGAGCACTTGCCTGTCGGAGCGCGGAATGGTCCCGCTCCCGGAGCTCTGCCCTGCTGTTGATGCAGATCAACGCGTTCGCGCGCTGGCTGGACATAGTTCGTCATGGGCGTGGATTTGGGGACAGCGGCATGGTCGCGAAGGTGCGGAGGAGCGTGATACCCGCTGCTGTCGCCGGGGCCATGGGGTTGGCCACTTGCGCCCAGGCGCAGCCGGTCGCGGAGTACGGCAACTGGGGCGTCAACTGCGTCATCGTCGGCGTAACCGCGCTTGCAGTGATCCTTTGCGTGCTGCTGCATTACGAGATGCTGAACTTCCTCTCGCGCTGGCTCATCCGGCTCGAAGGGCAGCGTCGCCGGCGTGTTCTTTTCGCGATATTCGGCGTGCTCCCCGCGCATGTCGCGGAAATCTGGATCTTCGGGATGGCGTACCTGCTCCTCGAGATCTCGCCCGCGTTCGGTTCGGCGCATGGAGTCGGGCCGAGCCTGCTCGACTACATCTATATCTCTGCGATGACGTTTACGACGGTCGGCACGAGCGATGCCTATCTGGATGGGCCAATCCGCTTCGTCTGCGGCAACGAGGCGCTTACCGGCCTAGTGCTGATCACGTGGTCGGCCTCGTTCACGTTCGTGGAGATGGAACGGTTCTGGCGCGACCGTTGAGCACGGTCTGGCCGATGCGCGGCCGAAGCCCGCATGAGCTGATCGGCATGAAGCGTGACGGCCCAGGGGTAATCGCGCTTGAATCCCCCGGCGCTGCCCTTATGTTAATTAGAGAACGCTAATATGTAGGTTTGATTTCGATCAATTGCTGCGACGCTCACCGGCGTATGTTGGACGCCGGGTGGCGAGCCGCGTGCAATCCATCGACCCGACATCAGAACAGGAGTGCTCCATGAACATCGACCGTGCCGTGCTGGCTTTCGCGGGTGCCGTCGTCGTCATCAGTCTCGTGCTTGCCCATTACGTCTCGCCGTGGTGGCTACTGTTGACGCTGTTTGTTGGTCTGAACGAGCTGCAGGCGTCATTCACCGGTTTTTGCCCGCTCGCGATCTTCCTGAGGAAGGCAGGCGTCGAGCCGGGGCGCGCCTTCCGGTGAAGGCGCAGGCCGCCAGCAGCCCGCGTGTCGTTGCGCTCGCGATCGCCGCGGTGGCAGCCCTGGCTGCATGCGGCAAGGCGCCCCCTGCGGCCGTGCCCGCAGCAGAGAAGCTGCCGGACCTTGCAACCAGCGTGGTCGCGCCCGAGCGCGTGCCGCTCGAACTTCTCTGGGACGGCGTCGTCGAAGCCGTCAATCAGGCGACGCTGTCGGCACAGACGAGCGGCCGGGTCGTCGAGTTGCCCTACGACGTCGACGACTACGTACCGGCTGGTGCGGTCGTCGTGCGCTTTACCGACGTAGAGCAGCAGTCCGGGCGCAAGCGTGCCGAGGCACTCGTCGCCTCGGCCGAAGCGGCCAGCAAGAGTGCCGAGGCCGACTATGCGCGCTTGTCAGAGATCTACGCGCGCAAGCTGATCGCCAAGGCGGATTTGGACAAGGCCACCGAACGGCGCGACGCTTCGCGAGCGGCGCTGGACAGCGCACGCGCCGCCGTCCGCGAAGCCGGCCAGGCAGTGGACTACACGGTAATCCGCGCGCCCTACTCCGGCATCGTCACGCAACGCCATGTCCAGGTCGGCGAATCGGTGCGCCCGGGCCAGCCGCTGATTTCCGGCATCTCGCTCGGTCAGCTGCGCGTGAACGTCAACGTGCCGCAGAGCGACATCGAGGCGATACGCCAGCACAGGCAAGCGGCCGTGATACTCGACGCGGCGACTGACAAGCGCGTCGCGGCGAAAGCGGTCGTGCTGTTTCCGTATGCCGATCCGCAGACCCATTCGTTCAAGGTGCGCCTTGAACTGCCCGAGCAGGAAACCGGGCTGAATCCCGGCATGACCGTCAAGACCGCCTTCGTCATCGGCGACGCCGAACGGCTGCTCGTGCCGGTCGCCGCACTGGTCCAGCGCAGCGAAGTAAGTGGACTCTACGTCGTCGGTCCGAACAACGCCGTTACCTTGCTGCAGGTTCGCCTGGGCCACCGATTCGGCGATCGCATCGAAGTGTTGTCGGGACTCGTGGCCGGCGCGCGAATAGCGAACGACCCGGTTGCCGCGAGTCTCGCCGTTGCGGCATCCCGCGGCGGATCCAATCGTGGCTGAGGCGCGGCTCGGGCTATCGGGTCGGGTCGCGCGCGTTTTCCTCAATTCGCCGCTGACGCCGATCCTGGCGATCGCGGCACTGCTGCTCGGTCTCGTGGCCGTGTTGATCACGCCGCGCGAAGAAGAGCCGCAGATCGACGTGACGATGGCCAATGTGTTCGTGCCGTTCCCAGGCGCCGGCGTCGAGGACGTCGAGAATCTGGTCGCGTTCCCGCTCGAGCAGACGCTGTCGGAAATCGAGGGCGTCAAGCACGTCTACTCGATCAGCCGCCCGGGCGCGGCCGTAATCACGGTCGAATTCGAAGTCGGCGTGCCGCGCCGTGACGCGATCGTGCGCTTGTACAACCAGGTCTATTCGCATCAGGACCGCATTCCGCGTGATCTGGGCGCCGGTCCCGCGCTGGTCCGACCGATGGGCATCGACGACGTGCCGGTCATGGGCCTGACCCTGTGGACCGACGACGCCAACCGTGGAGCGACCGAATTGGCGGAGGTCGCGCACGCGCTGGAAACCGAACTCAAGCGCGTGCCCGGGACGCGCGACGTTTACACGATCGGTGCGCCGGAGCGTGCGGTCGTAGTCGAACTCGATACTTCCCGGCTCGCCGCCTACGGGCTGGCTGCGGATGACCTGATCGGCGCGCTCAAGGCTGCCAATGCCGTCTCCCAGGCCGGTGAGCGCGTCTCCGACAATCGCGACGTGCCGGTGACCGCGGGGACGTTTCTGGCCGACGCGGACGAGGTCAATCACTTGGTCATCGGGCTGAAGAACGGCGAGCCGGTATATCTGTCCGACGTTGCCGCCGTTCGTCCCGGCGCCGATCTGCCGCTGCGTTACGCATGGTATGCAGCACCGCCAGGCAAGAGTGGCCCGGCCAGCGGCATCGCGCCTGCGGTGACCCTGGCGATCGCCAAGAAACCGGGAACGAATGCCGCCGATATCACCCGCGCCGTGCGCAAGCGCGTCGCCGCGCTCGCCGGCATCGTCATCCCGCAAGGCGTGCACGTCGAGGTGACGCGCGACTACGGGCTGACCGCCACGGACAAGGCGCAGAAATTGATCCAGAAGCTGATCTTCGCGACTTTCGCGGTCGTCCTGCTCGTGCTGTTCACCCTGGGTTGGCGCGAGGCGATCGTCGTCGGCGCGGCCGTCATCATCACGCTGGCGATAACCCTGTTCGCGTCATGGGGAATGGGCTTCACGATCAACCGCGTTTCGTTGTTCGCATTGATATTCTCGATTGGCATCCTCGTCGACGATGCGATCGTGATCGTGGAAAACATCCATCGTCACATGGCGCTCGACGATCGCCCGCTGCTCGAGGCAATTCCGCTTGCCGTCGCGGAAGTCGGCGGTCCGACGATCCTGGCCACGTTCACCGTCATCGCGGCTCTGTTGCCGATGGCGTTCGTTTCGGGACTGATGGGTCCGTACATGCGTCCGATCCCGATCAATGCGAGTGCCGGCATGCTGCTGTCGCTTGCGGTCGCGTTGATCGTCACGCCATGGTTCTCCCTCAAACTGCTGCGGCGCCATTCAGCCGGCGACCATCCTGCCGGCGACGAAAAAGCGGCAGACCAGGTTCGCGCGAGCCGGCTCGAGCGCCTGTTCAATCGCCTGATGCGGCCCTTTCTGTCGGGGCGCTCCGGCATGCGCCGGCGCCGGCTGCTGTTCGTCGCGCTCACGGCCTGCGTGCTGCTTGCCGTTGCTCTGGTCGCGGTCGGCGCGGTCGTGATGAAGATGCTCCCGTTCGACAACAAGTCCGAGTTCCAGGTGGTCGTCGACCTGCCCGAAGGCTCGACGCTCGAGACGACCAACCGGTTGCTCATCGACCTTGCGACCGCGCTCGAAGGCGTGCCCGAAGTAGAGAATATCCAGGGCTATGCCGGCACGTCGGCGCCGATCAACTTCAACGGGCTGGTGCGTCAGTACTACCTGCGCCAGGGTGCCAATGCCGGCGACCTGCAGGTGAACCTGCTCGACAAGCGCCTGCGCACCCGCAAGAGTCATGAGATTGCGTTCGCTGCGCGGCCGCAACTCGCCGAGATCGGCAAACGCTATGGAGCGTCGATCAAGGTCGTCGAAGTGCCGCCGGGACCGCCGGTGCTGGCGCCGATCGTTGCGGAGGTCTATGGCCCCGACTACGCGCGCTCGCGCGCGGCCGCGAAGGATCTGGAGTCCCGCTTCCACGCTACTGCCGACGTAGTCGATATCGACACGAGCGTGGAAGCCGACAGTCCGCGCCAGATCGTCGTCATCGACCGCGAGCGAGCGGCGAATCTCGGGCTCGATCAAGCGGCAATCGTCGCCGCATTGCGCACCGCGCTCGCGGGGACCGATGCGACGTATCTGCAGGACGGTCGTTCGAAGTACGCCATCCCGGTGCGGCTGCATCTGTCCGCCGCTGCCCAGGCGAGCGTTCCGGCGCTGCTGGCACTGCGCGTTCGCAGCCGCAGCGGCCAACTCGTGGCGCTGGGCGAAGTTACCTCAGTACGCGAGTCTGGATGGGGGAAAGCAATATTTCACAAAGACTTACTGCCAGTTGTTTATGTTACAGGTGATGTTGCGGGACACTCCGATAGCCCGCTATACGGCATGTTTTCGATGGTGGGTTCGCTTGGCGATGAGGCTTTCGCCGGGCAGACTCTCGATCAGCACTTCATCGCGCAACCGGAAGACACGTCGCAGTTTTCAGTCAAATGGGACGGCGAATGGCAGATCACGTACGAGACGTTCCGTGACATGGGCCTGGCCTACTCCGTCGGCTTGCTGCTGATCTATCTGCTCGTGCTCGGCCAGTTCCGCAGTTACCTGGTGCCGCTGATCATCATGGCACCCATCCCGCTGACGGTGATCGGCGTGATGCCTGGCCATGCGTTGCTCGGCGCGCAGTTCACCGCTACCTCGATGATCGGCATGATCGCGCTCGCCGGAATCATCGTGCGCAACTCGATCCTGCTGATCGACTTCATCAACCATGAGCGCGCGCGCGGCGCCGCGCTCGAGGACGCGGTCATCGCGGCGAGCGCCGTTCGTGCCAAGCCGATCGCGCTGACGGCGCTGGCCGCGATGCTCGGTGCGCTGTTCATTCTCGACGATCCGATCTTCAATGGTCTCGCGGTCGCATTGATCTTCGGCATCCTGGTTTCGACCGTGCTGACCTTGGTCGTGATTCCGCTGCTGTACTACGCTTTGCTCTCTTCGCGCGAACCGGAATTGCAGACGCAATGATTGCCAGCCTGCATATCGTTTGTCCTGGCTGTGCAGCGCTCAACCGTGTGCCGGCCGAGCGCATCAGCGCGGGGCCATCGTGCGGGCGCTGCCACACCGCGCTGTTCCGCGGCGAGCCGTTGCTGCTCGATGCGATTGGACTCGAACGACATTCGACCCGCGGCGACCTGCCGCTGCTCGTCGATTTCTGGGCGCCCTGGTGCGCGCCGTGCCGCATGATGGCGCCCGAGTTCGAGCGCGCGGCGCAACGCCTCGAACCAAAGTTTCGCCTCGCCAAGATCGACACGGAGGCGCAACCGGCACTCGCCGGCCGGTATGCGATCCGCAGCATCCCGACGCTCATCCTGTTCAAGGGCGGGGTCGAACTGGCGCGCCATTCGGGGACGATGACAGCCGCCGATATCGAGCGCTGGGCGCGCAGCGCGCAGCCGCACTGATTGCAACCCGCGGCGCTATTCGAAACCGTTCGCGAAAATGTTGTCGAGCGGCGTCGCATGCATGTTGTCCGCGACGAAGATCACACCGTAGTCGCATGCCGGCGGCGGCGGCGGCGAATCGTAATGGACGACGAGATGGTCAAACCCCTGGGATGCGCTCAAACTCAAAGTGCTCGACGACCACATGTACGGCGGCGGGGGGTCGGTCGGCGCCGCGAACACGGTCGCGGTCGCAACGAACGTTGTGCCGAAATAGCCGGTCACACGCAGCGTCGCCGTGGTGTCGCACGCCAGTTCCTGCGGCGCGACCATGATCGAGAAGTCACTCAGGGGGACGTCGAAGCGGACCAGCAGATCGGCGAGGAAGACGCCGTCCGGATTGAGCGCGTAGCCGGAAAAACCGGTTGGAAGCATCAGGATCGTCTGTACCGGATCCTGAATCGAGTAGCCGACACCCGTCGCCGACAGATGCGCCGTAAGGCCCGCTTGCGTGATGTCGAGCGGCAGAGGGGAATGCAACCGCACCGGGTCATTGAAATCGAACAGCACGGCCTGTGCCTGCACCGCCATGGTAGCCAGTCCGAGCATCAGTCCTGAAGCCAGCGGGGTCCAATGCTGCACCTTTGAAAGCGCTGTAAGCGTCGTATCCACGGGCAGTGCCCTCATGTTTCGCGGACTGCATCAGTATCCGACGGTCACCATGCGCAGCGTTGATCTTGATCAACTGACCCGCGGGCGCATGTGCGGCCGGCGGCGTCTGCGCGTTGCCGGCAGCGCCGTGACGATTTGATCAGGATCAAAAGAGACGTCGCTCTGTCCCGTACGCTAGTCGGCAGATGCGGCCGCAACCGGTCGCGGAAGACGGGAACATGCATGATCGTTACGGACGTCGTCATCATCGGCGCGGGCCCCGTCGGCCTGTTCCAGGTCTTCGAACTCGGCTTGCTCGATCTCAAGGCGCACGTCATCGACAGCATGCCGCAGGTCGGCGGCCAGTGCATCGAGCTGTACCCCGACAAGCCGATCTATGACATTCCGGCAATTCCGGTCTGCGACGCGCGGGAACTGGTCGATCGCCTCATGCAACAGATCACGCCATTCGCGCCGCAGTTCCACCTCGGCCAGGAAGTCACCGAAGTCGCGCGCCAGGCTACCGGCCGGTTCTTCGTGCGAACCAGCACGGGCACGCAGTTCGACGCGGCCGCGGTGATCATCGCGGGCGGTGTTGGTTCATTCCGGCCGCGCCAGCTCAACGTCGAAGGGGCTACGCGCATCGAGGGCCGCCAACTGCATTACAAGATCCAGGATCCCGCCCTGTTCGCCGGCAAGGACATCATCATCGCCGGCGCAGGCGACTCGGCGCTGGACTGGGTGCTGGCGCTGCACGACAAGTGCAACAGCCTGATCCTGCTGCACCGCTCACGGGAATTTCGCGCGATGGCCGGCAAGGTCCGGCAGATGGAGCAACTGTGCAGCGAGCAGCGGATGCAGTTCCTCGAGGGCGACATCAGCGCACTCGAGATCGCCGACGACGCGCTCAAGTCGGTTTCGGTGCGCACGAAGAGCGGCGTGACGACACGAGTCGGTACCGATCACCTCGTCGTGCTATGGGGCTTGCACCCGAAGCTCGGACCGATCGCGAACTGGGGCCTTAACCTGGACAAGAACCAGATCGAGGTCGACACGGCAAAATTCTCGACGAACGTGCCCGGCATCTTCGCCGTCGGCGACATCAACACCTATCCGGGCAAGAAGAAACTGATCCTGAGCGGATTTCACGAAACGGCGCTGGCGGCGTTCGGCGTGCGCGAACTGCTGTCGCCGGAAGAAAAGGTATACCTGCAGTACACGACGACGAGTCCGATCATGCACAAGCGGCTCGGCGTCGAGCCATTGAAGAGAGTCCGCACCGAGAACGCCGCGATCGAATGACCGTCAACCGGCCTTGCAGCCCGACCGCGGGTTCGAGCCGGTTCGCGCTTCCGATCATTTGCCCGCGAGTTCGCGTTTGGTCGCGGCCAGAAGGTCAGGGTCGGCCTCGCCGGTTCGGCTGCTGCGCGCGGCAATCCGGCCTTCCTTGTCGAGCAGGCTGATTACGGTCGAATGATTGAAGTCGCCGTTTTCGATGGCGCGATACTGCACGCCGAGCACGGCGGCGAGTTTGCGCACGCTCTCGGCGTCGGTGCGGTCGAGGCTCCAGCGCGGCAGGTCGAGGTGACGCTCCACCGCGACTGCCTTGAGCGCCTGCGGCGTGTCGTGTTCAGGGTCGAAGCTCACGAGCACGACGCGCAGACGCGCGCGCTCGTCCGCCGTCAGTCCCTTGTCGACGCGCAGCATGCTGTCGACGATCAGCGGGCAGACGTATTTGCACGATGTATAAAACATCGCAATCAGGACCGGCGTGCCGCGCAAGTCCGAAAGCTTCGACACATGCGCATCCTGGCTGGTCAGCGGGATATCGAGCTGATAGACCGAGTCGCCGGGAAGCGCCTCGGAGGCAACGGCCTGCCCGGAGGTTCCGGTCAACACCCTGCCAGCCGCGGCGGGGGCGCCGTGGGCGTTGACCGAGACTGCGCCAAGACAAAGTATACATGTTGCAAGCAGTTTCATTTACCGTCTCCAGTGGCGTCCTTCGCGCAGCGAAAGCCGAGGTTGGCGGTCGTGTCGGCCGCCTTGAGCGAGGACAGCAGCGCGATGCGCATCAGGATCGCGTAGTTCTCGCGATCCTGCGTCGACAGGGCGCCAGCGCCGCAGAACTTCAGCAGGTC
>DATIEJ010000477.1:0-3015 GCA_035455825.1 Rhodanobacteraceae bacterium | reverse complement strand
GAATCCGCGCGATCGAGGAATCGATCTTCAACGGCGTGCCGATCAACGTCACGTTGCTGTTCTCTGCGCAGCAATACACTGCCGCTGCGGACGCCTATCTGCGCGGCATCGAGCGCCGGATCGCCGCCGGGCGCACGCCCGACGTCGCATCGGTAGCGTCCCTGTTCGTGAGTCGCTGGGACAAGGCCGTGGGCGAAAAAGTGCCGCCCGAACTGCGCAACCAACTGGGCATCGCGATCGCCCAACGCACCTATGTTGCGTATCGCACGCTGCTGGATTCCGAGCGCTGGCTGAAATTGTCCAACGCCGGAGCGCGGCCGCAACGCCTGCTCTGGGCGAGCACCGGCACCAAGGATCCGAACGCATCGGACACCTTGTACGTCGAAGCGTTCGCTGCGCCCGGCACGATCGACACGGTCCCGGAAAAAACCCTGAAGGCGTTCGCCGATCACGGCGAAGTTCACGGCGCCATGACAACCGACGGCGGCGCCGCCGAAGCCATGCTGGCACGATTTGCGCGCGACGGCGTGGATGTCGATGCGCTCGCGATGCAATTGCAGGTCGATGGCGCGAAGGCATTCGTCAAATCATGGCAGGAGCTGCTCAAGCGAATTGCCGACAAGAGCCGCGCGTTGACCGCCGAAGGGGTCAGCTGAAATGAACCTGCCCTCCCGAACCTCGCGCATGAGGCTGCCAGTCAGTCCGCTCGCCGGCCGCCCCGCGCCGGAATCGCTGCTGGCCGATGGGCCGGCCAACCGCAACTCCGCTCAGCCGCTGAAGATACTCGTCGTTGACGTCGGTGGCACTCACGTCAAATGCGCCGGCACGGATCACGCAGATCCGCAGCAGTTTTCATCGGGCCCACGAATGACGGCGGCGCAGATGGTCAAGCAGGTGCTGAAACTGACGCGCACGTGGCGCTTCGACGCCGTGTCGATCGGCTATCCGGGAGTGGTTGCCCGTGGACAACCGGTGCGCAACCCGCAGAACCTCGGGCGAGGATGGGTCGGCTTTGATTTCGCCGCGGCGTTCGGCCGGCCGGTGAGAATCCACAACGACGCGGCAATGCAGGCGCTCGGCAACTACGCGGGCGGCAAGATGCTGTTTCTCGGACTCGGAACGGGCCTGGGCTCGACGCTCATCGTCGACGGCGTCGTGGTGCCGATGGAACTGGCCCATCTGCAATGGAGGAAGGGCCGCGACTACGAGCATTATGTCGGCGATCGCGCACGCAAGCGCCTGGGCGAGAAGAAGTGGCGCGCCAAGGTAAAACGGGTTGTCTACGATTTTCGCAACGCGCTGCAACCTGACGAAATCGTCCTGGGCGGCGGCAACGCACGGCGCCTGAAACACCTGCCGCCCAGCACTCGCCTGGGTGACGACCTTGCGGCATTTCGCGGCGGATTGCGCTTGTGGGACGACCGCGCGCGCCGCGACGGGATGCACGCGCGCTCGCCGGATCCGGTTGCCAAGGCCAAAAGCAGCAACGGACGGCGCAAGGCCGCCGCACGAACGCCGCATTGATTTCCGCGCAACCGCCTCGATGGAGTCATCCATGACCGAACCAGTCGATCAGCAATGCATCAACACGCTGCGCTTCCTGTCCGTCGACATGGTGCAGAAGGCCAATAGCGGGCACCCGGGCCTGCCGCTGGACGCAGCCCCGATGGCATACGTGCTGTGGACACGCTGGCTGAAGTACAACCCGCGCAATCCGCAGTGGGCCGACCGCGACCGTTTCGTGCTATCGGCCGGGCATGGATCAGCGCTTTTGTATAGTTTGTTGCATCTGACCGGATACGACCTTTCGCTGGACGAGATCAAGCGATTCCGCCAGTGGGGCAGCAAGGCGCCGGGCCACCCCGAGCGCGGCCACACGGCGGGCGTCGAGGTCACGACCGGACCGCTCGGCCAGGGCATGGCGAATGCCGTCGGCATGGCGATCGCGGAAGCGCAGCTCGCCGCGCGCTACAACCGTCCGGATCACGCGATCGTCGATCATCACACGTACGCGCTCGTCAGTGACGGCGACCTGATGGAAGGTGTCGCGTCCGAGGCGGCGTCGCTTGCCGGACATCTGCAGCTCGGCAAGCTCGCATGCCTTTACGACGACAACACGATCACCCTTGCCGCGTCGACCGACATCACGTTTTCGGAAGACCGGGCGGCGCGCTTCGCCGCGTATGGCTGGCACACCATCGTGGTGACCGACGGCAACGATCTTGCCGCGCTGGATAGCGCGATCGAGGCAGCGCGTGCCGAAACCACGCGTCCCTCGCTGATCCTGGTGCGCACGCACATCGGTTACGGCTCGCCGGAGCAGGACAGCTTCAAGGCGCACGGTTCGCCGCTCGGCGTGGACGATGTGCGCAAGACCAAGCAGAAGCTGGGCTGGCCGGTCGAGCCGGAGTTCCTGATCCCGGATGCGGCGCTCGCGCGTTTCCGAAAAGCGCTCGAGCGCGGCGCGCAGGCCGAAGCGGGATGGAACGAGCGCATGAGCGCGTACGCGAGGATGTTTCCGGATCTGCACGCGGAACTCGTGCAGCGTCTGCATGACGAATTGCCGGACGGCTGGGACGCCGCAATTCCCGTGTTTGCGGCGGATGCCAAAGGTATCGCGACGCGCGAAGCTTCCGGCAAGGTCATGAATGCGATTGCGCCGCGATTGCCAGCACTGACCGGCGGCTCGGCTGATCTCGACCCATCGACGAAGACTGCATTGAAAGGACTTGGCGATTTCAATGCGCCGGCAGCCGGCGGCGACGAGCAGGGCTCCGCAGGCGGCGGCTGGAGCCATGCCGGGCGCAACCTGCATTTCGGCGTGCGCGAACACGCGATGGGCGCCGTCGTCAACGGTCTCGCCGCGCACGGCGGCTTCATTCCATACGGCGCGACCTTCCTGATTTTCTCCGACTACATGCGTCCGCCGATCCGGCTGGCCGCGCTGTCGCGATTGCACGTCGTGCACGTGTTCACGCACGACAGCATCGCGCTCGGCGAGGACGGCCCGACGCA
>DATIEJ010000476.1:0-4895 GCA_035455825.1 Rhodanobacteraceae bacterium | reverse complement strand
GCGGAGCAGACGCGCACCGAGATTACCTCGATGCTGACAACATTCCTGACGCCGGCCGTCAACAACACCGCCGCCGGCCACGAGCGCTTCTGGGCCGACGAACTCGTCTACACCAGTTCGGCCGGCAAGGTCATGAGCAAGGCCGACATCATGAAGTCGTTCGCAGAGGAACCCAAGGCCGAAGCCGACAAGGATGCCAAAACCGGCCCGGTATTCACGGCCGAGGATGTCCTCGTGCGCCCGCACGGCGACATGGCGGCGCTGACGTTCCGCCTGGTCGAACACGATCCCGACGGCAAGATCAGCTACTTCCGCAACAGCGGCACCTTCCTGCTGCTGCACGGGAAGTGGCAGGCGATCACCTGGCAAGCGACGCGCGTGGCGGACCCGGCAAAGTAAGGCGCTGCGGATCGATACCGATTCGAAGGCTCACTTTCCGCCGACCGAGCGAGCGTTTTGGCTGACCGCTAAAGTACGAGCGCGATTACATCGATCACGAACGGTCCGGTTCACCGGCCAGCCTTGCAATTTGTAGCCCGGATGAAGCGCAGCGCAATCCGGGATCGATTCCGCGGATCCCGCTGCTGCAGGGCTGCATCCGGGCTACGACTCTGGTTGAGCACGCAGGATGCGCTAAGCCGAAGGCGCACCGCATCGATCGCGAACGATGCGGTTCACCGGGCGGCCTCGTATTTTTGTAGCCCGGATGAAGCGCAGCGCAATCCGCGGATTGATTCCCCGGATTCCGCCGCTGCACGGCTGCATCCGGGCTACGACTCTGATGTACTCTGGCGTCTGTTCTTGTTGGAGCGAGCGCCGGAAATTCCATGACCGCGAATTCGGATTTTGCCGACGTCGAAGTCGGTTATGACATTCCCGCGCTGCCGGGCATGGACGAGGCCGATATCCAGACACCGTGCCTGGTCCTCGATCTCGACGCGCTCGAGCGCAACATCCGGAAAATGGGCGAGTATGCGAAAGCCCACGGTATGCGCCATCGCAGCCACGGCAAGATGCACAAGTCCGTCGACGTGCAAAAGTTGCAGGAACGCCTCGGCGGCGCGGTCGGAGTCTGCTGCCAGAAGGTTTCCGAGGCCGAGGCCTTTGCGCGTGGCGGCATCAAGGACGTTCTCGTCTCGAACGAAGTTCGCGACCCGGCCAAAATCGACCGGCTCGCCCGACTGCCGAAACTCGGCTCCCGGATTACCGTGTGCGTCGACGACGTCGCGAACGTCGCGGAACTTTCGGCCGCAGCGCAGCGCCAAGGCACTACGCTGGAATGCCTCGTCGAAATCGACTGCGGCGCGCGCCGCTGTGGCGTCAGCACGGCAGAGGCGGCGACCGAAATCGCCAAAGCCATCGCTGCGGCGCCAGCGTTGGAATTCAGCGGCATCCAGGCCTACCAGGGCGCCATGCAGCACCTGGAGAATTATCTGGACCGCAAGTCCAAGCTCGACGACGCGATCGCGTTGGTGAAAGACGTCGTCGCGGCTCTGCATGCAGCGGGCCTCAAGCCCAAGATCGTCTCCGGCGGCGGCACCGGATCCTATCGCTTCGAGTCGAATTCGGATGTTTACAACGAATTGCAATGCGGCAGCTACGCCTTCATGGACGCGGATTACGGGCGCATCAGGGACTCGCACGGAAATCGCCTCGACCAGGGCGAATGGGAAAACGCGCTGTTCATCCTGACTTCGGTCATGAGCCACGCAAAGTCCGGCCAGGCAGTCTGCGATGCAGGACTCAAGGTGCTGACGCTCGACAGCGGACTACCCGTGGTTCACGGCCGCGACGACGTCAAGTACATCAACGCGTCTGACGAACACGGCGTGATCGAAGATCCACTCCGCGCGCTGCGCATCAACGAAAAACTCAGGCTCGTTCCCGGACATTGCGACCCGACATGCAACCTGCATGACTGGTACGTGGGTGTGCGCAACGGCAAAGTCGAAGTCGTATGGCCGGTGTCGGCACGCGGAAAGGCTTATTGACGCACCGAGTGAGGCCAAGTTTCAATAACGGGAAATCGTCCGGCCTCTATTTTCCGTTTCCGGGTCGTGCATCACTGAGCCGCGGCCCCGATGCGCACTTCATCCGCGTAGCAGCGCTGCACCTGCAGCAACGGACCGTTGCGTGACGGCACGCAGACGACGGTATTCTTGATGTTCGTGCTGAAGGTCGTCGAGGCTCCCTCGCGGCATGACATGTTGGTCGCGCGCAGTCCGTATTGCACGCGCAGTTCCTCGGCAATCTGGCCGAAATGCGTCAGCTGCTCGGGCGTCATTGCAGATTCGATTTTCCTGACGTTTGCGCGGTACTGGCTGAAGTTGAACTCGGATGCAACCTTGAGCCACAGATAGCCCATCGCGTTGTTGTTGCGTACGCCCTCGCCCGCCAGATACATCAGCCCGATCTGTTCCTGGCTCATCTTGTCGCCGCCGCAGGCCAGGCGCAGGAACTTCCTGAACGCATCCGCCTTGTGGCCGGCCTGATGCTCGTGCACGGCATCGAGAAACATCGCGTCGTATGCCACCGGATCGATACTTTCGAAACCCGGCGGCTCCTCGGCCAAGGCAAGCGTGGCGCGGAGCGAAATTGCAATCAATACCAGACATGCGAATAGAGGATTCATCGGAAACGCGTGCTCCCCTGTAGCTTGAAGTTCGCGGCGGCGCGAAACGTGGTTTCGCGCCAACTCGGCGCAGGCGCCGATTGTACGCTCGGCGCTTCGATAGAGCACCCAGGCGTTGCACCACGGAAGATATAGGGCGCTTTCGAACTCGCGCGTGAATTCCAGCCTCTTGCGGGTGCGGAACCTGCACGCTTGCACGCCAACATGATCGCGTCACTCACGAAGGAGGCAACTAACTCCTTCTGCCCCAACGACAGTGGTCCGAAGCAGAGCAGGAGCCAGGGCAAGTGACCACGACGGGCAGCGGCGGCAGCTGCACCGCGGGCGCGACGGACGACGCGAGCAGTTGCGCGGGCGCCACTCGCAACCAGACCAGACAAGCGATGGTCGTTTCCGGCGGGGAAACATAGCGCGGAGTGACGGTTACCGGCGTAAGAAAGTGTCAACCTTGACCGAGCAGAGAAGGACTTGTTGCATAAGTAGTGCACGCTGACCCGAGTTTTTGGAAGGCACTCAAGCTCCGTTCTTGGGCATATGCCTGTTACGCCGCGTCGCTTTTCAGAATTTCGATGACGAAGTCGATGAACGCGCGCACTTTTGCTGCGCGATGCAAGCGCGAAGGAAAGATCGCGTAGAGGGGAAAGCGTTCGTCCGACCAGCCGGGAAACAATTCGACCAGCCGGCCGCTGCGCAGCAGGTGCCGGCAGCCGATCTCGATGATCTGCGCGATGCCGAGGCCGGCCTCGCAAGCGCCCAGCAGCGTGCCCGAGTCCGAGGTCAGCAGGCGGCCCTTCACACGCAGCGGCAGCACTTCGTTCTTGCGCCGCAACTCCCAATCGTACGGCCGTCCGTTTGCCGCATCGTAGAAGTCGATGCAGTCGCGCTTCTCGATCTCCTTGGGATGCTTCGGCTTGCCGTGCGCCTTGATGTAGACGGGGGAAGCGACAGTAATCACACGCGTTTCGGTCAGCTTGCGCGCACCGAACGATCCGATCTGCGGCTCGCCGAAGCGCAGCGCGAGGTCGAAGCCGTCGGCGACGAGGTCGCCGACCGAGTCGCGCATGATGAGTTCGACGAACAGCTCGGGATAGCGCACGAGAAATTTCGCCAGATGCTTCGAAAGCACGATCCGTGAAAAATAAGGATCGGTGTTGACGCGCAGCCGGCCGCGCACCTCGCTCATGGAACCTGCCGCTTGGATCGCGGCTTCCTCGATGCCGGCCAGATGCGGCCCGACCTGTTCGTAGAAGCGCCGCCCTTCGTCGGTCAGCGACAGCGTGCGTGTCGTGCGCGCCAGCAGCCGCACGCCGACGCGCTGCTCCAGCCGTGCCAGCGCCCGGCTCACGCCCGAAGGCGACAACCCCAGTGCCTCCGCGGCGCGCGCAATCGTGCCGGCCTCCACGACCGCGAACAATACGGACAGGCCGGAGAACAGCTTGCTGTCGACAGTCATGGTGTATTCCTGCTTTTTAGTCACGAGTGTAATTACCAAAGCGATATTGAAGCACGAATTGGCCGGGAGGATAGTGCCGCCACGCACCCAACCAAGAAGGAGAGCCGTCATGTATGCCATCACTGGAATCACCGGAAAAGTCGGTGGCGCGCTTGCGCGCACGTTGCTCGCTGCCCACCAACCTGTCCGCGCCGTCGTGCGCGATGCCGACAAGGCGCGAGAATGGGCCGCACAGGGATGCGAGATTGCGTTCGCCAGCATGAACGATGCATCGGCGCTCGCGGCCGCATTCGAAGGCACGGAAGGTGTCTTTATCCTGCCCCCTTCGGAATTCGACCCAGCACCGGGCTTCCCCGAGGCGCGCGCGGTCATCGACGCCGTGATGACGGCGCTGGAATGGGCGCGTCCGGGCAAGGTCGTCTGCCTGTCCACGATCGGCGCGCAGGCCGCCGAAACCAATCTGCTCACGCAGCGCACGCTGCTGGAGCAGGCGCTCTCGACGCTGGCGATTCCGATTGCGTTTCTGCGCCCGGCCTGGTTCATGGAGAACTTCGCCTGGGACGTGGCCGCGGCGCGCGAGCAAGGCGTGCTCGTCAGCTTCCTGCAACCTCTCGACAAACCCGTGCCGATGATCGCCACGGCCGACATCGGTCGCCTCGCGGCCGAGTTGATCCAGCAAAGCTGGGACGGCTGCCGCATCGTCGAGCTCGAAAGCGATCATCGCATCTCGCCCAACGAGGCCGCCGCGACGTTCGCGAAAGTGCTGGGCCATGCGGTCAAGGCGCAGATCGTGCCGCGCGAGACCTGGGC
>DATIEJ010000475.1:0-4369 GCA_035455825.1 Rhodanobacteraceae bacterium | reverse complement strand
CGAAATCAGCAGGAAGGCACGTTGATCGCTACATCCGCGCCCATTCGAATCCGCTTTGGAAAACGGCCTCGCGATGAATCGGGTCGGAATATGTGCCATCGCCCGAACGTCCGCCCGGCTGAACACGGAGGCATCCAGGTTCACGAACCGATCTTTCGCGTCTTGTCGGCTCGGTCACCTCGAAGCCGTCTCACCACCGGCAGTTTCTCCGCAGACTCGCCTGCGGCCGCCGTCGGCCGCGTGAGCGAATGTCACCGTTTCCTGGCCATCAGCGCGATGATGTGCAGCATCACGAAAAGCGGAACCATGAATTCGGGAACCAGCACCAGCGGCAACTGGCCCACCGGGGTGATCGAGGCCGCACCGGCATCGGTGATCGTCATCGCGCAAATCGTGGCCGTCGTGAAGGCAATGACAAAGTCGAGTATGCCCAGCGCATTCCACAGCCTGAAGCGCGCGCTCGCAGCCGTTTCCGGGTTCCTGACCACCGCGATCGCCCAAAATGGAGCGGCGATCCCGATCGCCATGTCGCCAAGGCCCGCCGGCCACGCAAACAATCCTGGCAAGACATGATTGACGTACAGCGCGATAAAACCAAAACCGGCAAAACGCCAGCCCTGCATTGCAACGACAAGGCGTAGATCGAGCGCCAGCACGAACTCGCGGAACGCGTGCGATACGCGCATCGCAACGGCAAACAGGATCAGCGGCGTTACAGCCCCGGCAAATATCCCGAGCGGCGGTTGACCCGGTGCTCCCAGGTAGGCTCCCTTGGCGCCGAGAGTCAGGACGATGGCCAGCCATGCGGCGAGCGCAACTGCCACGGTCGACCGGACCAGCGGCTTTGGGTTGTTTGCGAACAGCGATGCGGTTTGTGAAACTGAATTTGTCACGGCAGATCTCCTAGTTACTTGCATTTTGCAAGTTACTGGCAAAGAGGCTAGCATTCCTACTTGCACTATGCAAGTGACCAACATGAAAAACGCAACCCGCAAGCCAACTTCCGAGAGTGCGCGCCGATCCGACTGCCCGGTCGCCAATGCGCTTGACCGCGTCGGCGACAAATGGTCCCTGCTCATCGTGCGCGACATGCTGGCGGGAAAGACGACCTACGGGCAGTTTCTCGAATCGCCCGAAGGCATTCCGACCAACATCCTCTCCGACCGGCTCAAGCGTATGGAACGATTCGGGATCATCAAGCGCGCGGCCTATCAGAAACGGCCCGTGCGCCACGACTATTCATTGACTCCGGAGGGAAAACAACTCGGGATCGTGCTGCGCGAGCTGGCTGCGTGGGGACTGGAAAACATTGCCGGAACCAAAAAAGCAATCTTGCCGGGATCGTTTGTCTCGAAGCGTTAGACGCTGGCTCAAGCAAGGTCGCCAAGCCAATCGACAGCGGCAACGGCCTGGCGTCAGAGCGCGTGCCAGCCACCACTTTTCAGCGCAAATGTTTTCGCAGCCTCGGCGGAAAACATGCCGTCGGCCTCGTCCCACACCCAGCGTTCGACGGCCACTGCCGGTCGATTGAGCCGGACGACATTGAACGAGTTGACCTCGCCGCGGCGGCGCGTGGATGTCGCGGTCCCGGCGTGGACCGCGAGCGCTGAGTAACCCTTGATCGGATAGCGCGTGGCGGTGTTGCCGATATCTCCGTGGTGCAGGTGGCCCGACAGCAACAGGTCGACACGGCAATCGGCAAACGTTTCCATTGCCAGGTGCGCGCGGCCGACCAGGTCGTCTTCGTCGGAGGCTTGCGGCAAATCCACCGGATGATGCGTGACCACGATGCGCGTGACCGTATTCGGCAGATGCGCCAGCCTCGCCCGGACCTGGTCCAGTTGCCGGCGGTTGATGCGACCGTTCTTGATCGTCAGGGAGCGCGCGCTGTTGATGCCGACGACCGCAATCTCATCGTCGCCGAAGAACGGCTCGACGTCATCGGCCACATAGCGCCGGTATTTGTCCAGCGGATGAAGCATGCGCGCGAGCAGATCGTAGAGAGGCACATCATGATTCCCCGGCACCACGAGGCGCGGCGCCGGCAGCGCATCGAGAAACGCGCGCGCCTGCCTGAATTGCTGCGTGCGGGCGCGTTGCGTAAGGTCCCCCGACACGACGAGCAGATCCGGCGCGATCCGTCCGACCGCGGCGATCAACGGTTGCAGCAGGCGCTCGTCGACACGCCCGAAGTGCAAGTCCGACAGGTGGACAAGGGTACGCATGCGCCTGCTCCTAGGCCGAGCCCGCCGGCGCCACGCCTACGATGACGGTCAGCGCGCCGGGACGAATGCGATAGCTCAACGGCGCGTCGAGGCTGACGACTTCGCCATCGATCGATACCGGCAGGCGCTTGTGCCTGGATTCGATGTCGATCGCTTCCGTGACCAGCGCATCCAGGCCGGCGGCGCCGCGCAAACGCCCGAACAACGCGCGCAAGGCGAGGGTCAGCAGGCCGCTGCGGCCGTTGCGGTGCGTGACGAAAAGGCTCAGTTGTCCACAGTCCAGGCGTTCACGCTCGCCGATGCTCAGGCCCGACATGCTGTATACGTTGTTGCCGATGAACACGACGGCCGCGCGCCGATTGATGCACTGTCCGTTCACGGTCAGGCGCACGTCGAGCACGGGATGCCGGCGCAACAGCGTGATCGCCGCCCAAAGCGCGGCCGGCCACTTGCCGCGCCCGAGTTGTTCCTGTTGCTGTTCGCGCCTTTGCACCAGGCGCGGATAAAGTCCCAGACTCGAATTGTTCAGGAATATCTTTCCATTGACTTCGCCGACATCGACCGCGGCCGTGTTGCCCGTCGCAACGACTTCCGCCGCGAGCCGCGGGTCCAGCGGCAGGCGCAGCGCTTTGGCGAAGTGGTTGAGCGTGCCCAGCGGAAGGACCCCAAGCGCAATGCCGGTGCCGGCGACGCGCGCTGCAATCGCATTGATGGTTCCATCACCGCCGCCCGCAACGATGATATCGGGCTCGGCATTCACAGCGTCGCGTGCGGCCGATTCTATCTCGCTGCCGCCGCCGGTCATGACCAGACGCGCATCGAACCCGTGCTCGGCGAACACCGGCATCAGCTCGTCGGCGAGCGCACGCTTGCCTTCATCGCCGGCAGCGGCGTTGACGATGGCGATCAGCCGCCGGGGCACGGACACGCCGTCAGTTCGCACGCAGCTGATGCTGCCCCAAGGCGTCGACGGCCATCAGGCACGACGCCAGCCAGACCATGCCGGCAAGGCAGCCGGCGACGACGTCGGAAAGATAATGCACGCCCAGGTAGATGCGGCTGAAGCAGATCAATGCGACCAGCAGCGCCGCGGCGCAAACCGTCGCCATGCGCCAGCACCACTGCCGCATGGGCCAGACCACGATCGCCGCGAGAGCGCCATACAGCACGGTCGAGCCCATCGCGTGCCCGCTGGGAAAGCTGAAACTCGTCAACGTCACGATCGGATCTTCGAAGAACGGGCGCTGCCGATGCACGGCCTTCTTCATCAGGAAGTTGGCGACCTCGCCGCCGACCGTGGCCAGGAGCAGAAAAACCAGCTGATACACACGCCGCCTCACGGCCAGCACCGCAGCCGTCAACAGCGTGATCGCGATGACTGTCACCGGGGCACCGAGATCGCTGAGGACGAGCATCAACGAGGTCATGGTCGCAGAAGCATGCGCGTGCAGCCATGCAGCCACATCCAGATCGATAGCGCCAAGCGGCGCGTCGCGATTGACCACGTCTTCGGCGATAGCGCCGAACAACCAGCCAGCCGCAACCAGCACAAACATCCCGATCCCGAGACGCAGCCCAAATGTCCGCTGCCGGGACTGAGGGCTCACCGGCGCCCTGCCCGCCCGTGAGCGACGATGGCGCGGCAGCGCCAGCGTTCCGCGCGGCGAACGTCGGTTCGAAGCAAGGGTGTTCGCGTTGGTCTCAATCGAGCGTGGCCATGCCTTGAGGAAGGCCAAGCGTACAGTTGCCTGTACTTATGGCGGCTTAACGCCGGTGAATCCAGGCAGTGCGAGGCAACGCCGGCCAGGAAGAGCGCAGCCGCAGCGATTCACGATTTGCGTCGTTACTGTCTGCGGCCGCGCGTATACATGAACCGAAGGTTGATCAAGCCCGCCCGTTCGCGTCTGGACCGCCACGGTCGCCTCTTCCTGTCTTTTTTGAGGCTAAAAGATCTCCTGCAGGCTCTTCGCCTGCGGCAGCAGCAGGCGGGCGCCGTCGTCGGTGATCAGCATTTCATCTTCCGTGCGGATGCCGAATTCGCCGACGATGTAGATGCCGGGCTCGTTGCTGAACATGTTGCCCGGCACCAGTTGACGCGTATTGCCGCCGACGAGGTAATACCACTCGTGGCCGTCCATGCCGAT
>DATIEJ010000474.1:0-10285 GCA_035455825.1 Rhodanobacteraceae bacterium | reverse complement strand
CGCTGGTCGACCAGGAACGCGTGCGGCGTCTGCTGGTACGCGGCGCGAAACGCGCGGATGAAGTGCCACGGGGAATAGCTGGCCATGCGCGCAAGCGCGTCGTTGTCGAGCTCCAGGTGGCAGTTCGCCGCGAGGTAGTTGCGCACGCGCTGCAGGCGCAGGAAGACCTGGCGGCGTTGCGCATAGGTCCGACCCGGGCAGCGATCGATCGCGGCGGCGAGATCCTTCTGCAGCGTGAACACACTCTCGATCACCGATTGCAGGGCCTCCTCCGCCCCGCCGTTCGCCGCGGCGCGCGCCAGTGCGACCAGGCGCATGCGCAGCGTCCGATCCGCGCTGTGCCAGGTCGGCAGCAGCAGCGGCTCGGCGATCGGCAGGTCGCTGAGTCCCTCGAGAGCCTCGCGCCAGGCCGCACGACCGCCGAGCAGCGCAATCCAGACGGCGTTGCCGCGCCCGACCGCATGCAGGCGCGGTTCGGCTTCGGTAACGCGCATCTCGCCGGCGACCAGTACGCCGTCGCCGCTGCCGCCGCCAATCTGCAGGCGGCCGCGCAACGGCACCCACAGACCCGCGAACGGTTCATCGACCTTGAGCGTGCATCCTCGTCCGCCGCCGACGATGAGGAACAGCGAGTCGGCCGAACCGGGGCCCGCCTTGGACAGGACCAGGCTGGAACCGGAGGCAAGCTGATGCGCAAGAATCATGGTGCGTACTCCATCCGTTGGGTGCGCCGCCATTCCCACGCAAGTTGCGTGGCCAGTCAGGAAGTTTTTCCGAAATTGCGCTGAATTGTTGCCGAAAGATTCCTGCGCGCGGCGCTCCGGCGCGCTCCGGTGTCGGTTTGGCGAGGCGGCCGGGGGACCGGTCCCATCGCGCCTGCAACGGAATGCCGGCCGCACAGGATTGGCAACGCCGCGCCGCCGGGTTTCCGGTACTTATTTCTCCGGCCTCCGACCTGCCGGCTTCCCATGAGGATTTGATGCGCCGCTTTCTTGCTATTGCCCTGGTCCTGCTCTCGGCGCCGCCGGTCGTCCTGGCGGACTGCAGGGTACAAAGCGCTTCCCCGCGCCCGCACCTGGTCGAGTTGTACACGAGTTCGGGTTGCGATTCCTGCCCGCCAGCCGAGCACTGGATGAGCACCCTGCGCAAGCACGCCGACCTGATCGGCCTGGAGTTCCACGTCGACTACTGGGACACCGCCGAATGGCATGACCCGTTCTCGGACCACGCCTACACGTCGCGCCAGCAAGCCATCGCCAAGCGCCGCAACCGCGACCAGATCTATACGCCGCAGATCTGGCTTGATGGCCGGGTTTGGGTCAACTGGCCCCAGGGCGCTCCGCCGGAACCGGCCGGCGCCGAGGCGCCTTCGGTCGAACTTGCGCTCGACGGCGGCAATCCGGTGCACGTCGCCATCGATGTCGGCAGTGCCGGCAGCAAGCCCGACTATCGTGTGTACGCGGCCCTGGCCGAGACCGGCTTGTCCGAATACGTGCGCGCCGGCGAGAACCGCGGCAAGCAATTGAGCCACGATGAAGTCGTGCGCGCGTTTGCCGGACCGTTCGATTTGCCGCATGCGGAATTCGAACTCAAGCCGCCGCCACGGGCAAACCGCGAGCACACGTCCGTCGTAGCGTTCGTCCAGGACGAGGCCAGCGGCGATATCGTCCAGGCCGTGCGTGCGCCGCTGCAGGGATGCGCGAAATGAGCGCCGTCGTCCCCGATGCCCAGACCGCTTCGAATATCGCCGCCGACGCCGTTTTGACCGGTGGCGGTAGTCGTGCCAAAGCGTTGCGCGCGATCCTGCTCGCCGGCGCCGCCGCCGCGACGCTCGATCTGGCGTTTGCTTTCTCGTTCTACGGAGCGACGGTCGGCGCGAGTCCGTTGCGCATCCTGCATTCGATCGCCAGCGGCGCATTCGGGATGGCGGCGTTCGACGGAGGCATCGCGACGGCGGCGTTCGGATTGCTTGCGCACTACTTCATCCTGATCGTCGCTGCCTCGCTGTACTACGCAGCGAGCGCGCGCGTGGCCGCGCTCAGGCAACGCGCCGCGCTGTGCGGGCCGCTGTTCGGCGTCGCGATCTACTGCGTCATGCACTACGTCGTCCTGCCGCTTTCGGCCGCGCCGAAATTCAGGACTTCAAGCCTGAGCATCAGCAGCGAATTTGTCATGCACCTTCTGATCGGATTGACGATCGCGCTGGTCCTGCACGCCAAGGCGACGCGATCCGCCTGGATCCGATAAGCGACGACGTTTATCGCCGGATCGCAACGACGCATTTTCCTTGCACCGTGATGCGCCGTTGCGCCACGCGTTGCATATCGCGAAGCGATACCGAAGTGTTGCGCAGACGGGAAAAGGCGGCCACCGGGGTCCCGGTCCCGGTGGTCGCCGCTTACTTCCTGCCCGTTGGAGAGGGCGATGCAAGTCTCGCGCACGCCAGCGCTCGAGTGGTTGCCGGAATGCAGGAACGGCGTGACCGAAATTGCGCAAATCCCTCGCACGGGCTGTTGGCTGCGCTGGGCCGGTTCAGCGCGCGGCGGCGCTCAGGCGAAACGATCCGATGTCGGTGTCTTCGGTGCCGAGCGGCGTGATCAGGATGCGGTCGCGGTTCGGAGAAACGCTGAACCCGACGTCGTGCAATTCGGTGTCCATGTGCAGGACGACGCGCTGTGCATCGGTCGCCGGGTCGTACTCGAGGATGTCGGTCGGCTTCCATGCGACTTTCGACACGTACCAGATGCGCCCGTCGACGATACGCCAGCCATCGATCAGCGTCGACTCGATCAGCGGCGTGACGAGCTTCTCGTCGCCACCGGCCAGGTCGCGCGAATACAGCGCGCTCTGCGCGTTCTTCGTGTAGTAGAGCCGGTGCGCGGCGGGATCGAGTTCCATGTGCTCGACGCCGATTGCCAGCGGCACGAGGCGCTCATTGCCCTGGCCTGCGTGTTCGAGCAAGGCCAACTGGTTCTGCCGGCTCGAACCGCCAATGACGAGCAGATAACTGTCCGCGTCGGGGCCGTAGTTGGCCGAAAGAACATCCTGCCCGGGCCGGCTGATCGTGCGCTGGCGGCGGCTGGCGAGGTCGATTTCGACCAGTCCGGGATTGCCCTTGCCGCGCGCCGTGACGAGCAGGCGCTTGCCGTCGGCGCTCCAGGCCGGATTGACCAGCAGCGCGTCGTGGAAGTCGGTCAGCGCGTTGAGTTCGAGCGTGGAGAAGTCGTACAGCCAGACCTGCTGCGCGCCGCTGCGATCGGAAACGAAAGCGATGCGGCTGCCGTCGGGCGAGAACGCCGGCGAATTGTCGCTGCCGGTCGATTTCGCCAGCAGTTCCGGAACGGCCTTGTCGCCGCCGAGCGCGACCCAGGCAAGCCGGCTGGTCGTGCGCGGGATTTCGTAGGCGACGATATCCGCGCCGCGCGCGGCGGCCGGGTACTCGGCCGGACCGACGCCGAGCGCGCGCACTTCGCCGCTGTCGAGCGCGACGGTGTACAACGTGAAATGGCCGTCCTGGTTCGACGCGAAGATCAGGCCGCGGCTGTCCCGCGTCCAGGCCAGTCCACGGATGCGCGAATGCAGCTGGGTCAGCTGACGCACGGCGCCGCCTTGCGCCGACATCACGCACAGGTCGCTGTAGGGCGCGAGGCCGCGGCGGAACGCAATGAGCTTGCCGTCCGGCGAATAGTGCGCTTCCAGGTCCTGCGCGTCGGGCAGGCGTTCGTACTGCAACGGCTGCTTCGTTCCGGTTGCCAGGTCCCAGCGCATCAGCACCATGTCGTCCGGGGTGCCGCCGGAACCCTCCGCGCTGATCAGGGCCTTGCCATCCGGCGCCCAGTCGAAATAGTGGACCATGTAATTCTTGCACGGCCCGACGTCGCGCTCGCTGCCGCCCAGGCTCGACACGATGTGCATCGTGCAGTCTTCCTTGGCGAGCCGTTCGAACGCGATCTGGCTGCCGTCCGGCGACCAGGTCGGCACTTCTTCGAAACTGTCGGATTTCCTGCTGGTCACGCGGACGGATTTGGACTCGCCGATTGCGCGCATGACGATGCGGTCGATGCCGCTCGCCCCGCCCGCCTGGTCGGCCTGCGCGTAAATGACCCGGGTTCCATCGGGCGAGACCGCCGGCCGGCGTTCAGAGCCCGGATCCGACGTCAATTGACGGATATCGCTGACGGTCCAGGTGCCGGGCGCGACCGCCGCTTCGCGGCTGCCGCCGCGCCATGCCAGCAGAGCCAGCCCCGCGGCCGCGGCCAAGGCGAGCGCGATCCAGCCCCAGCGCAGGCGCGCGCGCGCCGAGGGTGGTGGCGCCACCGGCGCGTCGACCGCATCGACGACGTCCGGATCGTTGCCGGCCGCCGCGCCTCCGACGCTGATCAACTCGCCGTCGAGCAGGCTGACGGCAGCGAGCAGGCGATAACCGACTTTCGGGATCGTTTCGATGTAGCGCGAAGGCTTGGCGTCGTCGTTGAACGCACGGCGCAGCTCCTTGACCGCCTGGGTCAGCACATCCGGCGTGGTCACACGGTCGGCCCATACCCGATCGAGCAGCTGGTCGCGCATGACCGTGTCGCCGGCATGACGCACCAGTTCGATCAGCACTGCTGCCGCCTTGCTGGTCAGGCGCGGATGATCGGGGCGCGTGACGATGCGCAGCGCGCCGATGTCGACCACGTGCTCGCCCACGCGCAGCCGCAGGTTCGGCTGCAGCAGCAGCTCGTCGAACAGCAGGCGGCTGGCGGTCGGCAAACTACTGGCGTTCATGTCTGCGATTGTATCCGGTTCGGGCCGGAAAAATTTCGCGAACGTCGGTCGAGTTTCGGCCTTGTCGATTCGCGTTGAAAGGTTTGGCGAGAGCGCACGCAAGATATACGTCAGCGCCGCTCCCGTGGCAAGTGCCAGCAGCGGCAAGCGCCAGGCGGCCGCATGCTTGCCGCATTGTGGAAATTACTACAGCGCGCCGGGCAACCGTTCGGGCGTTTACACCCGAATCGATAGTTTAGCTATCCTTTACGCTGGCGGCCCGATGCTGCCGAGTTGCATGGCAGCGCGATTCTGCACGAGCGGATTCGGACAGGCCAGCGGGTCGGGCCGATCCGGATCGGGCTTGTCCGGATCGGGCTGATCCCGCCACAACCTACCCGACACGACGACAACGACCGCCTTGCATCTGCGCTTGCTCGACCTCGACGATTCACTGAACGCGCAGTCGACATTGCGCGATTCGGCGGCGTGGACATCCGTCGAAACGGTGCCGCTGCGCGATCTCGCCGAACCGTTGAGGCTCTGGAGCCGGCCGGCAACGATGCAGCGCGCACGCGCGCGGCTGGCCGCGACCGCGAACGGCATGCCCGCGGTGACGATGATCGGGTCGGGCGATTTTCACCACCTTGCCGTGCTGCTGATCGAACGCGCGAGCGAGCCGGTCACGGTCCTCCATTTCGACAACCATCCGGACTGGGTGCGCTGGGCGCCACGCTGGCACTGCGGCTCGTGGGTGAACGAGGCGCTGCGGCTGCAACAGGTCAAAAAGATCATCACGCTGGGGCCATGCAGCGCCGATCTGGTCCGGCCACAACTCAAGGGCGGCAATCTCGGCGCGCTCGCCAGCGGCAGGCTGGTATTGCTGCCATGGCAACACGCGCCATCGCGCGTCTGGGGCGCGGCCAGTGCCGGCGCCGGGCATCGCGTGGAACGCGGCCACCTGCTCTGGCGCAATCTGGCGCAGTCCAGCACCGCCGACAATGTCGCGTTCATCCTGGACCAGATCGACACCGAGGCCATCTGGCTCACGATCGACAAGGACGTCCTGCCGGAATCCGAAGCGCTGACCAACTGGGACCAGGGCCAGATGCCGCTGCGCGCGCTGCTCGACCTGATCGCCGGCATCGGCGCGTGCAGGCGCATCGTCGGCGCGGACATCTGCGGTGAATTTTCGCGTCCGGCGCTGCGCAACCCGTTCAAGCGGATCGAATCGCGCATCGATCGTCCGCAGCGCAGCGCCGACGCGACGCGGCTCGCGCGCAACGAGGCGGTCAACCGCGACTTGCTCCATGCGATCTGGCAGGCAAGCGCATGATGATGTTCGCGCTGCTGCTGGCCTCGGTGATCTGCGATGTCGCCGGACAGATCTGCTTCAAGCTCGGCGTCGGCCATCACGACGACGATTCAACGGATGGTGTCATCGGCGGCGCGATGCGCGCGCTGCGATCGCCGTGGATCGTCGCGGGCCTGCTGATCTACGTGCTCGAGTTCGTCGTCTGGTTCGCCGCATTGAGCCTGGCTCCGCTAAGCCTGGCATTTCCGTTCGCCGCCCTTTCCTATTGCGGCGTAGTCATCGCCAGCCGCTATGTCCTGCATGAACGCGTATCCGCGCGGCGCTGGTTCGGCACGGTGGTGATTGCCGCCGGGGTCACCTTGATCTGTTGGCCCTGAGACCCACGTCACATACCATGCAAAATGGCGGTTAACACTTTAGCAACACGTAACATGCCCCGGGAATAATGCGCCACCTGCGCTGGAGACCTCTCGCCGATGATCAAACCTACCGATTTTCGCCTGCCCGGCGGGCGCTCCGGAGTGCTGCTGATCCACGGTCTTACCGGCACGCCGACCGAAATGCGTTTCGTCGCCAAAGGGCTCAACCGCAACGGCTTTACCGTACACGGCATGCAACTGGCCGGCCATTGCGGCGATGAAGAGGATCTGTTGAAAACCGGCTGGCGCGACTGGTACCAGAGCGTCTGCGACGCCGCCGACCGCCTGCGTGGCGAAGTGGACCACATGTTCGTCGCCGGACTGTCGATGGGCGCCCTGCTTGCGCTCAAGCTGGCCGCGGATCGTCCGGACCAGGTAGATGGACTCGGACTGTACGGAACGACGTTCTTCTACGACGGCTGGACGATCCCGTGGATCGGCCGCCTGTCGTTCATGCTGCCATTGGTCTGCGGCCTTGGTCTGGGCTGGAACCAGCGCTTTCACGAATGCTTTCCGTACGGCATCAAGGACGAACGCATTCGCCAGCGCATTGCCAGCAGCATGCTCAGCGGCGACAGCGCCGCTGCCGGCCTGCCCGGGAACCCGTGGCCTTCGCTGGCCGAGTTCTACCGGCTGTCGTTTCTCGTGCGCCGCCAGCTGCGCAGCATCCAAACGCCATGCCTGGTCGTGCACGCCGTCGACGACGACGTCGCCAGTCTGAAGAACGTGCGCATGATCGTGCGCGGTGTGCGCGGTCCGGTGGAAACCGTGCTGCTCGAAAACAGCTACCACATGGTTACCGTCGATCAGGAACGCAACACGGTGATCGAGCGCTCGACGCGTTTCTTCAACCATGTCGCCAGCACGCAGTTCGTGCGCATGCCCGAGCCTGCGCAGGTCGCCGTCACCGAATAATGCAGGCGATCGTCGCGCACTCGATCGGGGATTTTGCCCGCGATGAATGGGACCGGCTGTTTCCCGGCGAGCTCGAGGACTGGTCGTATTACCGCGCAATCGAGCGCTCGCGCCTGGCCGGATTCGAATGGCTGTACTTTGCCGTGCGCGACGACGGCAAACTGCTCGCGGCGGTGCCGGCCTTCGTGACCGACTATCGCCTCGACACGACCCTGACCGGCCCGCTGCGCCGCGTGACCGGCGCGATCTCGCGCATCTTCCCGCGACTGCTGCGCCAGCGGCTGCTGTCGCTCGGCTCGCCGGTCGGGGAATTCTGCCACCTGGGTTTTGCCGCCGGCGTCGATCGCGCCGGGCAGGCGCGGCTGCTCGATATAATTTTTGCAGAAGTGGAAAAGTACGCCGGGCGCAACGGCATCTCGATGCTGGCGGCGAAAGACGCCGCGATGGAGCAGGATGATCTGTGGGCCGCCGCCGCCGCAGCGCACCGCCTGCGCCGCCAGCCCAGCCTGCCGACGGCCTTGCTCGATATCCGATTCGACTCGCTCGAAGGCTACCTCGCCACGCTGAGCCATGCCACGCGCAAGGACATGCGGCGCAAGCTCAAGGCATCGGCGTCGATCCGCGTCGAGTGGCGCGACAATATCGACGACATCATCGACGACGTGATGCGCCTGTACCGGGCGACGCTGGCGCACGCGGCGCTGACGTTCGAAGAACTGACGCCCGATTTCTTCACCGGCGTGTTGCGCGATCTCGCTCCACGCAGCACATGCGCGACCTACTGGGTCGGCGAGCGGCTGGTCGCGTTCAACCTCGTGCTGCACGACGGCGAAGTCCTGCTCGACAAGTTTCTCGGCATGGACTATGCGTTTGCCCGCCGCTACAACCTGTACTACCTGACCTGGCTCAACAACGTCGCCTGGTGCATCGAGCACGGACTGAAGCGTTACCAGAGCGGCCAGGGCCTGCATCGCGAAAAACTGCGCCTCGGCAGCCGCCTGACCGCGAACTGGTTGTGGTACCGGCATCGCAACCGCGTGTTCGATGCGATTTTCGCGGCGTTCGAGCGCCTGTTCCGCCTCGATCGCCACGACGCCGAACTGGCCGCGCTGCTGCCGCAGCCGGCACCGTCGGCCGCCGCGTCCGCGGGTGGCGCGTCGTGGCTCGCCTGGACCGGCATGATCGCGTTTGCCGGCCTGTCACAGATATCGCTCAAGTATGCCGGGCTCGATACCGGCGCCTTCGACTTTTCCGCGCGCGCGTTCGCGCTGGCGCTCGGTTCGGCGTGGCTGTGGGTTTCGATTGCCAGCCACGTCGGCGAATTCCTCGTCTGGATCGCGATCCTGCGCAAATCGCGTCTGTCGAGCGCGTTTCCGACACTCGCCATCCTGTTTGTCGGCATGATCCTCGCCGGACGCCTGCTGTTCGCCGAACCGATCGGCTGGGTCAAGCTGGCCGGCTGCGCGATGATCCTCGCCGGCATCCTGCTGCTCGGCCCGGACGACGAAGCGTCGCCACCGGAACCGGCGCGGATGCCGTGAATGGCGCATCGTTTCACCTACTTGAAATACAATCCCCACGAGCAAGACCTCCACTGGAGACAGCAACATGAGCAGCGTGCAGGAAACGATCTTCGCCATCATCTCGAAGGAAGCCGGCATCGATCCTGGCAAGATCAGCCTGGACTCGACGCTCAAGGATCTGGAAATCCAGTCGCTCGATGCAGTGCAGATCATTTTCGAGATCGAGGACCACTTCAAGATCACATTGCCCGATCGCGATCCGAACTTCGACACCGAGTCGGTCAAGGGACTCGTCGAGGCGGTCGAAAGACTCGTCGCCGAAAAGACGGACGCCGCCGCGGCGCCGTCGGCGCAAGGCTGACTCCTTCATCTCATTCGGACCATGCGGCGCGTAGCCATTACCGGGATGGGCGCGATCTGCGCGCTCGGACACGACGCTTCGGCGACGTGGACGGCAATGCGCGAAGGCCGTTCGGCGATCGGGCCGATCAGCAACATCCCGACCGACTTGCTCAACATCAAGATCGCCGCGGAAGTGCGCGGCTTCGATCCGCTGGCGCATTTCGATTCCAAACGCCTGATACTGCTGGACCGCGTGTCGCAGTTCGCGTTGGTCGCGGCACGCGAAGCGGTCGCTCAATCGGGCCTGGATTTCGGCACTGATGCGCGCGGCGAGCGCACGGCCTGCATCATCGGCACCGGCATCGGCGGGGAGAACTCGCACAACGAACAGTCGTCGCGATTCTATGGCGACAGGAATCCACGCGTGCATCCGCTCGCGATCGTGCGCGTGATGGCGAACGCACCAGCCTGCCATGTCGGCATGGAGCTCGGCCTCACCGGGCCCTCGTTCGCCGTAGTCAGCGCCTGCGCATCGGCCAACCATGCAATGGCCCAGGCGTTCGACATGGTGCGTAGTGGAAAAGTGGATTTTGCCGTGACCGGCGGCACCGAGGCCTGCGTGACGGTGCCGACCGTAAAGGCCTGGGAAGCCATGCGCGTGACCGCGGATGACACCTGCCGGCCGTTCTGCAAGCAGCGCCGCGGCATGGTGCTCGGCGAAGGCGCCGGCGTCTTCGTGCTCGAAGAGTACGAGCACGCGCGCCGGCGTGGCGCGCCGATCCTGGCCGAATTCGCCGGCGCCGGCATGTCGGCCGATGCCGGCGACATCGTGCTGCCGTCGGAAACCGGCGCGGCCCGGGCGCTCGCGGCCGCGCTCGCCGATGCCGGCCTCGACGCCGGCGAGATCGACTACATCAACGCACACGGCACCGGCACGCCGGCGAACGATCCGACCGAATCGAAGGCGATCCGGCGCGTGTTCGGCGCGCACGCCGACGCGCTGTGCGTGTCGTCGACCAAGTCGA
>DATIEJ010000473.1:0-9071 GCA_035455825.1 Rhodanobacteraceae bacterium | reverse complement strand
CGCCTTGCCGCCGAGATCGAATCGATCCGCGAACAGGGACTGTACAAGACCGAGCGCATCATCACGACACCGCAGTCGGCGCAGATCCACACCAGCGAAGGCCGCGACGTCCTGAACTTCTGTGCGAACAACTATCTCGGGCTGGCCGACAACGCGGAAATCATCGCTGCCGCCAAGCAGGCACTCGACACGCACGGCTTCGGCCTGGCCAGCGTGCGCTTCATCTGCGGCACGCAGGACCTGCACAAGCAGCTCGAAGCGATGATCGCGAAATTTTTCGGCACCGACGACGCAATCCTCTACACCAGCTGCTTCGATGCCAACGGCGGCCTGTTCGAGACGATCCTCAACGAAAACGACGCGGTGATCTCCGACGCGCTGAACCATGCGTCGATCATCGACGGCATCCGCCTGTGCAAGGCCGAGCGCCGGCGCTACGCGAACGGCGACATGGCCGAGCTCGAAAAGCACCTGCAGGAAACCCAGGGCAAGCGCACGCGGCTGATCGCCACCGATGGCGTGTTCTCGATGGACGGCTATATCGCCAAGCTCGACGAAATCGTCAGGCTCAAGGAAAAATACGGCGCGCTGCTGATGGTCGACGACTCGCACGCGACCGGCTTCGTCGGCCCGACCGGGCGCGGTTCGGCCGAGTTGCACGGCGTGCTCGACAAAGTGGATATTTTCACTTCGACGCTCGGCAAGGCGCTCGGCGGCGGCTCCGGCGGCTTCACGACCGGGCGCAGGGAGATCATCGACCTGCTGCGCCAGCGCTCGCGCCCGTATTTATTTTCGAACACACTTCCGCCGCCACTCGTCGCCGCGTCGATCAAGGTGTTCGAGATGCTCAGCGCCAGCACGGCGCTGCGCGACAAGGTCAACGACAACGCGCTGTACTTCCGCAAGCGCATGACCGACGCCGGCTTCGACATCAAGCCGGGCACGCATCCGATCGCGCCGGTCATGCTGTACGACGCCAAGCTCGCCCAGCAATTCGCCAGGGAACTGCTCGACGAAGGCATCTACGTCATCGGCTTTTTCTTTCCGGTCGTGCCGCAGGGCCAGGCGCGCATCCGCACGCAGATGAGCGCCGCGCACACGCCTGCGCAAATCGATCGCCTGGTCGAGGCGTTCGTGAAGGTCGGGAAGAAGCTCGGCGTCCTGAAGTAAAGTGGTCCCGGCGGGCGGCTCACGTCCGCGGCGAACTCCTGCATCCGCTGCCCGGGCCGCGTGCGCAATGCAGCGAGGCAGTCCCGGCATGCGCAGTGTCCGTCGGTAAACCTCGGGCTGCACTGGTAAGCTGCCGTCGCTGAAACACTCGTCCACGAAGAACCTGCGCACCTCCTCCAAGTCCATTGATCGCCATGGACGCCTGGACGCCCATATTGCCAACCCGTCCTTCGCTGCTTGCGAGCCCGGGAATGTTTGCAAGGCGTCGATAGCTTCTTAAGTTTTCCTTTAATGCGAAACCGCTGCTGAACGGAGTCGGCGCCGAATCGGCGAAACGGTGAACCGCGCGCCGCAAGTGGGGAAATGATCTTTGCGGTTGCGGCGCGACTCGGGGGCCGCGCACGAGCGCCGGAGGTCCCCACAGCCAACTGGAGGAGAAATAATGAACGCACAAACTCGCATCACGCGGCGCATCGCTGCGCCGTTCGCCCTCGCGCTCGCGCTCGGCGTCACGGCCTACGCGCGTGCCGACAACGGCTATCAATTGCAGATACTCGTGTCCGACGGATCGGTCGCGGCGAAAAACCTCACGCCCGATCCGAATCTGGTCAACGCCTGGGGCCTGGCTTTCTCGGCGACCAGCCCGGCCTGGGTCGCCGACAACGGCACAGGATTGTCGACGGTCTATAACGGCAATGGAGACATTCTTCCGCTGGTCGTGCAGATTCCCTCGCCGTCCGCCCTGACCGGCGGCACGCCAACCGGAGTCGTCGCCAATGTGACGACCGCGGCGACGAGTTTCCCCGTGGGCGGCGCAGCCAGCAGATTCATCTTTTCCACGGAAGACGGAATCATCGCCGGCTGGCCCGGTACTGGCACGCAGGCGATAGTCGGCGTGGACAACTCCGAGAATACGCATGGCGCCGACCATGCCATCTACAAGGGGATCGCCTTGAGCGCGGGAGGCTCCGGGCAGCTCCTCTACGCAACCGATTTCCACAACGGCCGCGTCGACGTATTCAACAACGCGTTTGCGCCGGCGACACTCCCGGCGGGCGCATTCACCGACCCGAACCTGCCGCCCGGCTACGCGCCATTCGGCATCCAGGCGATCAGCGGCAACATCTACGTGACTTATGCCAAGCAGGTTCCCGGGAGCAACGACGAAGCCCACGGCAAAGGCCTTGGCGTCGTCGATGTCTACGATCCGAACGGCGTGCTGCTGAATCGCGTTGCGACGCGTGGGAGCCTCAACGCACCGTGGGGCATCGCGATGGCGCCGGCCGGATTCGGCAAGTTCAGGAACAGTCTGCTGATCGGCAACTTCGGTGATGGCACGATCAACGGCTACGATTCGGCAACCAACGAGCCGCTCGGCCAGCTGCGCGGACAAGACGGCAAGGCGATAAAGATCGACGGACTATGGGGACTGGAATTCGGCAATGGTTTCAACAGCCAGCCAGTCAACACGCTGTTCTTTACGGCCGGACCGAACGATGAGGGCAACGGCGTTTTCGGTCGCATCGATCCGCCTGCGCCGAGCGGGCACAACGGCGGCGGTGGTGACGACCAGGGCGACAACGACCAGGGCAACAACAACCAGGGCGGCGGCGACTAGACGCGCCGTTCAACGCTTCAGCCAACACGAACGTGTGGCCGCCAGCGTGCGGCCACACGCTATTTCGCCGTACGCAACGCCAACGTCGAGGCCAGGAGCAAGCCCCCGAGCACGACGAACAGCCAGAAGAACGCCTTGCCGGTGTAGACAACGGTCGCGCCGCCGGTGATCACGTAGAACACACCGACCAGTGATGGCGCGAAGTATGCGTCGCGCGCGCCGGCGCGCATGCGCCACCAACTCCAGATGCAGATCGCCCCAAGCACGAACATGCAGCCGCTGCAGAAATGCCAGACGGCCAACACGACCGAAACCGTTCCAGGATCGAGCGCGGGAGACTTGGCGAACTCCTGCGCGAGGCGCCCGGCATTCGAATCGTGGCCGAATGCGCCGAGCCCGATGACGATGCTGGTCAGCAGAAACACGATCGAAGCGATCTTGCGCGCCATGCGGAACTCTCCGGGTCGCGCCGCCCACGCGGCGGAGCAGGCCGGGTAACTTACACGGATTCCGCGGACAAAAAAACCACGCGTCTCACGGTGGGCAGCGAGCGGCCCAGGGTGTACAACCGCGCCGACCACGCGGTAAGGTTGTGAACCGACCTGCGAGATTTCCAAGCGCAACATGTTCAGCCGCGCCATCGTCCGTCCACCCTCCGTCAATCTGGGATCCGGACTGACCAGCGCCGCCATGGGCAAACCCGACATCGCGCTGGCACTGCACCAGCATGCACTGTACTGCGCGGCGCTCGAGCAGTGCGACCTGACCTTGACACACTTGCCGCCTGATGCGGATTTTCCCGACTCCACGTTCGTCGAAGACACGGCGATCGTTACGCCCTTCATCGCGATCCTGACGCGTCCCGGCGCGCCGAGCCGCCAGGGCGAAGTTGCCGCCATGGCCGCAACGCTGCCGCAGTTCTACTCGTCGGTGCATTCGATCGTCGCGCCAGGGACGGTCGACGGCGGGGACATCTGCCAGGCCGGCGATCATTTCTTCATCGGCATCTCCGAGCGCACGAACGAAGCGGGTGCGCGCCAGCTCGCGGCGATTCTCGCCGAAGAGGGCTACACCTACGTCACCGTCGACATTCGCGGCATTGCCGGCATCCTGCACCTGAAGAGCGGCATCTCCTGGCTCGGCGATGGCCGGCTCGTGCTGATCGACGCGCTGGCCAGGCACGCGGCGTTTCGCGACTATGAAATCGTGCGCGTCGACACCGAAGAAAGCTACGCGGCGAATTGCCTGCGCGTCAACGACCAGGTGATCCTCGCGGCCGGATTCCCGCAGTTCGAGTCGGCCGTGCGCGCGCTCGGTTATCCTGTCATCGCGCTGGATATGTCCGAGTTCCGCAAGATGGACGGCGCGCTGACCTGTCTCTCTCTGCGATTCTGAAAAGGGGTACATCATGTCGTACGAATTCGGCCGCCGGGAATTCCTGATTGCCGGCAGTGCACTTGCGGGACTGGCGGCTTTGCCCGCGGCCACGTTCGGCGCCGGCGACGCGCCGCGCTGGACCCGATACGCCAGGGCCACGGTCATCGACGCATGCGGCAACCCCGGGCGCTCGAGCACCGCTCCGGAACGACTGCCGCTGGACGCCGGGGAACTGGCCGACATCCGGGCGTCGGGCCTGACCGCGATGAACTTCACCGTCGGCAGTGTCGGCAGCTACGCGAACGACTTCGACGAAACGATCGGCAACATCGCCTACTGGGACCGGGAAATCGCCGCGCATCCGGATCTGCTGATGAAGATCACGCGCGGCGCGCAACTCGACGAGGCCAAGCGCGCGGGGCGCCTCGGCATCATCTACGGTTTCCAGGACACGACGATGTACGGCGAGAATCTCGACCGCTTCGACGAGTTCCACAACTTCGGCGTGCGCATCGTGCAGCTCACGTACAACCGCCGCAACCTCATGGGCGACGGGTGCCTCGAACCGGGCAACGCCGGCCTGAGCAAGCTCGGCCGATCGATGGTCGAGAAAATGAATGCGCGCGGCGTGCTGCTGGACCTGAGCCACTGCGGACAGCGAACGACGCGCGAAGGCATCGAAGCCTCGACCAGGCCCGTGGCGATCACGCATTCGGGCTGCATCGGCCTGGCTTCGGACATGCCGCGCAACAAGCGCGACGAGGAATTGCGCCTGCTCGCCGAGCGCGGCGGCGTGGTCGGCATCTATGTCATGCCGTATCTGCGCAGTTCGGGTCAGGTCATGGCCGATGACGTCGTCAAGCACATCGACTATGCCGTGAATGTCTGCGGCGAGGATCACGTCGGCATCGGCACCGATGGCACGACATCGGCGGTCGACGTGACACCCGAATTCAAGAAGAAGTTCGCCGACGAGATAGCCGAGCGGCAGAAGCGCGGCATCTCCGCTCCGGGCGAGCGCGCGGATTCGTTCACGTTCGCGCCGGATCTCAATACGCCGCAGCGCTTCGAGAAGATCGCCTGGCTGCTCTCGCGGCGCGGCTACAGCGATGCGCGTGTCGACAAGATTCTCGGCGGAAACTTCGCACGGCTGTTCCGCGAGGTGATCGCGTAGCGCGGTCCGCTCCGCCAGTCGAACAACATATCTGCTCGTCATCCCGGCGGACGCCGGGATCCAGCGCCGGCGCTCGCATCGTAAAGGCGCTCGATTCGGGCTTGAACCAGCTCCGCTATTGAGAGCATCAGGAACACCGCTCTTGGGCCCTGAGCGCGGCCTGTCAACGCGCAGCGACATTTTCTCGAAGCCAGCGGCGGATCCGCGCATAGACTTCCCTGCTATCGAGCAGGTCGAGGTGATGCATGCCGTAGCCGATCCACTGCCGATCCCTGGGAAACAGCAGCTGGCGGCCAGCGTCCTTGTGCTTTCCCAGAGCGCTCGCGAGAGGCACGAGCCCGTCGCCGAGAAGCCGTTCGGCCAGGTGTCCGGATTTCTTCGCAATCGATGCGGCAATCGTGAAGCACGCGACGCTTGTTGGCAGCGGCACGGCGCGTGGCTTGCGGCGCGAACGCGCGAAGCGGTCGCGATCATTCCAGTCTTCGTCGAGCATGCTGCCGTGACGCAGATCGGTAATGCCGGCGCTGCGGATCTTTCCGAGCCGCGCGAACGCCGTCGTGTACGGGCTCGCATCGAGAACCGCATCGATCCAGCTGCCGCCGCGCTCGAGCGGGGCGCCGTGGTGCGGTGTTCCGAGGAAAACAATCGTGCGCAGATGCTGCAACCAGGCCTGCCCGGCTGCTGCGGCGTGGTGGCAGGCGCTGCGCGCGACCAGTCCGCCCATGCTGTGGGCGAGAATCGCCAGTTCATCGATCGGCACCGGCCACGCCCGCAGCAGTGTCTCGAGCTGGTCGGCAAACGCGTGGCCGTTGGTCGAAACGTGCAATCCGCTGTTGTAGTGCAGGTACACCGGCGTGTAGCCTTCATCGGCGGCCAGCGCCGCGCCGTGATCATGTCCATGGCGCCGCCACAGCAAATCGTTCATGCACAGCCCATGCACGAGCACCAGGACTTTCCCGGTCGCGCCCGGGATGGCGGCCGAGAGCGGCCCGCGCTTCGGTTCGAGCGCCACGCCTTCGCGTCGAAACCGGGCCTGGATCGCCAGCGGGTTCGCACTGTGCTGCAGGTGATCGCCAAGCACGCCGTTCAGCGCCGCGAGCACCGCTTCGCGTTCGCTGGACGAAGCCCCGCCATCGAACAGCGGCACGAGCCGGGCGAGCACCGCATCGATGCCACCGCCGACGACGCGGGTGACGCCACGAATGGATTTGTATACAAATCCGGTAATGCCGCCGGCCGACTGCTGGGTCGACTTTCCGAAAATGCCGGGCGTGCGCAGGATGTTGTGGTGCATCGTTTCGACCAGATTGGCCAGGCCGATCGCCGCGTCGACCGCGAGGCGGCTGTAGCCGCGCAGGTCGGCGACACGAACCAACGGTTTCCTCGTAGTCGCTGCCACGTGCACTCCGTAGGGTGGGCCTTGGCCCACCGATCCTGACCCTGGCCACCGATCCGGGCCCTGGCCAACGAATGGGCCCTGACGTACCGATATCTCAGGCGCCGCTGCGGAAAACTGGCACACGGTGGGCCGAGGCCCACCCTACGTGAAACAACGGACTTGTGACAGCAATAAACTTCGCCGCGGGTCAGCCGAGTGACCCGACCTCGTCCTCGCCCAGAGTGCGCCATTGCCCTTTCGCAAGATCACCCAGCGCCAGCGGCCCGATTGCCACGCGCACAAGCCGCAGGACATGGATGTCGAACGCCGCGAGCAGGCGTCGAATCTGCCGGTTGCGGCCTTCGTCGAGAATGATCTCGAGCCACGCGTTCTTGTCGCCGCGGCGCAGTTCGCGCGCCGACTTGACGCCGAGATGTTCGCCGCGATCGTCGATGCCGGCCTGCAGGCGCTGCAACAGATCGTCGCCGGGCACAACGTCGATCTGCACGTGGTAAGTCTTGTCGAGGTGCGAAGCCGGATCGGTCAGCCGTGCTGCCCATGCGCTGTCGTTCGTGAACAACAGCAGGCCCTCGCTGGCCTTGTCGAGACGGCCGACCGGCGCGAGCCAGGGCGCTTGCGCATTCTGCAGCAGGGCGTACACCGTGGCGCGGCCGTGTTCGTCGCTGGCTGTCGTGACGTAACCGCGCGGCTTGTTCAACATGACGTACATCTTTTTTGCATCACCGACGGCGCGACCGTCGACGCTGATGCCGGTGCTGTGCATGTCGGTCCTGGCTTCCGGATCCAGTTCCACGCGCCCGTCGACGCGCACACGGCCGGCGCGAATCAACTCCTGGGCCTGGGTTCGCGAGCACACTCCGAGCTTCGACAGGACGCGCGCAAGACCGTGTCGCGGCGCTGCGCCGGCCGTGGCCGCGCTTTGGTTCCGATTGTCACGATGACGCAATCGCGGCGATGCGTTACGCTTGATTACCATGCGCGCACCTTGCCGCAGTGCGGGCGCGCCGTCAAAACCGAAAGAGGCGTGCCACCATGTCGGAACATCGCACCAGCCTGAAATGGTCACGCAACGGCGGCCCGTTCGCCCGCGGCAACTACGTTTCCGATCATGAAATCCACTATTCGGGCGGCCAGACGTTGCATGCCGCGCCGTCGCCGGAGTACGGCGGCAACGCCGCCCATGCCGATCCGGAGCAGATGCTGCTGTCGGCGCTGTCTTCGTGCCACATGCTGACGTTCCTGGCAGTCGCGGCGAATCGCGGCTATGTGGTCGACAGCTACGTCGACGAGGCCGTCGCGATTCTCGGCAAGAATGCGGACGGCAAGATGGCAGTGATCGAGGCGACGCTCTCGCCGAAAGTCGTTTTCGCGGCCGATCGCCAGCCCAGCGCCGAGGACTACGCGAAGATGCACGAGCGTGCACACGCCGGATGCTTCATAGCCAATTCGGTCAAGACAACAGTCGCCGTGCACCTGTGACGCAGCACGCTGATGTGGAATTTTGCTTGGGGTGGCATGCTTGGGCTTCACTGTGACCTCATCGCGCACGAGCAGGGTCCGCGTGCTCGCCAACACTCTGGAAATCATGCCTAGGCCTTACGGCGGATACTCCCTAGGCTGTGAGACTTAAGCCTTTTGGCTCTGGCACCCGCGCTTTCGGACTGGCATAAAGCTTGCCGCCCCCGTCCCGTGGGCGCTAAAAAGCACCATACCAATGAGAACGATCAAATTCGCGCCGGCCGCGCTGAGCGCCGGTATCGCGGCGGCTTTTTGCATTTCCGCCACCGCCCAGGACGCAGCCCAGTCACCGCAGACCCCGACCCTCGAAAAGGTCGAGGTCAAGGACCGCGCGTCGCATGACGACACCCGTCCGAAACTCAACCACATCATGAAGGAAGTCGACGGGCCCCTGATCACGGTCACGAAGAAGACCTCGATCACGAAGCTCGACAACATCCCGACCGTCGTCGACAACAACTTGCGCGACCTGTTCGCGCAGACGCCCGGCCTGTACCTGTCCGAGCAGCAGACCGGGAGCCAGTTCAACCTGAGCTACCGCGGCATCGGCAATCCGCAGGAATCTGAATTCGTTTCGGTCATGCAGGACGGCATTCCGCTGCAGGGCGACTGGATCGGATTCCCGACGCTCTACTACCTGCCACTGGCACAGACGATTTCCGAGGTACAGATGATTCGCGGCGGCTCGTCGCTGCTGTATGGACCGGAGCCCGGCCCGGCGCTGAACTTCGTCAGCCGCAAACCGGATCCGACTCGCGAGTTCGGCGGCTACAGCGAGAACATCGTCGGCTCGAACGGCATGTCCGGGACGTTCA
>DATIEJ010000472.1:0-12469 GCA_035455825.1 Rhodanobacteraceae bacterium | reverse complement strand
GGCAAGGTCGCGAAGAAGGAACACGCGCAAGTCGTCGAGGTCATGAAGTCGATCGAGATGCTGCCGCCCGGGCTTTACGCGATGCAGATCACCGAGAAGAAAGGCGCGGATGGCAAGCCCGCGTACGAAGTGAGTTTCAGCGAGCGGACTCTCGAAGAAATCCAGTCACGCCTGAACCGCTTCGAGCGCGCCGATGAAAAACCGTTCGAAGCCGTGAGCGCAGTGTCCGATCTCAATCAGCGTGCCTATGAATTGTTCGCGCGCCCGCTGGTCCAGGCAATGAGCAACGAGACCAGCGCCAAGGTCGCGCGCAAGCTGCATCCGTTGCGCGCGCAGCGCTGGGCCGTTTCCGATCTCAACCCGTTCTTGTCGTGGCTGGGCCCGACCGCGAAGGCGGTCAAGGAACAGCGCCAGGCGCTCGACGCCAACGATCCTGCACGCAAGATCGAACGCATGGCTTCTGAACTGATCAGCGCATCGCTCGATCACTATCGCGCGATGCGCGATGCCTACAGCGAAGCGGCGTTCTTCGCCCTCTACGGCAACATGTTCTCGCTCTATGACTCCGCACCCGAACCGGGCACAGCCCCGAGTCAGGCCGCGGATCCGCGCGATCTTCCGTTCGTGCGCGAGGCACTCGAATCGATCGATGAAGGCGGTTACGCCGAGGCGGTCTCGCGGGTCGGATACCTGCTCGTTCGCAAGGGCGAACCGCTGCCGCTCGCGCGCCTGCAACTCAAGCAGGAGCTGATGAAGGATTACGGCAAGTTCCTGCCGGCGATATCACCCGACGAGGCGCGCCGCATTCGTGGCCAGCAGGAGATCGTCGTGCGCCATGAGCCGGACAAGGCGGTCTCGACGCTGCCGCTGCTGCTTTCGGGGCGCGGCGATCGCGAACGCCTGCTGAAGCTGCTCGAAGCGTTGCTGTCCGACCCGCGCGTGCAAGGCGGCAAGGCGACGCCAGAGCAGCGCACGATGCTGGCGCGCATCCGTGCCGTGCTGCTCCCGAGGAGCAGCCCGCAGCCGCGCAGGGACGCAGCGAAGAGCAAGGTCGCGGCAAAGCGCAAAGCCTCGGCGAAGAGCAGGGCTCCAGCGAAGGGCAAAACTCCGGCTAGAAGCAAAGGTCCCGCGAAGAGTAAAGCCGCAGCGAAGCGCAAAACCGCAGCGAAGAGCAAAGCCTAGGAGCCGACATGGACATTCCACACACCAAGCATCAAAAATACGAGCGTCTTCTGGCGCGGGCAAAAACATTTCCCGCCGTGATAACTGCCGTGGTCCATCCGTGCGACCAGTCCTCGCTGAGCGCCGCGGTGGACGCCGCCCAGGCCGGATTGATCACGCCGATCCTGGTCGGGCCGCGGGCACGGATCGAGGCGCTGGCCAGGGAACATGGCCTTTCGATCGCCGGGTACGAACTGGTCGACGCGCCCCACAGCGTCGCAGCGGCGGCCGAAGCCGTCAAAGTCGTCCGCGCCGGCAAGGCCGAATGCCTGATGAAGGGCAGCCTGCACACCGACGAACTGATGGGTGCGGTCGTGGCGCGCGAAGGCGGCCTGCGCACCGGCCGCCGCATCAGTCATTGCTTCGTCATGGACGTGCCGACGCACGACGACGTGTTGATCATCTCGGACGCCGCCGTGAACATCGCGCCGCCGCTCGAGGTCAAGGTCGACATCGTGCAGAACGCGATCGACCTCGCGCACAACCTCGGCACGACTGAAGTGCGCGTGGCGATTCTCTCGGCGATGGAGACGGTCAACTCGAAAGTGCCTTCGACGCTCGAAGCGGCAGCCTTGTGCAAGATGGCGGATCGCGGCCAGATCACCGGCGCGATTCTCGACGGGCCGCTGGCGCTCGACAATGCGATCAGTCCCGAGGCGGCGAAGATCAAGAAGATCAAGTCCGAGGTCGCCGGCCGCGCCAACGTGCTGATCGTTCCGGATCTCGAAGCCGGCAACATGCTGGCCAAGAGCCTGACGTTCCTGGCCGACGCCGACGCTGCCGGAATCGTGCTCGGTGCACGCGTACCGATCATCCTGACCAGCCGCGCCGACTCGGTCCTGACCCGACTGGCTTCGTGCGCGATCGCCTCGCTGATCGTCGAGGCGAAACGCAGGGCGCCCGCGCGCCACATCACATGAGCAGTTGCTGTCATGGCTGACGCAATCCTGGTACTGAACGCGGGCTCGTCGAGCGTCAAGTTTTCGGTGTTCCTTGCCCAGGGCCGCGCGCTCGAGCCGATGTTGCGCGGCCAGATCGAGGGGCTGTTCACCAAGCCGCGGTTCGAGGCGAAAGATTCCGACGGCAACAAGCTCGACACAAACGCGTGGCCCGATGGCACGCAACTCGGCCATGCCGGCGCGCTCGAATACCTGATCGGATACCTGCGCGCGCAACGGGGCGAGCACGAGTTGCGCGCGGTCGGACACCGCGTCGTGCACGGCGGCATGGCCTATTCGGCGCCGGTGCGGATCGACGCGTCGGTGCTCGCAACGCTCGAACAATTCGTGCCGCTCGCGCCGCTGCACCAGCCGAACAACCTCGCGCCGATCCGCGTCTTGCTCGAAAGCCAGCCGGACCTGCCGCAAGTCGCGTGTTTCGATACGGCGTTCCACAGCACGCAGCCGGCGCTCGCGCAGCGTTTCGCGCTGCCGCCGGAAATCACCGACCGCGGCGTGAAGCGTTACGGATTCCACGGTTTGTCGTACGAATACATCGCCTCGATGCTGCCCGGGGTCGACGCACGCGCTGCGGCCGGGCGCACTGTCGTGCTGCATCTCGGCAACGGTTCGAGCATGTGCGCTCTCGACGGCGGCCGCAGCGTCGCCAGCACGATGGGCTTCACGGCCGTCGACGGCCTGATGATGGGGACGCGTTGCGGAGCGATCGATCCGGGCGTGATCCTGTATCTGATCGACGAGCTGCGCATGGACGCGCGCGCGATCGAAAAACTGATTTATCAGCAATCCGGACTGCTCGGCGTGTCGGGAATCTCGAGCGACATGCGCACGCTGCTGGCCAGCGACGAACCGCGCGCCAGGCTTGCCGTCGACCTGTTCGTTTACCGCATCGCGCGCGAACTCGGATCTCTCGCGGCAGCGCTCGGCGGACTGGATGCGATTGTGTTCACCGCCGGCATCGGCGAGAAAGCCGCGGTGATCCGCGAGCGCGTATGCGCGGCCGCCGCCTGGCTCGGCGTTGCGCTGGACGCGTCGGCGAATAGCGCGAACGGCCCGCGGATTTCGACGCCGCAAAGCAAGGCCGCTGCGTGGGTGATCCCGACCAATGAAGAATTGATGATCGCTCGGCACACCTTCGCGGCGATCTGAGGGAGTTACAACCATGGTGCAAGTTCCCAAACCGGTGCTCAAGGACCGCAAGGCGCTCGTCGTCGGCATCGCCAACGACAACTCGATCGCCTACGGCTGCGCGCAGGCATTCGCCGAACTCGGCGCGAATCTCGCCGTGACGTATCTCAACGAGAAATCGCGCCAGTACGTCGAGCCGCTGGCGGAAAAAGTCGGCGCCGGGATCTTCATGCCGCTCGACGTCGCCAAGCCGGGCGAACTCGAAGCGGTATTCGAACGCATCCGTTCGCAGTGGCGCCGTCTCGACCTGCTCGTGCATTCGATCGCGTTCGCGCCGAAAGCCGACCTGCAGGGCGGGCTGCTCGACTGCTCGGCCGAAGGATTCGCCCAGGCAATGGACGTCTCGTGCCACTCGTTCGTGCGCATGGCGCGGCTGGCCGCACCGTTGATGGACGAAGGCGGATCGATGTTCGCGATGAGCTATCACGGCGCGCAGAAAGTCGTGCCGAACTACAACGTCATGGGTCCGGTGAAGGCCGCGCTGGAAGCGTCGTGCCGCTACCTTGCCTACGAACTCGGTCCGAAGAATATCCGTGTGCATGCGGTATCGCCCGGGCCACTCAAGTCGCGGGCCGCGTCGGGCCTCAAGGATTTCGACCGGCTGCTCAATGATGCCGTCGAGCGCGCGCCGGTCGGCGAGCTCGTCGACATCATGGACGTGGGCTTCGCCGTGGCCTACCTCGCGACGCCTTACGCGCGCCGCATCACCGGCAGCACGCTGTACGTCGACGGCGGTGTAAACATCATGGCCTGAAAGCGGCAAGGGCGGCCGTCGCGGACCGGCCTCGATTGCGCTCGGGTAGCTAGTCATGACAGCGGGCAGCGAGCGACCCCCGCAAGACGCCTGACCTTGACCGGAAAAATTTACCCGTTCGGAATACCCCGTTCAGAAAATTGACACTGCGTTGGCCGCATGCACCGCGACGCAACGTGGATTTGGTTCAGTGCGAATTCACTTCCGTTCGTGCACGATGGGCACTCAAAATAGGGGAAGGTCCGTGTTCCGATCGAGTCTGCCTTTCGTACTTGCCGTGTTCATGGCCGGCGCAGCGCACGCGCAAGTCAGCGCGGATCCTCAGGCCGCGGCACCCGTCGTCTACAGCGGCGGCCCGCAGCTGAACGTCGAGAACTGCAACACTAACGACCCGGCGTACGGCGATGGCTGCGTCGCCAATGACGGTCCGGTGGCCGATGATCGCGCGCAGGCTGATTACTACGCGCCGGACTACGTGCCGGATTATTACGCGGACGCGCCGGTTTACAGCACCGCGCCGGTCTATCTCGGAATCAGCCTGCTCCCCGACTCCTACTACTGGGGCTGGCCGTATTACGGTTACGGCTACGCCGCCTACTGGCCGTATTACGGTTACGGGTGTTGCTGGCCGTATTACGGCTATGGCGGATACTGGGGCGGAGCCTACTGGGCCGGCGGATACTGGGGCGGTCATCACCATGACCACCACGGCGGCGGCGACTGGGGCCATGGCGGCGGCGACTGGCATGGCGGCGGCGATGGCCACGGCAGCGGCGACTGGGGCCACCACGGTGGTGGCGGCCATGGTGGGCATGGCGGCAGTTACGCCGATCAAAACGCTGGCACCGGCGGTGCCGGTGGCACCGGTGGCGGACGCTACGGACACGGCGATCAGCCGGGTTCGGGTGCTGGCAATTTCTCGCGCCCCGGTACTTCGACCGGAGCGGATTTCCCGCATGCCGGCAGCTCGCCCGAAACTCGCAACACGTTTGCCGGCACGCAGGCAGGCGCGGGCACGCCGACAGGCGCGGGGCGAACGTTCGCCGCGCCGACGAACCAGGTCAGCGGCGCAAACGCAAACCGTTTCGCCGGCCGCGCAGCGTTGCCGTCATCGTCTTATTACGCCGCAACGCGCGGCGGCGGCGCGACAGGCGCAGCGTATGCGATGAACAGCCGCGCAGGCGCAGGAACAACGAACGACCGCGCAGGCGTATCGGCGATGAACGGTCGCACCGGCGCGGGCGGTGGTTACGCGTACGGCCGCGGCAGCACGGCGGGCGGTACGATCAACAGCCGCGGCGAAAACAATCAGCCGTACCGCGTGGCGTCGATGCCATCGCGCGGCTACGCGCCGTCGAGCAATGGCAGCGGCGCGGTTGCGCGCGGCGGCGTCGCCGCGCAGAACTATGCCGGGTCGCGCTCGGCGTATCCGCAACAGCGCTACGCGCCTTCGAATCGCGCGTATGCGACGGCACAATCCTCCGCGGGCAGCCGCAGCGCCTACGCTGCCGGTGCGCGCGGCGGCATGCCGTCTTATTCCGGTGGACGCGGCGGAATGCCTGCCTATGCCGGTGGACGCGGGCCGGCGCCTTCTTACTCCGGCGGGCGCGGCGCAGCACCTGCCTACGCCGGCGCGCGCGCGGCGATGCCATCGTATTCGCGCGGCGGTGGGAGCTATGCCGCACGCGGCGGCGGCGGCGGCCACGCCGCAGCCGGTGGTGCGGCGCATTCGGGCGGCGGCAGTCGCGGAAGCAGTTCGCGCGGGCACTGATACGAGCGCGTCGCGACTGATTCATCTCCCTCGGTAGAGTCGCAGATTTAGGCGGTTCAACAGCGTGCTTTTCAAGCGCCTCTCCTTGTAGCGGCACGGGTTGGGGAGAGGGTGTGACGCCAGCCGGGAGCCCAAGTCTCTCGCAGGCGATGGATGGCCAAGAGAAGCCGCTGGAGCAATCGCCGAATCGGCGGCTTCGCCGCCATCCCCTCTCCGGCACGCTGCGCGTGCCGACCTCTCCCACAAGGGGAGAGGTCATCTTCTCTACTCCAGTGGGCGGCGAACTGCAGCTGCCTACCGGCAAAAAGCCGGAGGGTGCTCGGCGCGCTCAGCGATCAGCCGCGTGCGCTCGTGATGACTGCGCCGTCGCGCATCGTCTTCGTCACCGGGCTCTTGTCGGCAATCTCGATCAGGCGTTGCCACTGCGCGTCGTCCAGCGCCTGATCCGAATGCAGGACGCGATGGATGTGCACCTTGCCTTCGTCGTCGCGCATGAACGTCAGCTCGGCGCGGAATTCGCCGAGGTTCCAGCCCTTTTTTTCCGCGTACATGCGCAGCGTGATCGCCGTGCACGCCGCCAGCGACGCCAGGTAGTAGTCGTACGGCGCCGGTCCCTGCCCTTGCCCGCCGAGCGACTGCGGCTCGTCGGTCGTCATGTCGAACTGCCCGACGCGAACCCGATGCAGATAGTTCGTTCCGCTCGACACGATGCTCGCCGTGTACGGAGTTTTCATTGTCGTCATTCCTGATCGGAGCGGCAGACTCCAAGCGTGCCGCGATCCGCGCCCGATGGCAACCGGGCGAACGTGAAGGCGGAAACGTCAGGTAGTCGTCAGGATCGATGCAGCATTGTGGATTTTTTGCATCGCTGTCGGTTGCGCTTGATGCAGATCAGCAGCGAGCGGCAAGTGGCGCGCTACGGTTGCAACACACGACGTTGCGTAGTCGTACCGGAGGGCGAAATGAACCCCATGCTCAGAAGCGCAGTTTCCTGCACGGTTACGCGGTCCGCTTTCGTGGCCGCGGCATTTCTGTTCGCGGCGCTCGCATCTATTAACGCGCGCGCGCTGCCCGCCTTCAACCGCCAGACCGGGCAAAATTGCGTGGCTTGCCACGCCGGTGGGCAATTCCCGGAACTCACGCCCTACGGCCGGCTGTTCAAGTTGACCGGCTACACGATCGGCGAGCGCCAGGCGCTTCCGATTGCCGCGATGGCGGTGGCGAGCGATTCGCACGTCAGCAACACCTCCAAGAGCGAAGACCCGGGCGCGGATTTCCAGAAGAACAATTCGCTGATCTTCGCGACCGCGAGCATTTTTGCGGCCGGCAAGATCACCGACAACCTGGGCGCCTTCGTGCAGGTCACCTACGACAACTACGCCGGCCAGTCGGACAATGGCGACTGGCACGGGCACAGCGGCGCGGACAACATGGACTTCCGTTATGCCGACCGGGTGATCAGTCCGGAGAGCGACATCATCTGGGGAGTCACCGCAAACAACAATCCGTCCGTCGCCGACCCCTGGAACTCGGCCGCCGCCTGGATGCAGTACGTGCCGGTGCCGAGTCCGACCAGCAGCAGCTTCATCGATGGCAACACGCCCTACCCCGGCTTCGCCGCCGGCGGAAACATCGCGGGGCTTGCCGGCTATCTGTACTGGAATCAGCTGATCTATGTCGAAGCCGGCGGCTATCGCACGGCGAACGGCATCACCGGATTCATGAGCGCCGGCGTTCCCAAGGACGAGAAGACCAAGCTGCAAGGCACGAATCCATACTGGCGCGTGGCGTTGAACAAGGAGTGGGGAGCACACAGCCTGATGGTCGGCACGTCGGGCATGGTTGCCGATGTCTACGACGATCCGCTCGATACGTCGGATCCGAACAGCGTCCACCATTTCCGTGACATCGGCATCGACGGCCAGTACCAGTACCTGCTCGATCCGCATGCGGTCACGGTGCAGGTGGCCTACACGCACGACACGCATCGCTATCCGTACTTTCTCGCGGACCAGCCGGTAGTCGACACCGATGGAAATCCGCTGCCGAACACAAACACGAACGACACGACCAACGTGTTCCGCGCCAAGGGCAGCTACGTCTACAACGCGAAGTACGGCGCCAGCCTGGCGTTCTTCAACCAGACCGGTTCGACAAACTCGGCTCTATACGATCCGACGCCGGTGTACGGCAACATCAACGCCAATCCGGCGATCCGCGGCTTCACCTCGGAAGTTTTCTGGACGCCGGTGCAGTACCTGCGCATCGGCCTGCAATTCACGACCTACAGCAAGTACAACGGCGCCGCGCACAACTACGACGGCGCGGGCCGCAATGCCAGCGACAACAACTCGCTGTTCCTGTACCTGTGGGGTGCTTACTGACAAGCGCGATCAGGCTCGCGCGGGGCGTGAAGCCGGTTCGATGCACGGTGCAATATGGAGGCTTCCATGAAAACCGTAACTCTCAGCCTGCTGACGATCGCCATCGGTCTTGCGGTCGGATGCGCCAACCTGCCGCGCTCGCGTGACCTGGCCAATCCCGATGTTTCCGGCCAGACGCTTGCCCAGCAGGTCTGCTCGAATTGTCATGGCGTGACCGGAACGGCCACGTCGCCGAATTTCCCGAACCTGGCGGGACAACAGGAAGTCTATCTGTCGAACCAGTTGCACGAGCTCAGGGGTCACAGCCGCCGCGATCCGGCCGGATTCGAATATATGTGGGGCATCAGCCGCACCCTGACGGACAAGCAGATCCAGGAGCTTGCCGCCTACTTCGCCGCACAGACGCCGCGTCCACAGCCGATCGAAGGCAGTTCGGCACAAATCGACGGCGGACGACCGATATTCAATGACGGCATTCCGGCGAAAGGAATTCCGCCGTGCCACAGTTGTCACGGCCCCGCGGGCGCCGGCAACGAAAAGTTTCCGCGCCTTGCCGGCCAGCACGCCGACTATCTCGTCAAGCAGCTGACCGTTTTCCAACGCACGGACGAGCGGCCGGAAGGCAGCATCATGAAGACCGTCGCACACGAACTGACGCCGGAGAACATCATCGACGTCGCGGCATATCTGCAAGCACTGCCGTACCAAAAGGCGCCTTGAGCGGCGGGCGACGCAGCTCATCCCTCGATACGCGTTATTCCGCGATCTCGAACGCCAGCAGCATGCCCGCGTCGGTGTGCGTCGCGTAGCCCGTGCCCGATTTCGCGTCGGTGCTCATCGGCATTTCGCAGCCCAGGACGTAGCGCCGCGGTGTGAAGTTCTTCCTGAGCCAGACCTGATGGGTCAGGTCGTGGCTGTCGACGATGCCGCACGCGCGACTACCGGGGCGGCACCCGCGCCGTCGTGCTTGCGCCACGCAACCATGTCGGCGAGCGTCTTGCCGCAAATACCGAATGGCTGCGACCGAACGCTGCATGCCGGCTCCGTCTGCAACGCTGCCGACCACGATTGCCTCGACCACTGTCGAAAGTCAGGCCAACGCCAGGACGTCCGTCAGTATCTGCCACCCGCAACTGCCCGTAGCCTTGATTGCGAGCCACGCAGGCAGTCCACGCCATGCGATGGCGCGTTTCGAACCGCGCTGGCGTTCTACGTGGAAAGCCAGCGCAATCCGCGTGGCTGCAAGACGACCTGACCCAATGATATCGAATATTCGAATTCGTGCTGCGGCACGCCATGTTCTTGCGGCCGTGCGCGGCGCGGCGGTCATCCTGCCCTTGGTGCTGGGATCGGCAACGGCGCAGGCCGAAGCGTGCATCGGCCCTTGGAGCACACGCTTCGGCAACGCCTCGGTCGATGACCAGATCCGCGCCGCCGTGCGCGACGACGCCGGCAACGTCTATCTCGGCGGCTACGAGGGCGGCAAACTCGGCGTCGAAAACTTCTGGCCGGTCGGCGACGCCAAGGGGTTTGTCGAGAAGCGCGGACCGGACGGCGCGCGCCTGTGGCGCCGGCCGTTCGACACGAATGCCACCGACATCGTCGAAGCGCTCGCGCTCGATGCGAGCGGTCGCATCGCCGTCGCCGGACGCACCGACGGCACGTTTCCCGGAATGATCAACGGCGGACAGTTCGATCTGTTCGTCGCGCTGCTCGACGGCGACGGCAATCTGCTGGCGCTGACGCAAACCGGCGACGAACGGCCGCAGCACCCGACGGCGATCACGCTTGCCGACAGCGGCGACATCGTTGTCGTCGGCTACGACGATGAGTTCGTCCTCGGCAACGCGGTCATTGCCTGGCAGAACGGTTTCATCGGACGCTTCCGCGTCGACCCCGCCAATTCGCTCGGCCTCGTGTTATGGTCGGCGTCGACATCCACGGCGGCGGACCTAGTCACCGGCGTCGCACGAGCCGCGGACGACAGCGGCGACGTGTTCATGAGCACGGTCGTCTCGGCAACGCCGGCGCGCGGCGGCGGCATCCGCGTGCTTCGTGTCGACGCGCAGAACAACGTCGTCTGGTCGACGACACTGTCGACGCTCTCGCTCGACTATATCGCTGCCCTGATTGTCGCGCCGGGCGGCCGGCTGTACGCGGCCGGGACGACGATCGGCCCGGTGTTCGGTGCGCCGCTCGGCGACTCTGACGGCTTCGTCGCCGAACTCGATCCGGTGGGCGGAGCGCTGCTGAATTCAGTCCAGATCGGATCGGTCGGCGGCGACTGGATCTTTTCGCTCGCGTCCGACGCCGGTGGCGACCTGTACGCGCTCGGCGTCGCGAGCGACGCGGTCGTCGCCGGCTTTCACGGCGACGGCAGCGCGGTGCCGTTCGTGTTGACGCTGTCTGCGGATCTCGAGGTGGTCGGCGCCTGGCAGCAAGATGCCCCGGCAGCTCTCGCCGCTGACACGATGTCCGTCGTTCCGGCCGGTTGCGGCGGCAAGGCGCTCGTCGCCGGCAGCACGCTGTCTACAACCGCGACTCTCGCGCCGTCCCCGCGCGTCGATGCCATCGTCGTTGCGATCGACACGCTCGATGCGATCTTCGGCGACCGCTTCGACGGCGGTTGATCCGCGAGCTGCGCGTCGTCCTCGCCCGGTGCGCGCGTGGTAGTGATTTCGCCGGAGCCGCAGTAAGCTCATGCCCCCAATCCCGGCAGGAGCCAGGCATGAAGATCGAAACGGATAACGTGGCCTTGATTCGCCAGGCCTATCAGCAGTGGCACGACTCGAGGGGCGCGAGCGTCGGCAAATGGCTCGACCTGATGTCGGACGGTGTGCGGTTTCGTTCGCTCGCCGGCGGCGCCGCGGGCCTGGAGTTTTCGCGCGACTGCGCCAATCGCGACGATGTCGCGCGTTACTTCGCCGAACTCGGCAACGACTGGGACATGATCCACTACACCGTCGATGAACTGATCGCGCAGGACGACCGCGTCGTCATGCTTGGCAGCTGCGGCTGGAAGAACCGCCGCACCGGCATCGCGGTGCAGACGCCGAAAGCCGACTTCCTGCGCCTGAAGGACGGAAAAGTCGTCGAGTTCTTCGAGTTTTTCGATACCGCCAAGGCGATGGCGGCCAGCATTGGCGCCGCGCGGCCGGCTGCGAGCTGAGCCGGGCGCCGCGACGGCGATTCCGTCGCGGGCCAGCAGGATCGCGTGGTTCGCACGGCCCGATCACGCGTCGATAACGCGGGCGATGGCAACGTCACTGCACCACAACGGAGGCAAGTCATGAAAATCAATCGCAACGGCTCGGCTGCCTGGCAAGGCGGCATCAAGGATGGCAAAGGCTCGATCTCGACCGAAAGCGGCGCGCTCAAGGCGTATCCGTACGGATTCGCCAGCCGCTTCGAGGGCAAGCCCGGCACCAATCCCGAGGAACTGCTGGCCGCGGCTCACTCCGGCTGCTTCACGATGGCGCTGTCGCTGATTCTCGGAGAAGCCAAGCTCACGGCCACGCAGATGGATACGTCGGCGCAGGTGACGCTCGAGAAAGTCGGCGAAGGCTTCAGCATCACGGCGGTGCACCTCACGCTGAAAGCCAAGGTGCCCGGCGCAGACGATGCGACGTTCCAGTCGCTCGCTGCGAAGGCCAAGGCGAACTGCCCGGTGTCGAAGCTGTTCAACACGAACATCACGCTCGACGCAGCGCTGGTCGCGTGAGCGCGTGACACCGGGGCCGCGCGTTGCGGCCCCGGCGACGCCAGCGTTTTACCTGCAGGATTTCTTCGCGAGTTGCTGTGCGTCGTAGCCCGGCAGATCGGAAAAGTCGACCGCGAAGACGAAGAAGCGATTCGGATTGTCGACACAGGCTCCTGGGTTGTTGTCGCAGCCCGAAAAGTTCGCGCATCTTCATTGCGAAGACGTTACCGCTGTACGACGGCGCCGATTCGTGCTGCGCGCGCAGCTCGAGCGTCTGCCTGCTGCGCGATCAGCAGCGCCTGCGCTGGAGCGGGGAAGCATGCTTATGGCGCGGGGTTTTTCCCGGGCGCGTCGGCCGCGTTCAACTCCGCGAGCACAGCCGTGAAGCGCGGGTCCGCGCGAACCGGATCGAACGCGGGCAGCCGCAGATAGCGAATGCCGCTGAAGCGCTGGCCGGCCGGCGCATTGTCGTACCAGCGCCGCAGGCTTTCG
>DATIEJ010000471.1:0-4858 GCA_035455825.1 Rhodanobacteraceae bacterium | reverse complement strand
GGGACCGATCGCACAGGAAAAATCCGATGCTGCGCATTGAGTACGTCTACTGGCTGTGCGGAGCGCTGTTCCTCGCCGCGGGCGCATTCGACCTGGCCTCGCGCCGCTACGCGTCGGCAGCTTTCTGGATGATTCTCTCGGTATGTTTTTTCGGCGGCGACGCGATCGAAGCGGCAGCAGCGGCCGGCAACGTGCTGCCGGCGCAATTCGGCGGCATCGCGGTCATCGCGCTGGCGCTGATCGCCGGATCCGGCGTTCTGAAACGCCGCTCCACGAACGATGATGATCTTCCTCGCCGCCGGGCCAGCGCCGAGCGCCTCGGCAACCGGTTGTTCCTGCCTGCGCTCGCGATCCCCCTGATTACCTTGGTCCTGATCCTGTCCTTGCCGTACATCAACGCCGCCGATTTCAAGTTGTTCGACACGCGCCAGACGACGCTGGTCGTGCTCGGCGTTGCCTGCGTGCTGGCGGCGGTCGCAGCGATGGCACTGACGCGGGCGACACCGCTGGCCGCGTTTCGCGAGGGATCGCGTCTGCTCGACGCATTGTCCTGGGCGGCGCTGCTGCCGATGCTGCTGGCGACGCTCGGCGCGGTTTTCGCCAAGACCGGAGTCGGCGACGCGGTCGCGCAGATCGTTTCGGCGGCAATCCCGACGCAGTCGCGCGATGCCTGCGTGCTCGCCTACGGCCTGGGCATGGCGCTGTTCACGATCATCATGGGCAATGCGTTCGCGGCGTTTCCGGTAATAACCGCCGGTGTCGGGCTGCCACTGCTGATCGGCGAGCATCATGCGCACGCCGCGGTGGTCGGCGCGCTCGGCATGTTGTGCGGCTATTGCGGCACCCTGCTGACGCCGATGGCGGCGAATTTCAACATCGTGCCGGTCGCGCTGCTCGAGCTGCGCGATCCGAATGCGGTGATCCGCGCGCAGTGGCCGACCGCGGTCGTGCTGTTCGCGATCAATCTGTTGCTGCTCGACTGGCTCGCCTTCCGATGAAAACGCCTGCCCATACCGTTCTGCTCACCGGCTTCGAGCCATTCGGCGGGGAACCGGAAAATCCTTCGCTGGCAATCGCGCGCGCGCTCGATCGCAAGCGCGTCGCCGGCCATCGCATCGTCGGCGCCGCGCTGCCGACCGAGTTCGCGCGCTCGCTGCCGGTGCTCGAAACGCTGCTCAAGCAGCACCGCCCGGCGCTGGTCCTGGCCGTTGGCCAGGCCGGCGGCCGGGCGCAGGTATCGCTGGAACGCGTCGCGATCAATCTGATCGACGCCCGCATCGCCGACAACGCCGACGACCAGCCGGTCGACGTGCCGGTCGTCCGCGATGCGCCGAACGCGTACTTTTCCACTTTGCCGCTCAAGTCGATGCTGCTGCGGCTGCATGCCGCCGGCATTCCCGCGGCGCTGTCGCACAGTGCCGGCACGTTCGTCTGCAACCAGGTGTTTTTCGGCCTCGTGCATTACCTGGCCACGCACAAGCCGCGCACGCGCGGCGGTTTCGTGCACGTGCCCTATCTGCCGCAGCAGGCGGCGCGCCACGACAACGCGCCGAGCATGGCGCTGCCGACGATGATCGAAGCGATCAGGCTGTGCATCGAAACGGCTCTGACCAGCGACGACGACGCACGTTACGCCGCCGGCAGCATCGACTGAAGTCAGGTTCCGAACGATTCAGAAACGATCTTGTCGTACCAGGCGGCGGCTTGCCGCGCGAGCGCCTGCGCGCTGGCGGCATCCGCGCCCGGCGGGCGATCGATCGAGCGAATCTCGCCGTCGGCGACAGCGAAGTCGCCGTGGATCGCAAGCGCGCGGTCCCGGCCAAGCAGGCTGTAGCAGACGCTGTCGAACTGCGGCGCTGGCACTGCCTGCTCGCGCAGCGACGCGACGATCGCGCGAGCGCACTGCAGCGCCTGGCTGTGTGCAGCCGACGCCGACTTCGGCATCGCGCCGGCAATGCAGGCGTCGCCGATCACGTGCACGCCGGCAGCGAGCGTGGATTCGAGCGTGTCGGGCACGACCGGGCACCAGCCGTGGCCGCTGGCCAGTCCGGCGTCGAGCGCGAGCAACCCGGGCGCCTGCTGCGGAATCACGTTCGCGACTGCGACGCGCTGGGCGCCGCGCGATGTATACAAAGTCATGTCCGGCGCATCGACGCGTTCGACCGCGCCGCCCTCGGTCGCCGGAATCCACTCGATCATCCCGGGATAGAATTCCTGCCAGGCGGCAGTGAATACGTCCTGCTTCGGAAAGTGGTTGTTCGCATCGAAGATCAACACCTTCGAGCGCGGCTTGTGCTGCTTCAGCCAGGCGGCAACGACACTCGCGCGTTCGAACGGCGCCGGCGGACAACGCATCAGGCCCGGCGGCACGCAGATCGCGAAGACCGCGCCATCGTCGATGGCGCGCAACTGTGCGGCGAGCAGATCGGTCTGCGGGCCGGCGCGCCAGGCATGCGGCATGCGTTGCGACTGCGCCTCGCCGTAGCCTTCCAGCTTGTCCCACAGGAAGCGGATGCCCGGCGCGACAACGAGACGATCGCAGTCAAGGTTCTTCGACGAAGCCAGGCGCACGCGTCGCGTCCGCGCATCGATCGACACGACACGATCGCGGACGCAGCGCACGCCCGCGCGCGCAAGGCCGGCGCGGGAAACCGCCAGCGATTGCATGCTGCGCCAGCCGACCAGGGCGGCGTCGCTCATCGGGCAGGTGACGTAGCGATCTTCCGGATCGACGAGCGTGACGTCGATTGCCGGCTCGAGCCGGCGCAACTGCAGCGCGCAGGTCGCACCGGCGAACCCGCCGCCAGCGACGATCACGTGGGCCCGGCGCGCGCTGGCCCCAGCCAGCCGCGTGCCCGCGAGCACGGCAAGCGCCGCATTCCGCATGAAGCGCCTGCGGTCATTTGCATTAACGTTGTCGCCACCTACTCCCATTCGAGTTCCTGATAGACGCGCGCGACGTTGTGCGCGTGCGCGCTGTCCCACAGCAGCCAATGGGACTTCTCGCCTGCCGCGACCTGCAGCGCGACGGCCGCATCGCTAAGCGACTTGCCCTCGGCAAGATCGGCGCGCACGGCCGTGACCAGCGCCTGCAGGTAGCGGCGCTCGGGCGCGAGCGCCGCGGCGAGATCGTGGCCGACCCTGCCATGACCCGGCACGACGGCTTTCGCCGGAATCTTGCCGAGTTCGTCGATCGCAGCAAGCCAGCCTTTCACGCTGCCGTCGAGCGCCGGGATGCGCTCGCGAAACAGCAGGTCGCCAGTCCACAACGTGCGGCTGGTCTCGTCGAACACAGTCAGGTCGCAATCGGTGTGCGCGGCCGGCCACGCGCGCAGCAACAGCTTGCGATCGCCGAGATCGAGTTCGACCGTATCCTTTACTTCCAGATCCGGCGCGATGATCTGGGCGGCTGCAGCCGGCGCGTCGAAGTCGCCCGCAAACTCACGCAGAAAGAACGCTCGGCTTCGCGCCAGCGCCGCGCCGAGCCGCGCATGACCGACGAAACGCGGCTTGTCGTCTCGGAACGCAGCGTTGCCGAGCACATGGTCGACGTGCACGTGCGTGTTGATGACATAGCAGACCGGCAGCGCCGAGTGCTGGCGGATTGCGTCGCGCAACGCCCGGCCGGTTCGCACCGAGCCGCCGGTATCGATGACGGCTGCACAACGCGCGCCGACGATGAATCCGATGTTGGCGATGTCATCGTGACCCGACGCGTCGAGTGGGAGCTGTTTGCCGGCGTGCACGAACACCCCGGCCGCCACCTGATCGATCGCGAATGCCGAAGTTGCGGCGCAGGTGGGGCCCGCGATCAGGAGCGCTGTCAGCGCAAGCAGCTTTCGAGCACACGGCATGACTAGTGAGCCGCAGCCGCGGGGTGCGTAGTCTGACCAGAACCTCAACACCATCCCCACCCAACCCTCCCCTTGAAGGGGAGAGCTCTCAGCAGCCCCTCTCCCGCCGGGAGAGGGGTTGGGGTGAGGGTCGGGGCCTGCAGTGACGCTTATCGCAGCGCAGGTTTGCGCGTCGGCGGTCAACACCATCCCCACCCAACCCTCCCCTTGAAGGGGAGGGCTTTTGGCGCTCGCGCAGGTTCGTGGATTATCGACCACCGGCCTTCGCAGCCGGTGCGCCATTCCATGTCGCCTCGTAGCGCTCGTTCTTCGAATCGACCGCTTCGAGCGTCAGCGGCGCTTTAAGATCCTGTGCGCTGGCAATCCGCACGGTCGGATTCTCGGCGAGCGAGATGCCGGTTTCGGCGTCGAACAATGTCTGGCCGCCGGAGCGCAGGCGCATGTGCAGGACGTAGTGCGGCGGGATCGCATCGCCGCTGAGCGGATCGATCTGGAATCCCGAATTGTTCGGATGACGCAGGCTTACCTGCAGCGCCTTGCCGCCCGCGCCGGGACGGAAGCGGATGTCGCCGAGCGCTCCGGCACCGGCCGCGCTTGGCGGCGACGAGCAGCCGCCGCTGGCATTGACCCAGGCGCTGCGCATTTCGAGCGTGCCGTCGTCGAGCTCCGCTATCGCACGCACCGACGTGGCGCGATCGACGCGGATGCGCAGTTCGATTTCGTCGATCGGGACGCCTTGCTCGAGTTGCATCGTCGCGGCAACCGGCGACGGATTGTGGTCGATGATCAGGCGCACCTGCTTGACCTTGCCGGCGGCCTGCGCGCCAAAGCGGATCGTCACCGGCGTCGCCGACGGATCGGGAGTGCTCGCCGGCGCGGCGAGACTCATGAGCTTTTCATCGACCTCGCCGATTTCCCTGTTGCCGTAGTAGGTCGCGCGCAAGCCCTGCCAGGCGCCGCTCGAAGCCGAGGGTGCAACGTCGGCGAACGCTGCCGGCGCAAAA
>DATIEJ010000470.1:0-11622 GCA_035455825.1 Rhodanobacteraceae bacterium | reverse complement strand
CCGCGGATGTCGGCGCTCGTGGCTTTGGGGTTCGCCATGTCGGAGGCCTCGGTCGAGCCAGTCTACATGCCCGGCACGGCCGATAGAACCATAGTCCATCGACTTTCTGCCGAGCACGGATCGTGTCCGCCGGACCCGGCGCTCCGCTGGCCGTTGTCCGGTTTCGATCCCGAATGCGTTTACCCATTAGGCAGACAGCGCGGTCTGCACGGCGCCGATTGCCGGCAGCCGGCATGAACAAACGCGATCGACGTCAACGCTGGAGAGTCCAAAGTGATCCGCAACAACATGCTTGGCTTGTTTCCGCCTGGCGCCACCGCATACTCGATGACGAGCGGCGCCGGCATCCGGCGCCACGGTTCGCGCAACCTCATCGGGAGGCCGGCCGAGACTGCCGGCGACGCATGCAGCGCTGCGAACATCATCGAATTCATGCAACGAGACGACGGCGCGACAGAGAATTCGAACGGGCAATCAATCGCGTTGGAGATCAGCGAGTGCATCAGCACGGACGCGCTGTTCGGCGAACCGCTCGAACACTGGCGTTGCGCCGCCGGCCTTGACGATATACTGACGCAGTCGCGGGTCGGGGGAGACGACAGATGACGTTCCTGTTCATGCTGATCGGCGCTGCGCTCGGCGCGTTCTTCTGCGCGGGGATGTTCGACGAGCCCGTCGGCGGGACCGCAGCGCTTTTCGGCGCGCTGATCGGGTTGCTGCTCGGGATGCAGCGCAAGCTGCGCGCACGCATCGCCGCGCTCGAACAAGGATTGCTGCGCGCACCCGTGGCGTCGGGCGAAACGGTCTCGGCCGCGCCCGCGCCGATTCCGCCCGTGGCAAATGCCGCGCAAGCGCAGCCAGACAACGCAGCGGACATCGAGACCGGAACCGCGATTCCGACAGTGCAGGCACCGGCCGTCTCCGAGATGCGCCTGGAACCGTCCGCGGCAGTCGCGGAACCCGCCCGGCCGGCGCTCGTCGCGGCGCCTGCCGACGAGCCTCGGCCGCCAGCAGAAAGTCCGGCAATCACCGCGATCAAACGCTGGTTCACGGAAGGCAATGTTCCGGTCAAGGTCGGCGTGATCGTGCTGTTTCTCGGCGTCGCGGCGCTGTTCAAGTACGCTTACGACCAAGGCTGGATTCACATTGGAATCGAATACCGCCTGACCGGCGTCGCGCTCTTCGCGCTCGGCGCGCTCGTGTTTGCGTGGCGCAAGCGTGAGTCGCATCGAAACTTCGCGCTGAGCCTGCAGGGCGGCGCAATCGGCATTTTGATCCTGACGATCTTCGCTGCGTTCAAGCTGTACGCGCTGCTGCCGGCCGGATTTGCCTTCGCGCTGCTCGTTGCCGTCGTCGCCGGCGGCGCCATGCTCGCGGTGCTCCAGGATGCGATCGCGCTGGCCGTGCTCGCGATCGTCGGCGGCTTCCTCGCTCCGATCCTGATCTCGACCGGCCAGGGCAGCCATGTCGCACTGTTCAGCTACTACGCCGTACTCAATGCCGCCGTATTCGCGATCGCCTGGATCAAGCCGTGGCGCGTGCTGAACCTGATCGGCTTCGCGTTCACGTTCGGTGTCGGCACGTTGTGGGGCGCGCTGCAGTATCGGCCGGAACACTTCGCCAGCACGGAACCGTTCCTGCTGCTGTTTTTTGCGTTCTATCTCCTGGTGCCTTTGCTTTACGCACTGCGGCAACCGTCCGAACGGCGCAACTTCGTCGACGGCACCTTGGTGTTCGGCACGCCGCTGGTCGCGTTTGCGCTGCAGGTCGCGCTGCTCGAACGCGCGCGCCTGCCGCTGGCGTTCTCCGCGCTCGGCGCGGCGGCGATCTACGCGGCGCTGGCCACGCTCGAACTGCGCCGCTGGCGCCTGACCTTGCTCGGCCAGTCGCACGCGCTGCTCGCGCTCGGTTTCGCGACGATCGCGGTACCGCTCGCGCTGTCGGCGCGCTCGACCGCATGCACGTGGGCGATCGAGGGCGCCGCACTGGTATGGCTCGGCCTGCGCCAGCGCCGCAATCTGCCGCTGTTCCTCGGTTGCGCGCTGCAGGTCTTTGCCGGCATTGCCTACATCAATTCCTTCACGTTCGGCCACATCGATGAACTGGCGATCCTCAACGGCGAATTCCTCGGCGCGCTGCTGATCGCCCTGAGCGGTTTCGCCAGTTCGCGCCTGCTCGGCCGGGCGAATTCGGATCGCATGATCACCGTATCGTTCTTCGTCTGGGCCTGGATCTGGTGGACGTTCGGCGGTGCCAACGAGATCCAGCGCTTCGTGGCCTCGGATCTGCGCGCCGACGTCTGGCTCGGCTTCTTCGCCTTGACCGGACTTCTCGGCGCCGAAATCCACCGCCGCTTCGACTGGCGCGAATGCGTCTGGCCTGCCCTGGCGATGTTCGCGTTTGCCGTGCCGCTGATCGGGCTGACCGCCGACGACAACCACGGCCCGCTCGAACACGCGGCGGCGCTGGCATGGGCCTTCTGGATCGCGGCCGCGCTGCGCGCGCTGGCCGCGTTCACGGCCCGCGAGGAGCGCTGGTTGCGCTTTGTACACTTTGTTTTCCTGTGGATCCTCGTGCTGGTTTCCGCGGTCGAACTCGGGCATCTGGCTTACGTGCACTTCGCGCTGGGCAATGTCTGGGTCGCGCTGGCCAGCCTGGTCCCGGTCGCGCTTCTGTTCTGGCTCGCGCTGCGCCGCCAGGCTCTCGTGCGCTGGCCGTCGGCAGAGGCCGCGGAAGCGACGCGGCATTGGCTGCTGGTGAGCCTGGCCGGGGTGATGGGAGTCGCCTGGCTGCTCGGCATGCAGGACCCGGGCGATCCGGCGCCGCTGCCATACGTGCCGCTGGTCAATCCGCTCGAACTTGCCCAGGTCGGTTATCTGCTGTTGCTGCTGGCCTGGTTCCGCCAGGCAGAACGCGACGGCGGCGCGATGCTCAGCACGGAGCTGCGCGCCCGCGCGCTTGCTGCGGCCGGCGTGATACTGCTGACGGCGATCACGCTGCGCGCGGCGCATTTCCTTGGCGGCGTGCCGTGGAGCGAGGCCATGTGGACGTCCCCGCTGGCGCAGGCCGCGCTGTCGATCACGTGGACACTGGCCGGCATCGCTGCGATGCTGCTCGGCAAACGCCGTGGTTCGCGCGCGGTCTGGTTCGGTGGCGCGGCGCTGATGGGCGTGGTGCTGATCAAACTGCTGCTGATCGATCGCCAGTTCATGCATGACCTGCCCGCGATCATCGGCGTTCTGGTCGTCGGCATCCTGCTGGTCGCGGTCGGCTATTTCGCGCCGGTGCCGCCGCGCACCGCGACGGTTCCCGCTCCGGCCGGAGGCAACGCATGAACATGGATCTGCGCAGCGCATTGTTCCTTTGTATACTCGGACCGGCCGCGGCCGCGCATGGCGCAACGGTCGACGATTACGCCTACGCGTGGCCGCTTGCCATGGGCAGCGACAGCGCTGCCTGGCAGGTCGAGCTGACGCCGGACGTGTACGCGGCGGTTCGCGATGCGCAATTGCGCGACGTCGAAGTGCTCGACGCGGCCGGCCGACCCGTGCCGATAGCACCGCGGCTCGCGCAAACGCGGAGCGTGGCGCAGGCGACCGACATCGAGTTGCCGCAGTTCGCGCTGCCGGTATCCGCGCCGGGCAGCGCCCCCGCAGAAGCGCTGAGCCTGCATGTCGAGCGTGGACCGGACGGCAGGCTGCGCCGTCTGGATGCCGAGGTCGGCGCGGGCGAAGCGCCGCCCACCGGGCAAATCAACGTCGGCGCCGGAGATATCCTGCTCGATGCCAGCACCCTGAAAGCGCCCGTCGACAGCCTGTGGCTCGACTGGGACCCGTCCGGTGCCAACATCGTCGCGCATTTCAGCGTCGCCGGCAGCGACGACCTGCAGCAATGGCACACGCTCGTGTCGGGCGCCACCGTGATGTCGCTGCAGCAGGACGGAAACATCCTGGCGCGTCACCAGATCGCGCTGAACGGCGCGCCCGCGAAGTATCTGCGCCTGCAAGGCAGCGACAACGAACAACGCCCCGCCGGCCTGCGCGTGCACGCGCGCACGCTCGCGCAATCGACGCTGACGCAGCCCGCGCTGGTCTGGATCGATGCGCACGCCGAAGGCGTCACGCCAGCCACGACAGGCCAGCCGGCCGCGTTCACCTATCAGCTGCCGGCGCCGCTGGCGATCGATGCGCTGAAGCTAGAACTTGCCGGCACCAACTCGCTCGCGCGCGTGCGCATCGCCAGCCGTCCCGGCGCGGATCCGCACGCGACCTGGCAACCGCGCGCGGAATTCACGGCGTTTCGATTGCGCCAGGGCGATGTCGAGAGCATCAACGACGAGATCGCGACGTCTGCCGGGGCACGTGCGCAGATCTGGCGCGTGGAACCGGCGACTCCGCTGGAGCAGGCTCCAATCCTGCGCGTCGCGTTTCGTCCGGACCGCTTCGTGTTTCTCGCGCAAGGCAGCGGCCCGTATCGACTTGTCGCCGGCAGTGCCCGCGCCCGGCGCGCGGACTATCCGGTCGATACCGCATTGGCGCAGTTGCGCACGAAACTCGGCCCCGACTGGCAGCCGCCGTTGGCCACGCTTGGCACACGCGTGCTGTTGCAGGGCGAGCACGCCTTCGACGCAGCGCCGGCGCCAAGGGACTGGAAGACATGGCTGCTGTGGGCAGTACTCGTCGGCGCCGCGGCGTTGATCGGCGGGCTTGCGCTGAGTTTGTTGCGCGGACCGAAGAGCGAGGGCTGAGGGCTGAGGGCTGAGGGCTGAAAAGCCTGCACACCGAGCGTGCACTTGACCCTCAGCCCTCAGCCCTGCTCTTCCTGCGCGCCTCGTATACTTTTGCATATTTTAGAAAAACATAGAACGCGCCGGTCGCCGCGCTGATGAACCCTGCCCAGCCATTGAGGAAATAGCGCTTGCCGATGTACTGGCGCAGGAAGAACACCGGCGGATAGAACAGCATGCGCACGCCGAGGAAGCGCTGCCGGCGGCGCAGCTTGTCGGCGACCAGGCCGGTCGAATACGCATTGATCTTGTCGACCTTGGTGCGGATGTCGGGTTCGCCGTAGTGCAGCAGGATTGCGTCGCGCAAGGTCTGCACCGGTCCGTCGACTTCCGGAGCCGCGTGCACCGGCACGGCGTTCATGCGCCCGCGCCGGCGATCGAACAGGCGCAGGTGCTCGTTGGTCCAGCTCGATGCGTGCTGGAACGTCCAGAACATCTGCTCGCGCCGCGGCAGGCGGAAGCCGGCCACGGCGGGATTTTGCAGCGCGCGTTCGATCGGCGCCCGCGCCGAACCGGTCAGGCATTCGTCGGCATCGAGCAGCAGAACCCAGGCATGCGCGGCCTTGTCGATCGCCGACTGCTTCTGCGGCGCATAGTCATGGAACGGTTCACTGAACAGCCGCGCGTTGTACTTTGCCGCAATTTCGACGGTCGCGTCGGTGCTGCCCGAATCGAGCACGACGAGGTCGTCGGCCCAGGCCACGCTGGCCAGACACTGGTCCAGCGTCGCGGCGTTGTTGAACGTCGTCACCACGACGGACAGCGGTTCGCGCGCTCGCGCCGATTCATCCATGGGCTCAGCGCTCACGGCGCCGCTCCACCAGCGGTGGCGAAACAGCCGCCACGTAGAGCGCCAGCAGCCACCAGAACACGGAACCCCACCATGCCGAATAGAAGGCCAGATGCGTGTTCAGCGGGAAGCACATGGCCGCCAGGGCGAGTGCCGGCGCGAACGCGCGCCGCCGCGCCGCGTCGTCGGCGCGACGCCAGGCGCGAAGTGCCGCGAATACGCCGGCAACCCACAGCAGCAGACCGATCAGGCCGGTTTCGCTGAGCACCTCGAGCACGAGCTGGTGCGCGTGCATCGCCCCCTCGTCGGTCTTTGCATCAACGAACGCATCGCCGGGCGCCGCATATTGCGGATAGGCGTAGCGGAATCCGCGCACGCCGACGCCGGCAACCGGATGCGCCGCGACCATGCGCTCTGCGGTGCTCCAGATGCGCAGCCGGCCGGCGCTGGCTTCGTCGACGGCCGACGGCGTGCCGCGCAGCATCAGCAACGTGCGCTGCACGCGCGAAGCAAATGCCGGGGAATCGCGGTCCGCGCTCCATGCCGCGAGCCCGACGACGAGGAGCGCGGCAAGACTCCACGCGGCGAAACGCAGCGGCGCACGCGTCTGCTGCCACAGGAACACCGCGACGACGAGCGCATACATCAGCCACGCCGCGCGCGACCCGGCGAGCAGGATCGGCATCAGCATGAACACGCCGGCAACGGCGAGTCCGCGCCCGCCGTAGCGGCTGCGCGCGGCAGCGAGCACGAACGGCGACAGCACGGCCAGCACCGGACCAAGCTTGAGATTGTCGGCGCCGAATATCCCGGACAGGCGCTCGGCTTCCATCGGGCCGGCGATGCTGCGGCCGGTAAAGATCTGCACCCAGGCGTCGAGCAGCCACAGCACGACGATCGCGGCGACCGCGTATTCGATCCGCGGCCACAGGTCCGAGTCGCGCAGCCGCAGCGCGCCGAACAGCGCGAACGGCAGGAAACGAATCAGCACGGCGACCGTGGACCAGGTCTTGCCGGGCACGATTGCGGCCGGCGCCGAAACCAGCGCAGCCAGCCAATACGCACCGAACAGCACGATCGCGAGACGCACGCCCGGATCCGCGCTCAATGTGTCGCGCATGCGCCACGCGCAGAACAGTCCGAGTCCCGCGGCGATTGCCAGTGGCGCCTCGAAAGCCTGGCCGACCGGCAACAGCGCCAGGACACTCAGCACGAGCAGCGCGGGCCACAGGCGTTGCCAGGCGATCAGATTCGAGGGTTCATCCACGCGCGGATTCCGGATCGGTCGGTCGCGAATTGTAGCGCCTGAGCATCGATGCCTTGCGGGCGAACGCCCCGCACCTGCCGTCAGCTATTGAAGTTTCAAACTTGTTTCGAAATTCCGGCAACCTCGCCATACAGAGCCAGCGTCGCAGCCTGCATGTCGGCCAGGTGATAGCGCTGCAGCGGCGCGATCGGCGGCGCGACGCGCAACAGCTCGGCGGCCCGTTCGATCAGGCGCGTCAGGTCGCCGGGCGGCGAACGGCCTTCGGGGTACAGTTCCGCGAGCAACTCGCCGACGCCGCCATGGGCGTAGCCGAGCACGGGGCGGCACAGCGAGATCGCCTCGAGCACGGTGCGGCCGAATGCCTCGGGCTTGCGCGACAACTGCAGTATCAGCGCGCTGACGGCATAGACCTCGCGCACGTCGCTGCGCGGCGCACTGATCGCGACGTGCGCGCCGACGCCGCGTTGCGCGGCGAGCGCCTCGAGTTCGCGGACATAGGCCTCGCGCCCAACTTCGCGCGCGCCGAGCAGGAGCAGGCGGCAGTCGAAACCGCGCGCGCGCAGGCCGGCCAGCAGTTCGATCGCGTCGCCGTGACCCTTCAGGCGCGTTCCCCTGCCGGGCAGGGTCAGCAGGATGCCGCCGCGCAGCGCCGGAAACTCGCCGAAAAACACTTCGGTCCAGGCTTCCCTCGGCCGGTAGCCGTAGCGGAACTCGGCCGGTTCGATCCCGCGCGGGATGACCGTCAGGCGCGCCGGATCGACATACCGGTAATGGCGCAATACATGATCACGCACGCTGTTCGACACGCAGATCACGCGTTCGCCGCGCATCATGATCGAGCTGTAGGTCCCGGGCGAGTACAGGCCATGCACGGTCGTGACGAAATGCGGGCGTGGCTCCGGCAGCGCGGCGAGCGCGAAGCGCGCGAGCCACGCCGGCAAGCGCGAGCGCGCGTGGACGATGTCCGGCTGCCATTGGCTGAACAGACGTCTAAGCGTCCAGACGTGGCGGAGCGTCGACAGCGATTTCCGGCCGATGTCGAGCGCGATGTGCTCGCTCCAGTCGCCCTGCAGTTTTTCGACCAGCCGCCCGCCGGCCGAAACCACGATCGAACGATGGCCGGCCAGCGTCAGCGCGCTGCCGATCTCGAGCGTCGAGCGCTCCACGCCGCCGGCATTGAGCGCCGGCAGCACCTGCACCACGGTCAGCCGACGCGGCTCCATGGCGCGCGGAATTCAACCCGCCAATACGTATTGCGCGCCGCAATAAGGACACTTCGCGCTGCCGCTGGCCTCGATCGGCAGGTAAACCTTCGGGTGCGAGTTCCACAGCGCCATTCCCGGCATCGGGCATGACAGCGGCAGGTCGGCATGTGTGACCGTGTAGAGGTTTTCGGCATTCGCCGGAATCGTCTTGACGGCGGAAGGATCGTGGCGCGTGGCGGAAGGCTGGGGCATGACAGGAGATCCGATGCGCGGCGTTGCGCGCGCGATTGCACAGTATAGAGCAAGCAATTTGCAAGCCACGCGATCCGGCGTTTTTGCCGGTGCGGACGCGGGTGACTACTGCGGCGGTCCGACTTCAGTATGATGATGCCTTGCCGCCACTGCCGGAGGATCATTTCGTGGATTTCAACAAGCTCATCGCGCGCGTAAAGAATATCCTGCTGACACCGAAAACCGAATGGCCGGTCATCGCGGCCGAACCCGATACGGTCCCGGGGCTGTTCAAGAATTACATTCTGATCCTGGCGGCGATTCCGGCCGTGATCGCGTTCCTGAACTACTCGGTGATCGGCATCACCGTGCCGATCGTCGGCGGCAGCTATCGCCTGGGCGTCGGCGCCGGCATCGTGCAGATGGTCGTGACGTATGCCGTCGCGGTCGGTGTTTCCTATCTGATGATGCTGATCATCGACGCACTGGCGCCGAGTTTCGGCGGCGAAAAGAACCAGGTGCAGGCGCTCAAGTCGATCGCCTATGCGTACACGGCGAGCTGGGTCGCCTCGATCCTCGGCATCATCGGCCCGCTCGGCATGCTCGCCATGCTGGCCGCAGCGATCTACGGGATCTACCTGCTCTATCTCGGCTTGCCGCACACGATGAAGTGTCCGCAGGACAAGGCCGGCGGCTACGCGGCAGTAGTCATCGTCCTGGGCTTCGTCATCGGCCTGATTCTTGGAATGGTGCTCGCCACCGTCACCGGTCTCAATGCGATGGTCGGTGGCGCGATGAGCCACGGCGTCCTCGGCAGCACCAGCGACGCGACCTACACGCCCGGCAAAGGCGGCGCGCTTGGGGCACTCGCTGCGATCGGCCAGCAGGCGGCCGAGGCCAACAAGAAGATGGAGGAAGCCAAGAAGACCGGCGATGCAAACGCGCAGGCCCAGGCCGCCGGAGCGGCGGCCGGGCAAATCCTCGGCGCCGTGCTCGGCGGTGGCGACAGCGTCGAGGCGCTCGCGCCCGATGCGCTCAAGCCGTTCGTCCCCGAAACGCTCGGCGGCATGCCGCGCACGAGCATGGAGGTGTCGCGCAACGCGGCGATCGGCATCCAGGTGTCGAATGCCAAGGCAACCTACACCGGCCCGCAGGGCGGCCCCGAACTGGAACTGGAGATCACCGACACGGGCGGCGCCAAAGGGGTCATGGCCCTGGCTGGCTTCGCCGCGATCGAAGAAGACAAGCAGACGCAGTCGGGCTATGAGAAGACCTATCACCAGAACGGCCGCATGATCCACGAGGAGTGGCACAACAGCGGCAGCGGCGAGTTCACGGTCATTCTCGGCGACCGCTTCGTCGTCGCCGTGCACGGCTCGGGCGTGGCGAATGTCGACGCGCTCAAGGCGGCGCTGGCCGGATTGAACCTGGCTGGACTCGAGGCGCTCAAGACCACCGGGGTCAAGAAAGGCTGACGCTGCCCGGGCTAACTCCGACTGCGAGCCGAAGCCACACCATCCCCACCCAACCCTCCCCTTGAAGGGGAGGGCTAAAGCGCAATCCGGCTTGCGCTGGAATCGGATTGAAAAAGGAAGGCGAGCTCAGGATTTCGCCAGGTGCGAGTCGAGCGTGATGTGCACCTTGATCTCGTCGCCGACCGATGGCACCAGTTTGGCGATGCCGAAGTCCGAGCGCTTGAGCGTGGCGTCTGCTTCGAAGCCGGCCGAGGGGCCCTTGCCCATCGGGTTGTCGCCGATCTTGTTGACCTTGCCGCTGAGCACGACCGTCCTGGTTACGCCATGGATGGTCAAGTCGCCGGTGATCTTCAGCCCATCGGTGCCGATTTTTTCCACTTTGGTACTTTTGAACGTGATGTCCGGATACCTGGCCGCATCGAAGAAACCCGGCGCCTTCAGGTCGTCGTCGAGCTTGGCCACGCCGGTGTGCAGCCCGTCGAGCGGAAACGCCATCGAAATCGACGACTTGGTCAGGTCGGCCGTGTCGAGCTGGAAGTCGCCGCTGAACTTCTCGAGCGCAGCACTCGGATTGGAAAAACCCAGATGGTCCCAACTGAAGGTCAGCTTCGTGTGGTTCTGGTCGATGTCGTATTTTTGCGCAGCGGCGACCGGCAGACTGGCGGCCAGGAGCAGGGGAAACATCAGGCGGCGAATCATCAATCTTGCTCCTTCGGTGGCGTGGTTGAATCGGATATTTTGGAAAAAGCGGTAACGACCGGCTGACAACCCGGAGGATGCAGGCGTGAAATTCGCGACACGGCAGGCCTTACAATGCCGCCGTGAACCCGCGCTCCCGACCGTCGATCGCCGCGAACCCCGCTGTCTGGGTCATCAGCGACGGTGCCGCCGGGAACGAACGCCAGGCGCTGTCGCTGGCCGACGCGATGTGCCTGTCCGCGCACGTCATTCGCCTGCAGCCGCGGGCACCGTGGCGCTGGTTTGCCCCGCGTTTGACCGCGGGCGCGCGTCTCGGGTTCCCGGCAAGCCTGCGGCGTGATCTGCAGTCGCCGTGGCCGCTCATGGCAATCGGTTGCGGCCGCCAGGCCGCGTTGCTGACTCGCTCGCTGCGCGAGTGGAGTGAAGGCACGACATTCACGCTGCAGATCCTCGATCCGCGCATTGGCGCCCAGCACTTCGACCTCGTCGTCGCGCCACGCCACGATGCGCTGCATGCGGGCAACGTGATCCAGACGCTCGGCGCTCTGAATCCGATCGATGACGCGTGGCTCGCCAATGCCGCCACCCGGTTCCCGGCGCTCGCGCAGTTGCCGCAGCCGCGCACCGCGCTGCTGATCGGCGGGCCGCGCCGCGGCCTGGCTCTGGACGATGCGTGGCTCGAAGCGTTGATCGCGCAGATCGAACCGTGGCGCGAGCGCGACGGCGGCAGCCTGCTGATCTCGACCTCGCGGCGCACGCCGCCGGCCTGGCGCGACCGCCTGCGCGGCGCGTTTCGCAACGGCTGCACCTGTTTCTGGGCCGGGGCCGAAGACGGCGCCAATCCGTACGCGAGCTATCTGGCGCTGGCCGACCGCATCGTCGTGACGCCCGATTCGGTCAACATGCTCAGCGAAGCGTGCGCGGTCGGCGTGCCGGTCGTGAGCAGCCTGCCGGCAACCGCGCCGCTCAAACTCGCGGCGTTCCATGCCGAGTTGCGCGACCTGGGCTGGCTGCACGGCTTCGATGTGGATTTTTCCACTTTGCGCCAGCCCGCGCCGCTGCGCGAGATTGCCGCGGTCGCGAGCAAGGTCTGGCACTTCATCGAGGCGACCCGGCCGGACGTCGGCGCGGCGCTGAATCAGGCGAACGTGAGCCCGGCGGCAGCCGCG
>DATIEJ010000469.1:0-2070 GCA_035455825.1 Rhodanobacteraceae bacterium | reverse complement strand
CGCCGAGCAGCAACTGGCCGAACTTGCCGTAGCCGTGGGCGAGCGCGCTTCCGGTGAAGATATCGAAGAATTCGCGCAGACGCACGACGATCGCGGCGCTCTCGATCCCGGAGTTGCGGACGGCTTGCGCGATGCCGCGATCGAACGCAAGCATGCTGATGAGCGCAACGATCAGGGCGATCGCCGCGGTCCACGCCAGGTTGCGCTTGCTCATGCCGCGGACCCTCAGGCGCTCGGCATGAACAACAGCAGCAGGATGCCGAGCGCGATGCGGTACACGGCGAACGGCGTGAAATGGTGGCTGCGGATATAGCCGAGCAGCCACTTGACCGCGGCGAATGCGGTCACGGTCGAAACGACGAATGCGATCGCCAGCGCGCCCCAGTCTTCATGCGCTTCGCCGGCCCTGGCGGTCTTCAGCAACTCGTACCCGCTCGCCGCGAACATCGTGGGTATTCCGACCAGGAACGCGAACTCGGTCGCGGCCGGCCGATTGCTGGTTCCGGCCAGCATCGCGATGAAGATCGTCGCCGACGAGCGCGACGTGCCTGGGAAAACCGCCGCGACGATTTGCGCGAGGCCGACGAGAACCGCGACGAGCCAGCTTATGCGCGCGTTGTCCGCGCGCTTCGCGGCGAAATATTCCGCGGCGATCATCCACGCGCCGCCGAGGACGAACGCCCAGGCCACGGGCGTGATGCGTTCTGGCAGCTTGAACCCGAGCTTGGTCACGACGAAGCCGAGCACGGCCGTGATCAGGAACGCGACGCTCAGTTTCGCTGCGTAGTCGCGGTTTTGCGCGTCACGCAGCTGCGTGGCGAGTTGCCACAGGCGCTGGCGGTAGATCAGCACGACGGCGAGGATCGCGCCGGCCTGGATCACGACGTTGAACGTATCCGAGCGTGCGCCGAGCCAGTGCTCGGCGACGAGCAGGTGGCCGGTGCTCGAAATGGGCAGAAATTCGGTAATGCCTTCGATCAGGCCCAGCAGGACAGCGCAAACCAGTTCGCTCATGCAGTGCTCGCGGGAGGTCGGGTCCGGCGCACTCGGGCGACCGGCGGTCGGGGTGCGGCATCATACGCCGCCCGGCGATTTCCCCGACAGCCGGGCGGCGCCGTAAACGTCGATTCCGAGGCGGCAGAGCGGGATTTGCCGTCCGCCAGCCGGCCCCCGAACCACCGCGCTGCGCCTGGGTTGTGGCATCATACGCCGCCCATTATTTGCCCTCCGGACCACCTGGCCCATCATGCTGATTTTCGAGCTCTCCCAGCCCGGTCGCACCGCGGCTGCGCAACTGCCTGCCGCGATCGAAGTTCCGGCTGATCTGCCGGAACAATTCCGCCGCAAGACCCCGATCGGCTTGCCCGAGGTGTCCGAACTGCAGGCGCTGCGCCATTACACGAACCTGTCGCGCAAGAACTTCTCGATCGACACGCAGTTCTACCCGCTCGGTTCGTGCACGATGAAGTACAACCCGCGCGCGTGCAATTCGCTGGCGATGCTCGACGGCTTCCTGGCCCGCCATCCGTACGCGCCGGACTCGTTGTCGCAGGGTTTCCTGTCGTGCATGCACGAATTGCAGGAAATGCTCGCCGACGTGACCGGCATGAAGGGCGGCGTGTCGCTCGCGCCGATGGCCGGCGCGCAGGGCGAGTTCGCCGGCGTGGCGATGATCATGGCTTACCACAAGCATCGCGGCGACCTGGCGCGCACCGAGATCATCGTGCCCGACGCGGCGCACGGCACGAATCCGGCGACCGCCGTGATGTGCGGCTGCACCGTGCGCGAGATTCCGACGCAGAGCGACGGCGACATCGACGTCGAGGCGCTGAAGAAAGTGCTCGGCCCGAACACGGCCGGCATCATGCTGACCAATCCGTCGACGATCGGCGTGTTCGAACGGCGTATCGTGGAAATCGCCAAGCTCGTGCACGAGGCCGGCGGCCTGCTCTATTACGACGGCGCGAACCTCAACGCGATCCTCGGCAAGGTGCGTCCGGGCGACATGGGCTTCGACGCGATCCACATGAACCTGCACAAGACGTTCTCGACGCCGCACGGCGGCGGTGG
>DATIEJ010000468.1:0-5095 GCA_035455825.1 Rhodanobacteraceae bacterium | reverse complement strand
ATTCCGCTGGCAGGACCAGTTCAACCTCGGCCTCGATCCGGAAAAGGCGCAGGAATTCCACGACGAGACCTTGCCCAAGGATGCCGCCAAGCACGCGCACTTCTGTTCGATGTGCGGCCCGCACTTCTGCTCGATGAAGATTACGCAGGACGTGCGCGACTACGCCAAGGATCACGGCGTCGACGAAGCGGAAGCGCTCGATGCCGGCATGGCCGAGAAGGCGAAGGAGTTTCGCGAAGGTGGTGCGGAGATTTATCGTGCGGAGTAGTGGCGGCCGTGTTTCACAGTCGGGCACGCGAAGCTTGTCCCTTCTCCCGCTGGCGGGAGAAGGTGGCCCGAAGGCGGCCGAAAATTGCTCCTGCATTTTCGGCATTTCCGCCATCCATGGCGGTCAGATGAGGGTGGCATCTCAGGTTACAGCAGCTTCACGCGCCACCCTCACCCGCCAGCGGGAGAGGCGAAGCGCATTGTCCGACATTGCGTCCATTATTTCAGCGTTGCCGGACGAGCCGCAAATGGCCGCCCATGATCAGGTTCGCCAGCACCGACAAACCGGTCGCGCCCGCGCACCGCGCCACATCGTTACCCGGCAAATCCCGGCTGCCGGCGAGCAGCCGCGCCAGCGCAATGCCGCAGGCGTAGGACTCGCCAGCGACGAACAGTTCGGCGCCGCGTCCATGGCGCACCCATGCGGCGCGGCTCCATGGATTGCGCACCAGGCGCGAGCCAGGCAGTTTCGCGGCGACTTGCTGTGCCGTCAGTTGCCGCGCCGCCGGCATGGCCTCGTGCGCGCTGCGGTAACGCGTGATGAAACGGCCGAACCAGTGCCGCGTGGCGGCCGGGTCCGCGCCGCGCAGCGCTGCCAGCGCGGCGTCGACCCGGCGCATCGCCGCCGCGTCGATTTCGTGGGCGTCGCGCGCGGGTGCAAGATCCGGATCGACATAGCGCGCGTCTTCGCCAAGTGGTTCGGCGACGCTGTCGGCCAGGTCGACGATCAACTCCGCCACCGACGGCGCGCGCATGCCGACCGAAAACGTCATGCACTTGCCCACGGCGATACCGTCGTGTGCAATGCCGGGCGGCAGGTACAGCGCGTCGCCCGGTTCGAGCAGCCATTCGTGCGTCGGCGTGAACTCGCGCAGCAGCTTCAGTTCGGCGTCGGTGCGGAATGCCTTCGGCGCCTTCGGATCCGTGCTGATCCGCCAACGGCGCTGGCCGCGCGCCTGGACCAGGAAGACATCGTAGTTGTCGACATGCGCACCGACGCCGCCGCCATCGGTCGCGTAGCTGACCATGATGTCGTCGATGCGCCACGCGGGCAGGAACGCAAACTGGTCGAGCAGGGCAGCGACGTCGGCGTCCCATTTGTCGACGTCCTGCACGAGCAGTGTCCAGTGCGTCTTCGGCAGTCCGGCGAAATCGGCCTCTGCGAACGGACCGTTGCGCAGCGTCCAGCGGTCACGTTTCAGGTCGCGCAGCACGATGCGGGCGAGCGCGGCTTCCTCGCAGGCCAGGCCGGCGAGGTCCTCCGGCGTGATCGCATTGTGGAATTGTGGAAACGCGCCGCGGATCAGCAGCGGGCGCTTTTGCCAGTAGTCGCTCAGGAAGCGCGCGGGCGGCATGCCGAGCGGCTGTCCACGCTTGGCCCGCGCGTCGATAGGGGGTCTCATCGTTCGCGTGCTGCCGCGCAGAACCGGCTCAGGGCGCCGGCTTGATGTCGATCGGTTGTTCAAACTGCACGACCAGTTGCGCGAAGCGCGGATCGTTGCGGATCGGTTCCCAGACCGGATCGAGCTTGAGCACAGCGGACGAGATCGAGTTGCCGCTGAACAGTGGCAGCGCACCGCGCAACGCGTCGAACGCGGCATCGTGATTGCCGATGCGGACGTAGAGCTGGGCAAGGTAAACCAGCATTCCCGCGCCGCTAAGGGCGTCGCGGCTTGGCGGCAGCAATTCGGAAGCGCGGAGTCCTTCGCGGAGTGCTTCATCCTTGTCGCCGAGCCCTGCGGCGGCAAACGCGAGGGTCAGATGCGGATCGGCCCGTGCGTCCTGCTCGGCGATCGCGGCAGTTGCCGTCTTTCTGACAGTGGCATAGGTTTCCGCGGCTTTGGGGTCGTTGGCCGCCTGCTGCGCCCAAGCAAGGAAGAGCAGGCGTGGCAGGGCGATGTTTGCCGTGTCGCTCCACGCGTCATCGCTGTTGTTTTGAGCTATGCGCAGCGCATTGGCGAAATCGTGCGACCACCAATACAGAAAGAAATAGCTGGCCGCGTTGCCGGCGTAGGCGTCGCTGCCCGGTTCGAGCGCGCCGAGGGCGGTACGCATGGGCGCAAGGTCGCCTTTCCATAGCACCAGGCTCAGTGCGTGGGTGACCCGCTCGTCGGCCGGGTCGCGCGTGACTTCCTCGGCCTGTGCGAACGCGCGGTCGGCTTCGGCGTAATGGCGAAGTGCCCCGTAGCCGAGACCGAGCTGGTCGATTGCGGACGAACTGCGCGGATCGAGCAGGGTCGCTTCCTGGAAGCCGGTGATCATGTCGGCCGCGCGCCCCTGGCGACGGGCAATCGCGGCGAGCATGCGTGGCACGTCGGCGCTGTTGGCAATGCTCTGGCGCGCCAGATGGAGTTCCTCTGTCGCACGTGCATAGTCGCGGTGTCCCCAATAGTAGTACAGCGCAAGTGCGTAGTGTCCTTCGCCCAGATCGGCCTGCAGGCCAAGTGCGCGGTCGATGGCCGCCTTTGCGGACGCCAGCCGCGCTTCGGTACGATCCGGCGCGTAGAAATACACGTGCATGTGCGCGCGGCCGAGACCGGACGCGGCCAGCGCGAACTTCGGGTCGGCGTCGAGCGCGCGCTGATACAGCGTTATCGCTTGCGGCAGCTCGCGCGGGACCAGCACGTCCTGGTCGGCCGCCCGGTTGAAATGCGCATTGGCCTGCAGGTACAACTGGTAGGCGGCCTCGTTGTGGGTCGGCACCGCGGTCGCGCGCTCGGCTTCGGCCGGCATGAGCTGCGCCTTCAGCGCATCGGCCACGCTCTGCGCGACTTCGCCCTCGACCGCGAAGATGTCTTTCAATTCGCGGTTGAAGCTCTGCGCCCACAAGTGGCTGTCGTTGCGCGCGTCGATCAGCTGCAGGTTGATGTGCACCTGCTCGCCAGCCTTCTGCACGCTGCCTTCAAGGACATTGGCGACGCCGAGCTGCTCGGCGACGACTCGCAGGTTTGGCGGATGGCTCGCGTATTGCGTCGTCGATGTGCGCGAGATGACCTTCAGATCGCGAATCCCTGCCAGGCGAGTGAGGATCTCGTCCTGCATTCCGGTGGCGAAATAGGCGTTGTTTTCGTCCTTGCTGAGGTTTTCGAACGGCAGCACCGCGATCGACTTCGCCGGCGCGGCGGCGGCAGCGGATGTGTCGCTCGCTGCCGGCCTGGCTTCGGCATCGGTAGCCGGCTTGCGCAGCACGAACATGTTCACCAGCATCAACAGCGCGATGAGCGCGAGCAGAACGATGATCCAGCGATCGAGCTTGCGCGCAGTAACGTGGACGATCGATTCCTCGCGATCGACTTCACTCTGGCGCTTGAGGCCCTCGGGCGTGAATTCGTAGAACCAGGCAAAGGCGATGAATGGCGGCAGGCCGATCACCGCGGCGACGATGATCCCGCGAACGACCCATTCGGGAACGTGGAAAAACGGAAAGACCTGGGTAGCGACCTGGACCAGCAGCCAGGCTGCGGCGGCGTAGAGCGCAGCCGCACGAAACACGTTGCGCCGCTTGAGTTCGCCCAGAAACGATGTTTCGACCAAGGTGCCGCCCCCTGAAACGACTATTGCCGAGAGTCGTTGTCCAAGTGTCCGGGACGGGCGCGCCGGGCGCAAGAGCCGAGGAAGAATAAAACCCATCCGTGCCGGAAAGCGGGGATTCCGTCTTGACCTTGCCATCCCAAAGCAAAATGGATGACCAGCTCCGCTGTTGAAAGCCCCGCTCTCGCGGGATCGACGGCAAGCGTGAGGTTGTTCAGCTTCCCTAGATCGATCCGGCCAACCTGGCCGCGAGTCCCGTGTACGTCGCCGGTGTCAGTGCCAGCAACCTCTGCTTCGCGTCGGCCGGCAGCGCGAGCGACTCGATGAACGCGCGCATCGAATCGCGTGTGATGCCCTGGCCGCGAGTCAGCGCCTTGAGTTGCTCGTATGGTTCAGGCAACCCGTACCGGCGCATGACCGTCTGCACCGCTTCTGCAAGCACTTCCCAGCTTGCGTCGAGGTCGGCCGCCAGGCGTTCGGGAGCGGCATTGAGCTTGGACAGCCCGCGCGAAATCGACTCGAGTGCCACTTGCGTGTGCCCGAACGCGGTTCCGAGCGCGCGCAGCACGGTCGAATCGGTCAGGTCGCGCTGCCAGCGCGAGATCGGCAGCTTTTCCGCGAAGTGTGCAAACAATGCATTGGCGATGCCGAGGTTGCCTTCGGCATTTTCGAAGTCGATCGGGTTGACCTTGTGCGGCATCGTCGAGGAGCCGACTTCGCCGTGGCGCAACTCCTGGCGGAAATAGCCGAGCGAGATGTAACCCCAGATATCGCGGCAGAAGTCGATCAGGATCGTGTTTGCGCGGCGGATCGCGTCGCTGATCTCGGCAACCCCGTCGTGCGGTTCGATCTGCGTCGTGTAGGGATTGAAGTCCAGGCCGAGCGATTCGACGAAGCGCCGGGCCAGCGCCGGCCAGTCGACTTCCGGGTAGGCGGCGACGTGCGCATTGTAGTTGCCGACCGCGCCGTTGATCTTGCCGCTGAGCGCAACGGCGGCAATCTGCGCGCGCTGGCGCTGCAGCCGCGCGACGACGTTTGCGATTTCCTTGCCGAGCGTGGTCGGCGACGCGGTCTGGCCGTGCGTGCGCGACAACATCGGTTGCGCGGCCAGGGCATGCGCCATCTGCCTCAGCGTCGCCAGCAGCTTGTCGAGCGCGGGCAGAAGCACCCCGTCGCGCGCATCGCGCAGCATCAGGGCATAGGCAAGGTTGTTGATGTCCTCCGACGTGCAGGCGAAGTGGACGAATTCCTTCGCCTTCGCCAGATCGGCGTGCTCGCCGATGCGTTCCTTGAGGAA
>DATIEJ010000467.1:0-5098 GCA_035455825.1 Rhodanobacteraceae bacterium | reverse complement strand
TCGGCGAAGCGTTCGAGCCGCAGCAGCAGCGTGCCGAGATTGTGACGCGCATCCTGGCTCAGTGGATCCGCGCGGATCGAGCGCCGGTAGGAATCCACGGCGCCGGCACTGTCGCCAGCCGATTTGCACGCGTTGCCAATCCGCAGCCAGCACAATCCGAGCAGCCGGCGTAGTTGCGGCTGGTGCGGCTTCTGAACCATCAGGACTTCAAGATCGCCGACAGCGTCGCGCCAGCGTTCGAGCTTGAGCAGCGCGTTGACGCGCAGGCTCAGCGCGTCGCCGGAGCCGGGTGTTGTCGCGAGCGCGAGGTTCGCCTGTTCGAGCGCAAGCGCGTAGTTGCCGTCCGCGAAAGCGCGCAATCCGGTTTGCAGCGCGGCGTCGGTTCCGGCTGCGCTCATGCGCCAGGATTCACGCGGCCTTGCCAACCTTGCTGCCGTTGTCGCGCGCCAGTTGCGTGCTCAGCCAGCGGCCGGTGTCGATGAGCTTGTCCAGATCGACGCCGGTCGCGATCCCCATGCCGTGCAGCATGTAGACGACGTCTTCGCTGGCGACGTTGCCGGTCGCGCCGCGCGCGTACGGGCAGCCGCCGGCGCCGGAAACCGACGAGTCGACGACGGCGACACCGAGCTCGAGACAGGCCAGGATGTTGGCCAGCGCCTGGCCGCGCGTATCGTGGAAGTGGACGGCGAGCGCGACCATCGGCACTTCCGTGGCGACCGCGGCGAGCATCGCCCGTGCCTTTGCCGGCGTACCGACGCCGATCGTGTCGCCGAGCGAAACCTCGTAGCAGCCCAGTTCGTGCAGGCGTCTGGCGACGCGCACGACATCGGCGACCGGCACGTCGCCCTGGTACGGGCAGCCCAGCACGGTCGAGACATAGCCGCGCACGCTCACGCCGTCGGCGCGGGCGCGCTCCATGACCGGCATGAAGCGCTCGATCGACTCGTCAATCGAGGCGTTGATGTTCTTGCGGTTGAATGCTTCGCTGGCGGCCGTGAATACGGCGATGTCGGTGACGCCTGCGGAACGCGCGCGCTCGTAACCCTGCAGGTTCGGCACCAGGACCGGATAGCGCACGCCCGGCTTCTTTCTTATGGCCGCATAGACGTCCGCGGCATCCGCCAGTTGCGGCACCCATTTCGGACTGACGAAGCTGGTCGCCTCGATCGTGTCGAGGCCAGTGTCGCTCAGGCGGTCGATCAGCTCGACCTTCGTTGCGGCAGGCAGGATCGCCTTTTCGTTCTGCAAGCCGTCGCGTGCGCCGACTTCGACGATGCGGACACGCTCCGGATACGGGCTCACTGGCGACGGGCTCATTGCGGCTTGTTGCGCTGTGCGTGGATGACCGACTGTTCGAACTCGTCGACCGTCTGCTTGCGGCGCACGAGTTTCGTCTGCGACTTGTCCTGGAAGATGGATTGCGTGCGCACGATTTCAAGCATGCGCGTCCGGCTGCCGCGCACGAACACGTGCAGGTCGCTGCCGGTCTTGCTCACGCTGCCGTCGATCTTGCCGTCGATGACGAGTTTGGCGACGCGCTCGCTGTCGACCTGGCTGACCTCGAGGCGATCGCCGCGGATCTGGTAGCGGGCGAAGAAGAACGCTTTCTCGGGCGCCGGATCGATGCCGTAAGGCGGCTTGAGCTCGACCAAGCCCTTGAGCGAGGTGTCGGCAACGACGATGTAGTCCTTGCCGTCGGCATGGACGTAGTTCATCGGCACGTGGATGCGCTTGATCGGGCCGGACTTCTCCGGCTGATCCAGGACCATGAAGTGGCATTCGTCGTCGACATAGATGGCGCTCGGTTCGTCGCGCGACTCCGGGTCCGCCCACACGCCTTTCCAGTGCGGGTCGCAGGTCTCGATATTGTCGCCAAGCGGCGACTCGAAGCGCGTCTCGACGCAACCGGCCAGGATGGAGACTGCGGCGAGAACGCACGCAATGCGCAGTGCGTTTTTCATTCAGCGTCCCCAAAGCGCATCAGCACTGCCTCGGCTTCGACGAAATCGCCGATCTGCGCGTGCACCGAAACGATCGTTGCCGCGTGCGATGCGCGCAACGTGAGTTCCATTTTCATCGCTTCCATGACCAGCAGTTCCTGGCCCTCGTCGACACTGTCGCCGGCCTGCGCCTTCATCATCACGATGCGCCCGGGCATCGGAGCGAGGACTCGGTCGGCCGTCTGCTGCGCCGAGACGGCGAACGCGAAGGCGCCGGTACGCTCGAGGCGGACGCGGCGTTCGCCATCATGCAACAGCACGTCGGCAGCGGAGACGCGGGCACGATAGCGCCGTGCGACGCCATCGAAGCCGGCGCTGAGCATGCCATCGCGCGACTGTGCGCCTGCAACCAGGCACTGGGCTTCGGCGAATGTGAGCCGGTACTCGCCGTTTGCGCCGAAAGCGTGGACTTCGATGCGCTGTCCTGAGTGCATGAAGCAGACGATGCGCTTGCCCTGATGCCCGAGCCGCCAGCCATCCGCGCGCGCCCACGGCGAATGCGGGTCGGGCGCACGCGAAGCCTCTGCCAAGGCCCTGGCCTCGTCGTCGAGCAGCACAGCGGTTGCGGCGGCGAACAGCGTCTGCGGATCGGCGGGGGCGTCCGCCGGAAGGAACTCTTCGAGGTGACGATCCAGGTACCCGGTATCGATGCGGCCTTCGATCACGGCCGGATGGCGCACGAGGCGTTCGAGAAAGTCGATGTTCGACTTCGGCCCGACGACCTCGCACTGGGCAAGCGCCTCGCGCATGCGCTGCAGGGCGTCGGCGCGCGTACGGTCCCAGACGATCATCTTCGCGATCATCGGGTCGTAGAAGATCGACACCGTGTCGCCTTCGACGACGCCGGCATCGATGCGCACATGTGGACTTTGCGCGGGTAGGCGGAGCCGCTGCAGCTTGCCCGAACCCGGCAGGAAACCCTGCTGCGGATCCTCGGCATACAGCCGCAGTTCGATCGCATGGCCGTCGGCCGGCACGGATTTGTTGCGTATCAGCGAGCCGGGCAGGGCGTCGCCGGCGGCAACGCGCAACTGCAACTCGACGAGGTCGAGGTGCAGCACCATTTCGGTGACCGGATGTTCGACCTGCAGTCGGGTATTGATTTCCATGAAATAGAAATCGGCCGCCGCTCCCACGATGAACTCGACCGTTCCCGCATTGACGTAATCGAGCGCGCGCCCCGCCGCGACCGCGGCATCGCCCATGCGCGTGCGCAGTTCGGGCGTCAGGAACGGCGACGGCGTTTCCTCGAGCACTTTCTGGTAGCGGCGCTGTGCCGAGCACTCGCGCTCATTGAGATGGATCACGTTGCCGTGGCGGTCGCCGAAGATCTGGAACTCGATATGCCGCGGCGTTTCGATATAGCGTTCGAGCAGCACGCGGTCGCGTCCGAACGCGTTCTTTGCCTCGCGCTGGCACGATTCGAGATTCGCGGCGAATTCGTTCGCCGCGCGCACGATGCGCATGCCCTTGCCGCCACCGCCGTGCGCCGCCTTGATCATCAGCGGAAAACCGATGCGCTGCGCTTCGCGCGCGAGCAGGGCAGGGTCCTGGTCCTCGCCGGTGTAGCCCGGCACGACCGGAACGCCATGGCCGGCCATCAGGTCCTTCGCGCCGGCTTTCGAACCCATCTTGCGCATCGAATCCGCCGACGGGCCGATGAAGGCGATGCCGGCGCGTTCGACCGACTCGGCAAAATCGGCGTTCTCGGACAGGAATCCGTAGCCCGGATGAATTGCCTGCGCGCCGGCGCGGCGCGCGACTTCGACGATCGCGTCGCCGCGAAGGTAGGAGTCCGCGGGACGCGGGCCGCCGATCGGATAGGCGACGTCGGCCAGCCGCACGTGTTGCGCCGTCGCATCGGCTTCCGAGTACACGGCGATGGTCTGGATGCCGAGGCGCCGGCAGGTGCGGATGATCCGGCAGGCGATTTCGCCGCGGTTGGCGATCAGCACGCGTGAGAACATCATTCGCCGTCCCAGTAGTCGATGGCCGATTCGGGTCGGCCGATGTGGCGGAAGCCGGAGACGCTGCCGTCGGCGTTGCGCAGGCGCTCGGTGACGAGGAATTTCCCGGAGTCCGGGTAGTCGCAGATCTCCGGCATCTCCTGCGTGCTGACGGCGAGATACTTCAGTTCGGTCGTGCCGGTGTTGATGATCTGGTGGGCGGTCTCGGGGCCGCCGGGCGGGCAGGCGATCACGTCGCCGCGGGTTATCGGAAATGTTTCCGGGCCAATGCGCACGCTGCCGCTGCCTTCGAGGATGAAGAACATTTCTTCATTGATACGATGGTTGTGAAATGGAAACGCACGCTTGCCCGGCGGCACCGCAGTGATGTTGTAGCCGAGCTTGCGGGCGCCCAGGCGCGCGGCGATCTGGCCCGAGCGCGAGTCGAAACGCTCCGCTGCCGCGCCCGGCGCCGCGAACCCGGCAGGCCGCGGCGGCAACTCGATGTCGGCAATGTTGATGATCCTATGGTTCATGTTCCCGGCCCTTCGAATTTCCTTAGCGTGAATTTTTCAACGCGGATTGCCGCGGATGGTCACGGATTAGCGCGGATAGTGCTGGATCAAAGACGCGTCGCATGAATTGCGCCCGAGGGCCGAAGTTCAGAAGCAGCCCGACTTGCAGACCAGTGGCTTTCAGGTAATTCGTCAATTGTGCCTCATGAGCTGGGACAATGTTGGAGACAGTCTTGAGTTCGATCAGCAATCGTTCTTCGACGATCAAGTCAGCAAAGAATTCGCCGACAATCACACCGCGGTACCTTACGATCAGCCGCCGTTGTTGCTCGACTGCGTGTCCAATCGCCCGCAAGGCCAGTGCGAACGCGTTCTCGTATACGGTCTCCGCGAAGCCATGGCCAAGCTCGTTGTAAACGGAATAGAAGACACCGATTACACTCTCTGTAAGATCCCCGTCAATCAATTCGCTCTTATCCGCGTTCATCCGTGACCATCCGTGGCAATCCGCGTTAAGAAAGCTCTTCACGCCTCGGCAGAATGACAGACAGCTTCGATGTTGTGGCCGTCGGGGTCGAAGACGAATGCGCCGTAGTAATGCGCGTGATAGTGCGGTCGCAGTCCGGGCTTGCCGTTG
>DATIEJ010000466.1:0-2044 GCA_035455825.1 Rhodanobacteraceae bacterium | reverse complement strand
GGCATTGTCGTCATGCGCAAATCATACCCACGGGCGCGAGTACCAACGCACGTCTTGTCCGAGTGCGCATGAACGGCCGACGAGCGGTCCGGGCGACGACAAACACCCATCGTCAGTCTGCAATGAAAACGTTTCCATCACGCAGCGCCTCCGGCGTCGCGAAGGAACCTGCAATCGCACGCGTGTGGACACTGGCCTGGTTAGCCATCACCATCCACCCGAACCAGACGATGCGATCATGAGTTGCTCGTCGAATTGCACAGGAGCATTGACGTTGAAAGCCAGCCTTGCAGCATTCTTGTTCGTTATTTGTTGCGCGTTGGCCGGCACGGCCACCGCAGTTGCACCGGTCGCTCCGGCCGCGTTGCAGCGGGACCCACCGATCGACAAGGCGCACCCGGCAATCGGCGAGGGGCTGAGAATTCCAAGCGGCGGCGCGCAGATGAACGCCATGGTCTATGTGCCTGCCGGCAAGGGACCGCATCCGGTCGTCGTGCTGCTGCATGGCTTTCCGGGCAACGAACAGAATCTCGATCTCGCGCAGTCCCTGCGCCGCGCGGGCTGGGCCGTCGTCGCGTTTCACTATCGCGGCTCATGGGGGTCCGAGGGGACGTTTACGTTCGACGGCGCAATTCAAGACACCGCTGCCGCCGTTGCGTGGGTGCGCAGTCCGGAGGCGGCGCAGCATTCGCGCTTCGATCCGAAACGCATTGTCGTGATCGGCCACAGCATGGGCGGCTTCATGGCGGCGCAGCGCTGTGCGGCCGACGAAAGCCTGCTCGGCTGCGTGCTGCTCGCTCCGTGGGACCTGAGTTTCGATGCTCGCCTGCTCGCCAAGTTGACGGAGGCCGAGCGTGAGCGATCGGTGAAGGAAGATTTCGCCGACATCGATGGCCGCGTTGCCGGCATGAACGCACATCAAGTCGTCGAGACGCTCATGAAAGATGGAAACAAATGGCAACTCGCGAAGTTCGCACCGAACCTCGCCAAGCATCCGGCGCTGATCGTGCTCGCGACACGCGACTCCGACGGCGACAAGGCGCTGGACCTGCTTCCGGCACTGAAAGCGCAGCAACCCAAGGCACTGCGCGTCGAAACGCTCGACACCGACCACGGCTTCAATGACCAGCGCATCGCCTTGCAGACTCTCGTGCTGGAGTGGCTCGCTGCGCTGCCCCAGGGGCCCGCGCGGAAGCCGGACTAGAGCGAAGCCGGACAAGATCCGCATGCGCGCGACGCTTTTCCTGCAGGTTTGCCAGATGCCTAGGCATCCTGCAACGTTGCGGCCGGTTCACGCGTCATCGCCGGCCCGTAATACCACTCCCTGACCGTCCGCTTCGCCTCATCGAGCGAGGCGAATTCGCCCAGCTGCTGTCCGTGCAGCCACACGCGCCAGGCATCGCCGGCGCGCGGCTGGATGACACCGACGTAGAACGCCCGGTAATAGATGTGCCAGCAGACGCGCACATAGTCGCCGGCCGTCGAGACCGGCGTAAGCTTGAGCTGACAATCGGGCATGCGCTGAAGATAGCGGCGCGCATCTCAGCGTCTGCGATGCCCGATGCCCCTGTTACGGAATTTCAAATGCCGACTTGACCGGATAATCCGCTGCATTGTTGCCAGCAGCTCCGCTACCGGTGAAGAAATCGACGCCGAGGGCAAGCAGGCTGACGGTTATCAGCACAAATGCCATCAAAATTCGCAGTTTCGGCACGATATCCTCCAAACGCGAAAGCCCATCTCCCTTGTGTATACGAAAGACGGGACGGAAGGTTGGAGCGGCCGATGATTCGCCCTGCCCTGCGCCGAGCCGCGGTTGTTACTCGCCCGGCGAGGCGCGAGGCAGGCGTCTCGACAGCGTGCGCGGATATGGAGGGCAATGCTGCGGGCCTTCGCTTCGAAATGTCGCCGATTCGATACACCGTCGAGGAGTACAATTCGGCGAGAGTGCAAAATGCACGTTCCAAGATTTCGACGCCTGCGCAGATCTGCCATGCTTTGCGACGATGAAGCGGCGTTCCGCAACCTGCGGCATCCGGAGCCG
>DATIEJ010000465.1:0-2655 GCA_035455825.1 Rhodanobacteraceae bacterium | reverse complement strand
AAGTTGCGGGACGGCCGTTCTACAACGCCGGTTTCACTGGACTGAATTGCGAAGCGCGACATGGCGACCTCGGCCAGCTGCTCGAGGAGATCGAAGCGCGCAGAGGTGACGCTCGGCCGCCGACTTACTACGTCGCCTCGGTGCCGGTCGATGGCTGCCTGCCGGGCTTTCGCGCCGGCAACGATCTCGATTTCGCCAGCCACGGCATCGATGCGCCGCCGGCGATATGGATCGGCAACCGCACGGTCGCATCGGCGCACTACGACGCGCCGAACAACATCGCCTGCTGCTGCGTCGGCCGCCGCCGCTTCACCGTGTTCCCGCCGGAGCAGATCGCCAACCTCTATCCGGGACCGCTGGAACCGACGCCGGGCGGACAGGCCGTGAGCGTGGTCGACTTCGCCGATCCCGACTTCGAGCGATTCCCGCGCTTTCGCGACGCATTCGCGCACGCGCGCGACGTCGTGCTGGAACCGGGCGACGCGATCTTCATCCCGAGCATGTGGTGGCATCGCGTCGAATCGCTGGACCCGTTCGGCGTACTGGTCAACTACTGGTGGGGAAGCATGCCGGCCTGGATTCCGACGCCGATGCACGCGCTCTATCACGCGCTGTGGACGATCCGTGACCGGCCCGAAAGCGAAAAACAGGCCTGGCGCGCGGTATTCGAGTGGTACGTGTTCGGTCCGGCCGGACAGGCCGGCGCACATCTGCCGGAAGCGGCGCGCGGCCCGCTCGCGCCGATCGACGAAACCCTTTCCAGGCAACTGCGAGCGCTGCTGACGGAGAAATTGAAACGATGAGCAACGGGCAAATCCGCAAGGTCGTGATCGCCGGCGGCGGCACCGCCGGCTGGGCCGCGGCCGCGGTACTGGCGCAGCAGTTCGCCGACCTGCTCGACATCACGCTGGTGGAATCCGAGCAGATCGGCACGATCGGCGTCGGCGAATCCACCGTGCCGCCGCTGCGCACCTTCCACCACCTGCTCGGCATCGACGAGCGCGAGTTCATGCGCGCGACGGCTGCCACCTTCAAGCTGTCGATCTCGTTCGAGAACTGGCTGCGCCAAGGCGATCGCTTCTTCCACCCGTTCGGCACCACCGGACGCAGCACGTTCACCTGCCCGTTCCACCATTTCTGGCTGGATAGCCTGCGCCGCGGCATGACCTCGAGCCTCGGAGACTACTGCGTGGAAACCGCGGCCTCGCGCGTGGACAAGTTCGCGCTCGCGCAGCAGCCGCAGGTCAATTACGCCTACCACATCGATGCCGGGCTCTACGCGCGTTATCTGCGCACGTTCGCGGAGCGCCACGGCTTGAAGCGGGTGGAAGGCAAGATCCGCGAAGTGAAACAGAACGGCGAGTCCGGCTTCATCGAGGCGCTGGTGCTCGAAGACGGGCAAGTCGTCGAGGGCGACCTGTTCATCGATTGCACCGGATTCCGCGGCTTGTTGATCGAACAGACGCTCAAGAGCGGCTTCGAGGACTGGAACCACTGGCTGCCGAGCGACCGCGCCGTGGCCATGCAGGTCGAAGCAGTCGACCCGGCCGTGCCGTACACGCGCGCGATCGCGCACGCCGCCGGCTGGCGCTGGCAGATTCCCCTGCAACACCGCGTCGGCACCGGCATGGTCTATTCCAGCGCGCACATGTCCGACGATGAAGCGGTCGCCAACCTGCGACGGGACGTCGGCGCGAAACCGATCAAGGAGCCGATGCTGCTGCGCTTCCGCACCGGCCGCCGGCTCAAGACCTGGAACAAGAACGTCGTCTCGGCCGGCCTTGCCAGCGGCTTCGTCGAGCCGCTGGAATCCACGACGATCCATCTGGGCATCACCGCGATCGTGCGGCTGATCCAGATGTTCCCGGCCGAAGGAATCTCCCCGAGTTTCGTCGAGCGCTTCAACGCGATCGGCCGCGCGGAACTGGAGCAAGTGCGCGACTTCATCATCCTGCACTACCACGCCAACCAGCGCGACGAGCCGATGTGGAAGGGCTGCCGCGAGATGGAATTGCCGGCGTCGCTCACGCAACGCATCGAACAGTTTCGCGAGCGCGCGCACGCGTGGCAGGGCGAAGACGAGTTGTTCCGGGTCGATTCGTGGACGCATGTAATGCTGGGCCAGGGCATCACGCCGCGACAGCACCATCCGCTCGCGCGTGGGCTGCCCGATGCCGACATGCGGCGGCTGTTCGACGGCATCCGCCAGCCGATCGACAGGCTGGTGGCGACGATGCCCAGCCACCAGCAGTTCATCGAGCAGTATTGCAAGGCCGACTCGAGTGTCTGGGCGGGCAGGCGAAACTGATGCTGCTCGCCGCGCATGCCGACATCCGCATCGAGAAGCGCGTCGTCGGCCGCGAGGCGGCGCCGCTGTTGGTGATCGACGCGTTCGTCGCCGATCCTGATCGTCTGGTGCGCAAGGCCGCGCGCAGCGCGTTCGCGCCGCTCGGCGCGATGTTCCCCGGCCTGCGCGCGCTGGCTCCGCTGTCCTACCGCGCTCTGCTCGAGAGTGTGCTCAATCCGCTGTTGCGCGACTGCTTCGGCCTCGCGCCCGGCAGTTTCGACTTCCCGATGTGCCACTACTCGCTGGTCACCCAGCCGCCGACGCAGTTGCGCTTCCTGCAACGCGTGCCGCACATCGATTCGGTCGGA
>DATIEJ010000464.1:0-5034 GCA_035455825.1 Rhodanobacteraceae bacterium | reverse complement strand
CACGAACGCATCGTTGACCAGCACTTCGGTCGCAACGCCGGATCCGTGGCTGTCTTCGGGCGTGAACGCGCGGCCGCGCAGCACGCCGAGTCCGAGCGTGCCGAAGTAATCCGCGCTGACGAAACGCCACTCGGTCAACGGCGTCGCCGCATCGCCGCCGGGATAATCGCGGCCGATGACCTTGACCGTCGAGTTCGTGTTGCTGCGCCCGGACAGCGGCAGCGCGTCGGTCAGTGCGACATGCTCGAGCTCCGGCATCGCCTGCAGGCGTTCGAGCAGTGCGTCAACGCGCGGGGTCGCCGCGGCGAAATTGCGGACGAGCCAGTCGCTCGATGATTCACCGGGGCGATTCGGCGTGGCCGGCAACGAAATGCTCGCGGTCAGGACGTGCGCGACGTCGACGGTCGGATCGACATTGGCCAGGCGGCGCGAGCTTTCGATCAGCAATGCGGCGCCGGCCAGCAGCACGAGCGACAACGCGACTTCGCCGACGACCAGCACGGCGCGCGCGCGGGCGCTGACGCGGCCCCCGGCACCGGCGCGCGCTTCGTCCTGCAGAGCAGTCGCCGGATCCGAGCGCGCGTAGCGCCACGCCGGACCGAGGCCGAACGCCAGCAGCGCAACGAGCGCGACCGCTGCGACGAACCCAACCACGTTCGCGTCGATCACGAGCGGGTTGTAGGCCGGCAACAGGTCCGGGGCGAGCTTCGGCAGCACGCTGATCGCAACCAGCGCGATCGCCAGGCCGAGCGCGGTTCCGAAGCACGCGATGACCGCCGATTCCGCGGTCAGGTTCCAGAGCAGCCGCGCGCGGCTCGCGCCGAGCGCCGCGCGCATCGCGAGCTCGCGGCGCCTGGCCTGCGCGCGCGCGAGCATCAGGCTCGCGAGATTCGCGCATGCAATCAGCAGCACCATCGCCGATGCCGCGAACATCACCGACAGTGCCGGCTTCACCGTGCCGGTAACGCGTTCCTGCAACGGGATCAGTTTCGCCGCCAGCGCCTCGTGTTCCTCGGGAAAGTCCGTGGCTTCGCGCTTCGTGATCACGGCCATCACCTCGCGCGCCTGATCGAGCGTTGCGCTCGTGCGCAGTCGTGCAACGACCGACAGGTAGTTGCTGCCGCGGTTGGTCGTGGCACTGGCCAGCTGCGCGGGCAACCAGATGTCCCCGGCCGGATAGGTGAAATGCGCCGGCATGACGCCAACGATCTCATGGGCCTCGCCGTTCAACGTGATTTTCTTTCCAAGCACCGCGAGGTTGCCACCGAAGTGGCGCTGCCAGAACCCGTGCGAGATCACGGCCAGCGCGCGATTCTCCTTGTCTTCTTCCGCCGTGAACGTGCGGCCGATGACCGGCGTGACTTTCATGACATCCCACAACTGCGGCGTCACGCGATTCGCGGAAAGCTGTTCGGCGTCGCCGTCGCCGGTCATCGTCACGTTGGCCGAGTTGAACGAGCCGAGCGCCTCGAAGACACTCGAGGACTGTTGCTGCCAGTCGAACAACGCGGGACGGGAGATCGGACAGTCCTCGCACGATCCCTGGACCCGGACGATGCGGATGATGCGCTCGGCGTCCGGGAACGGCAGCGGCTTGAGCAGCACGGCGTTGACGACGGCGAAAAGCGTCCCGATCGACGCGATCGCCAACGACAACGTCAGGATCGCGACGATCGCGAAGCCGGGAGTGCGGACAAGCGAACGAATGGCGCGGCGCAAACTGGACATGGCGGACCTGCCGGCAGCGAAGACTTCCGCATTGGATGCAGAGTCAGGTCATTTGGTTTAGCGCAGGGCACGCCGGAAGCTATCTCAGGCCAAGCACCCTGAAAAGTCAGCCGATCCCGCGCTGCTGTGCACAGCACGGCCACGCGTAGGCCTGATTTCCCCTTGGATAAGGCATTGGCCATCTGGGTTGTGCGGACAGTAGCGGCCAGCGCTAAAGGGGCAGCACCGAACAGTTATCCGCAAACTCGGCGGCTGCCATCATCGCGGCTGCCTGCGATACCGGCCCGAATGGCCGCAAGTTGCCTCATGTCTCGAGTGCTCACGGCGCGGCCAACGCGCGCCGTGAGCAATGCTGGCCGTTCACGCGGCCGGCTCGCGCCCTTTTCTCAGGACAAGGGACATCCACCAGGTCCGTTGTTCGCATCGTCCAGAGTCTTTGCCAACGTGAGTATCGAATCGCGATCTCCCGTCGCGAGTGCGGTATTCACGGCACTGACGACGTCGCCCTGGGTGAACGGATAAGCGACGGTTCCGCTGACCGAATTCAACAAGGCCGCCACGGCAGCACGCAGCAGGATCTTTTCGGCGCCCAGCAGGCCGGATCCGCCGCCGCCTTGCAGCGCATCGAGCAAAGTCTCTCCCGACAACGCCGGCATTACCCCGGTGAAGACACTGTCGACCGTTTGCGTCGGCACGAATCCATTCCAGGAAGCGAAGTGGAAACTCTGCTTCCAGTAGCCTGGAGTGCAGCCCTGGGTAAGCGGCTGGGTCTGCGCGCGATTGTAGAACGTGACGAACGTCAGGATGGAGTTGTCTTCCGCCAATGCGGTCACGGTACCCAGCGCGAGATTGGAGCTGACCAGCCGGTCACTGGGATCCACCGTTATCTGTGAAACCACCGAACCCGGAGTGGCGGCTTCGGTGACGACGTGCGGTCCGGCGCCGATCTCCGGAAACGGCACGCAATCGCCGTCCACCACCGCGCTGAACTGGGTCGCGCCATCAATTGTGAAATTGTATACTGTCCCTGCCGGAACCGGCGAGGTCGCGTCGGACTTCTTGCAAACGACAATCTCGTTTGCCGGAGATGCAGTAGCAAAGAATCCGAGTAGCACGAGAAACGCCGTTGACAGGCGTACAAGTCGGGTTGTAGAAAAATGCGCCACGGTAGCCTCCTGTATGGTCAGATCCCCTGACGGTATACAGCGCCCGCAACGTATGTCGATTATGTGCCTGCGCGCGTGCGACGCAAGCAAGCTGAAGCGACGTCTGCGGGTGCCGGCATCCGACCGATTACCGCTCATTCAGCAGGCAAAGGACCGCGACGATGCGACATCTCGCGATGAGTGCCGACAACGCGGGCGCGTCCAGCTGCGTCCGCCTGCGCAGCGAGCGGCCGCAGCGCACCGTTGCCGCCGAGACGATCTTCGTGCCGAACGCCTACCCGTAGTGAAAGTGCTCGCCCCTTAAGGCAACAGGCTGCGCCTGATCGGCGCGTGGCGTGCCAGGCTCATAGGCTTTCAACCGATGAAAATGAGCCTGACCACCGTGTCCGATCAATGACAGCCCTGGAACGTGAGCACTTTCCGCCCGCTCGGAACACTCGCCGGAATCAACCGGCACAGGTTTGCCGGCAGCGCGCGTTCGTCCAGCAGTCCATCCCTCAGGAATTCCAGGAGGTCTTCGAAGTCCTGATCGCTCAACGCTACATTTCCCATGGCGGCTATGCGGGGATCGAGGCGCTTGAGCACCGGTTCCATCGGCCCTCGCCGAACGGTCAGGTCCGGGTCCAAACCCGCAGCAACCGGATCGTACGTCGACGCCGATGCAATCGTGTCGAGGTGATAGCGCAGCGCATCCCGCAGGCGCGTGAATGCTCCATTGTGGAAAAACGCCGGCTGCACCCGCAGATTGCGCAACGGCGCGGTCCGGAACGCATAGCGGTCGACGGGGTCGCCGGTCAATTCTTCGCGCCCGAAATCCTCGTCGCGATTCGGCCCGCTGAATTCGAAATTTCCGGGCAGGTCCTCCGGATTCTGCGGATTGCCTCCGGGTTTCAAGCCGAACCCCTTCGGCGCCACCTGCGGGATGCCCGCGACGTGCGTCTGGAAGTCGCTGAACATCTCATGCGATTCTCCAGCCACGGTGTGGCACCCCACGCATCCGATCTTGTCGAAGAACAGCAGCGCTCCCTGCTTCTGGCGCGGCGTCATCGCATTGCCTTGCCCGCGCGCGAAGCGGTCGATCGGCGCATCGGCGAACGTATTGGAGAACTCGAACTCGGCGATCGCGGCGCCCACCTGCGCCATCGTGATGTGCCCCCCTGCCGCCTCCGGGTAGATCGCCGCAAACCGGGCAATGTAGTTCGGCGTTGCATTCAGGCGATCCAGGACTTTTTGGCGAATCGCGTAACCGCGATCGATCGAGTCCGGCGGGCTGCCGTTCGGTCCGGCAATCTCTTCGGGCAACGTGTCCGACATCAGTCCCGACGAGACCAGGTGAACCGGGTAATAGAGCCGTGGATCCACATCGTGCGAATCCGGCGCGGCGAACCCGGCGACCTCGATCGTTTCGGTAGGCGGAAAATTCGCCTGCACCCCGAGCAGGGTCCTGGTTATCTGAGGATCGAAACAGGTTCCATAGATGCACGCGCTGCCGGGGCGCCACACGGTCGTGCCGCCGAGGAAGAATGGAACGCGTGCCCCTTCGGAAAGATCGAATGGATCGTGGGACGTGGCGGAGAATCGCGCGTTCCACATCAAGCCCGGATAGAAGCCCGCGTTGATCATCTGCGGCGTGCGCCGCTGGTTCCTCGGACCAGCGCGGTCCGGACCGACGATGCCGTTGTTTTCCACGCCGATGGCGATGGACTGCGAGTCCCCGAATCCGAATGCCGGAGAGTGGCAACCCGAGCAGCTGTTGTCGTTGCCAAGGCTCGTTATGGAATCGAACCACAGCAGCTGTCCGAGATCCACCAGCGCCGGGTCGAGCGAACGTCCGAGGCGCCGTTCGAGCGTGCTTTGCATCTTGCCGGTAAAACCCAGTTGTCTGAGCACCGTTGTCAGGCTGCGATCCAAGTCGGCCGGCGGTTCGGCACGAGCCACGGGCATCGACTGGCTCGTCAGTGCCAACAGCGAAACGACAAAGGTGCTCAATGATTTCATATGAAATTTCACGACTTCTCCCCTTGGCAGGAGCGCTGCCGTGCCGGCAGCGAGCGACGCTTCGTGTGAGCTCGAACCGTCCACATTATCCGTTGGGTAATTCCCATCCGGAATTACCCAACCTGACTCGTGAGGGGGTCTT
>DATIEJ010000463.1:0-2374 GCA_035455825.1 Rhodanobacteraceae bacterium | reverse complement strand
GTACCATCCGGACGCCGGTTCAGCACGACGTCCTCGACACCTTCGCGCAGCTCCGGGTCGAGGTCGTCGACGATCGGCAACGCGCCGGCGTTGACGATGCCCATGTCCATGCCGGCCTTGATCGCGTGATACAGGAACACGGCGTGGATTGCCTGACGCACGGTCTCGTTGCCGCGGAACGAGAACGACACGTTCGACACGCCGCCGGACACGTGGCAGTGCGGCAGGGTCGCCTTGATCTCGCGCGTGGCCTCGATGAAGTCGACGGCGTAGTTGTTGTGCTCCTCGATGCCGGTCGCGATCGCGAAGATGTTCGGATCGAAGATGATGTCTTCCGGCGGAAAGCCGACCTGCTCGGTCAGGATCTTGTACGCGCGCGTGCAGATTTCGACCTTGCGCGCCTTCGTATCGGCCTGGCCGGTTTCGTCGAAGGCCATGACGACCGCGGCAGCGCCGTAATTGAGCACCTTGCGCGCGTGTTCGATGAAGACTTCCTCGCCTTCCTTGAGCGAGATCGAATTGACGACGCCCTTGCCTTGCAGGCAGCGCAGGCCGGCTTCGATGACGGTCCACTTCGACGAGTCGACCATGACCGGCACGCGCGCGATGTCGGGCTCCGCCGCGATCAACTGCAGGTACTTCGTCATCGCCGCTTCGGAATCGATCAGGCCCTCGTCCATGTTGACGTCGAGGATCTGCGCGCCGTTCGCGACCTGCTGGCGGGCGACTTCGACGGCCTGGTCGTAGCGGTCGTCCTTGATCAGCTTCTTGAACTGCGCCGACCCGGTCACGTTCGTGCGCTCGCCGACGTTGACGAACAGCAACTCCGGCGTGATGACCAGGGGTTCGAGGCCGGAGAGGCGGGTGTAGCGGGGTTGTGTCGTCATCGATACGGTGTGTCGTCTTGAATTCTGTTTCTTAGCTCGCGTTTTAAGCGGCCCTGGGTTCCGCCAGCGGCAACGCCCTTGGCGCCACTCCGCGCACGGCCTCGGCAATCGCCCGGATATGCGCCGGCGTCGTGCCGCAGCAACCACCAACAAAGTTCACCAGGCCACTCGTTGCAAACTCTCCAATGGTGGCCGCCATCTGTTCCGGCGTTTCGTCGTACTCGCCGAACGCATTCGGCAGGCCCGCGTTCGGATGGGCGCTGACATAGCACTCGGCGACCTGCGCGAGCGCATCGACATAGGCGCGCAGCTCGGTCGCACCAAGCGCGCAGTTCAAGCCGATCGACAACGGCCGTGCGTGGCGCAGCGAATAGTAGAACGCCTCGGCCGTCTGGCCGGAAAGCGTGCGCCCGGACATGTCCGTGATCGTGCCGGAAATCATGATCGGCACGCGTGCTCCGCGGCGCTCGAATTCCTGTGCGACGGCAAACAGTGCGGCCTTCGCGTTCAACGTGTCGAAAATCGTCTCGACCATGATGACGTCGGCGCCGCCATCGAGCAGTCCGCGCGTCGACTCGGCATAGGCCGTCGCCAGTTCCTCGAACGTGACGTTGCGGAAGCCGGGATTGTTGACGTCCGGGGAGATCGACGCCGTGCGGCTGGTCGGCCCGAGCACGCCGATCGCGAAGCGCGGTTGCCCGGGTGTTTTCGCTTCCGCGGCATCGCAGGCCGCGCGCGCGAGGCGTGCACCTTCGCGGTTCAGATCGACGGCGAGATGTTCCAGGTGATAGTCGGCTTGGCTGATCGAGGTCGAGTTGAACGTATTGGTCTCGATCAGGTCCGCGCCGGCGTCGAGGTAGGCCCCATGCACGGCCTTGATGATGTCCGGCTGGGTGAGCGACAGCAGGTCGTTATTGCCCTTGAGGTCGCACCCCGGGCCGTGATGCTCATGCAACGCATGCGTGTCGCGTCCGTCGGCGAAGCGCGTGCCGCGGTAGCCGGACTCGTCGAGCTTGTAGCTCTGCAGCATCGTGCCCATCGCGCCGTCGATGATCAGGATGCGCTGCGACAGCGCGTCGAGCAGCTGCTGCGTGCGCGCGGGATTCAACCAGGGCAAATTTTTCATAGTACGGCTCCCAAAGAATCCGTCATTCCGGCGGAAGCCGGAATCCAGCTCCTTGCCGTACGAATGAAGGGCTGGATTCCGGCCTTCGCCGGAATGACGAGCGAAAGAATACGTAGCTCACCGCACATCGGGATTTCTCGCTAAAAGGCTCAACACTTCGAAATGCGGCGGCCGGCGCTCGCGCGTGACGCGCTCGCAGCTCAGCACTTTCAGGCCGGCCTTGCGCGCGAACTCGCGCAGTTCCTCGTCGCGGAAACCAAGGTTGCGATGATCGAACGGCACGACCGTGTTGCGGTGAGCATGGCGCGCCAGGGTCGTCGCGAGGAGCCGTCCGCCCGGCTTGAGCGTGCGCGCCGCTTCG
>DATIEJ010000462.1:0-11207 GCA_035455825.1 Rhodanobacteraceae bacterium | reverse complement strand
CGCCGCCGCCGGACAGATAGATCGCGCGATAGCCCGCGCGCCTGGCCAGCAGCGCGTGATTGGCATTGATCGCACCGATCACCTGCAGCGGGCTTTCGGCGGCGAGTGCGGCGCGAAAGCGCGCCCCGGGTGATTCGGTATGGCTCATGGAGGCTCCGGTAAACGGGCTATTTTAGCCGATATTGGCTATTCGGTCCGCGCGCCCGAGGGCCCTGCCGGTGCTCCAAGGGCCGCGCGGACGCCCGCATAGAGTGCCAAACCTGCCTGCGAACACCCTCCCCTCGAAGGGGGGCCTTTCCGATGTTGCCGTTACTGCTGCCATTTCAAGCATCGCGGCGTCCGGGCAGGAAGCACTGGGATGCCCACGCTGGCGAAGATGCCGGTGCATCCGGGAAATGGCCGATTGTCCGGCCGGCATGACTTGCTGTAATCACCAGCGGTCTTTCTTGAACGAGGGGCCCAGCCGGATGGGAAAAATCCACCGGACCCATTGCCGCGATGGCGAGCGGCACCACCCTACGGGAGACAAGTCATGCGAACAGTCTCAAACACGTTATGCGCACTGCTGACGCTGGCGGCAGCACCCTGCAGCGCGATCGACCATCTCGTCTATGTCGACGACGGAAGCTTCGAGCCGAAAGTCGTGACGATCAATCTCGGCGACACCATCACGTTCAAGGAGCTCGGCACGCAGGGAGCGCACAACGTGCACGCCGACGATGACTCGTTCCGCTGTGCTGTGGGCTGCCGCGGCGACGGCAGCGGCGCAACCGGCGATCCGTCCAAGCAGAGCTGGTCGGATACGCTCACGTTCAACAAGCCGGGAGTGATTCCGTACGCGTGCGATCCGCACCGGGACGCGGGCATGGTCGGCAGCATCACCGTACTGGACACGGTCGCCCCGACGTTTGCCATTGGCCCCGGCATCAGCGGCAACTGGTTCAACCCGACGTCCGGCCAGGACGGCCATGGCGTGCAGTTCGAAATCCTGCCCGACAACGGCATGCTGGCGATCTGGTTCGTATTCACGCCGGATGGCAGCGGACAAACCTGGCTTTACGCCCAGGGCTCGTACACTGCGGGCAGCGACACGGCGACCCTGCCGGCCTACCTGTCGCTCGGAGCGAAGTTCCCGCCGAACTTCACGCATGCCGACGACCACGTTACGCAGTGGGGCACGCTGACGTTCAAGTTCACCGACTGCAACAACGGCACGCTGAGCTGGACCTCGACCACCGCCGGCTACCCGCCGAACGGATCGTTCCCGATCACGCGCGCGACGAGCATTGCCGGGATGACGTGTCCGTGAGGACTGGGCGCGCGCCGGCATCCGGAGGATCCCGCCGGCGCGCGCTCTCTCATCAGATACCTATCTCCAGAACACCGATCACGAGAGCCTGCCGATCGCGAGCGATTCTCGCGCTGGCAAGTCGCCGGCCCCGTCGTGCGATCAGCTGCGACGCGGAAATCGAGCGCTTGGAGGCGTGATTTTTCAGGCCTGCCCGAGTACGATCATCCGCATCGGTGATAGTCGTGGGGAGTGTCATCGTCATGATCGGGGGTTGGTCAGGGTCTGCACGTTTCGTGATTCGATGCGTCCTCGATTGTGCTTGCGCTTGCGCGGTCGCATTCCTGCTCGCCGCAGCATCGGCCCGGGCGCAAAGCGTCAACGACGGTTTCAACGTCACAGTCGACGGGCCTGTCGTCGCCTCAGCGGTGCAGGCAGATGGCAAGGTCCTGATCGGCGGCTATTTCGAGACCGTCAATGGACAGGCGCGAGCGCATCTAGCGCGCTTGTTCGTCGACGGCTCCCTGGATCCGGGCTTCGCCAACCTCGACAACAATGTCGGCGTCACGAGCCTCGCCGTGCTCGACAACGGCAGCATCATTGTCGGCGGTGAATTTACGCACTTCGGTACCTGCCCATGCGCGCACCTTGTCAAACTGCATGTGGACGGGTCGGTCGACTTGACGTGGCACCCCGATCCGGATGGCCCGATCAGCGCGATAGTCCGACAGCGCGACGGCCGGTTGCTGATCGCGGGTTCGTTCACGCACGTCGGTGCAAGCACGCACCACTACATTGCGCGCATCAACAGGGACGGTTCGGTCGACGAGACGTATCCACCGCCAGGCGGCGATCCCGATCAGGCGGTATCGGCGATCGCCATGCAGCCGGACGGCAAGGCGCTGATCGGCGGCGCATTCGACATGATCGGCGAGCAGGCGGCGAGCCACGTCGCCAGGTTGCGCCTGGACGGCTCTCTTGACGGCACGTTCTTGGCGGCGAATCCGATCGACGGACCGGTCTACACGCTGGTTGTCCGCCTCGATGGAAAGGTCGTCATCGGAGGCGCATTCCAAACGATCAACTACTACAGTCGACCGTATCTGGCTCGCCTCAAGGCCGACGGCTCGCTCGACGCGCCATATCCAGCTCTCGACGACTTCGTCTACACCCTGACGATCCAGCCTGACGGCAAGCTCTTGGCCGGTGGCAATTTCTTCCTGGTCGGGGGACAGGAGGCGAACAAGATCGCGCGCTTCAACGTCGATGACACATTCGACACGGGCTTCCGGCCACCCTACGTAAGCACCGCCTACATCACGTCGTCGGTTCGCACGTTCGGCGTTCAGCAGGACGGAAGGATCGTCGCCGGCGGCGCCTACACGCCGTTCGATGGCGCCACCCGTGCGGTCGGCCGCCTCAACGCCGACGGGACTCTCGATGCCGACTATTCCGCCTTCGAGGCGGGCACCGTCTCCGCGTTGGCCCAACAGTCCGACCAGCGCATGCTCGTTGGACTCAGCTCCTATCCGGAGCCCCATCCGACGAACCTTCTCCATCGACTCAACGGCGACGGAAGCGACGATCCGCTGGCCGACGCGGGCATCCTCGGGCCCGCGAACGGCATCCTTGTGCAAGCGGATCAAAGGTTCTTCGTCACCAGTAATGGCTACCCCGGCCTGTACCATTCGCCGATTCGTTTCGATACCTACGGGGCGTGGGACCAGACCTTTTTCGATCCGGTCGTGCAGCCCAGCCCCATTTTGCGCATGGTGCCGGACGCCGACGATGGAATCTTCGTGTTCGGCCTCTTCAGTTCGGTCTCCCAGGCGCACGTCCCACGCGAAAGCGTCGCCAAGCTGGCAGCGAACGGACTGACCTATTTTTCGTACCTCGGTCCGGATTTCGACGACGGCTCCGCGTTCGTCTCTGCGATGTCCGTGCACGAGGACGGAAGCGCCGCGATAGGCGGTTCTTTCATGATCGGAGGAAGCCAGCGTTTCGTCGCCTATCTCGACGCGGACGGGACGCTCGACCCGGGCAAGGACAAGGCGTTTCCGAACGGCAGCGTACGGCGCATGGCGCTGCAACCGGACGGGAAGACGCTCATTTGCGGATTCTTCACCACGGTGGCGCAGGATGGGACGCCTTATTCGCGCAGCGGAGTTGCGCGCCTCAACGCGGATGGCAGTCTCGACACGTCATTCGTCGATTCGCAAGCGTACTTTTCCGAATCGCCGGCCAACGTGGCAATTCTCGACCTCGCCCTGCAGACGGACGGAAAAGTTCTGGTCGCCGGCCAATTCGACAAGATCGGCGGGAAGACGCGTCAAGGAATCGCACGTCTCCACGCGGACGGCACGCTCGATGAAGCCTTTGCCGACGTCGGAGTTAACGACCTCGCGGTCGAAGCAATCACGCTGCAATCAGACGGAAGACTGGTCGTTGGCGGCGGACAGTCTCTCATCGGAGATTCGCGTCACTATCTCGCTCGGCTGTCTTTTCCTGATCCTGCACTGCAGTCACTGACGTTGGATTCGAACAACCTGTCCGTGAGGTGGCTCCGGAGCGGCGCTGCGCCGGAACTATCCATGCCGCCAAAGCTGCAACTGTCCAATGACGGCGAGTACTTCTACACGTTCGGGACCATGTCGCGCATCGCCGGCGGCTGGCAGATTCCCATACTGAATTACCCCGGCGTGCTCTATCTCCGCGCGGTCGGCTTTACGGCAAGCGGCAGTTCCGTGGACAGCCTCGTGCAGACGGCCGTGAGCGAATTCATCTTCGCCGCAGGCTTCGAATGACCGGCTACTGGCCAACCTCCGGCCCGCGCTTGAGCGCGCCACGGATTTCCTCGAGCGCGTTCGGATCGTCGAGCGTCGACAGGTCGCCGGGGTCGCGCGACTCTGCCAGCGCCTGCAGCGAACGGCGCAACAGTTTTCCCGAACGTGTCTTCGGCAACGAGTTCACGATGTAGACGCGCGCCGGCTTGGCGACGCTGCCGAGCATGTCGACGACGCGCTGCTGCATGCCGTTGGCCGCGTCGTGCTTGGCGTTCGAATCGGCGGTGCCGGATTTCAGCGTCGCGAACACGATCGGCACCTGGCCCTTCAATTCATCCTGCACGCCGATGACGGCGGCCTCGGCGACGCTCGAGTGCGTGGCGACCGATTCCTCGATCTCGCGCGTGCCGAGCCGGTGTCCGGCGACGTTGATGACGTCGTCGGTGCGGCCGAGGATGAACGTGTAGCCGTCGGCATCGCGGATCGCCCAGTCGAGCGAGCTGTACAGCAACTCGTTGAAATGGGAAAAGTAGCTTTTTACAAATCGCTCGTCGTCGTGCCAGATCGTGCTCAGGCAACCGGGCGGCAGCGGCGGCTCGATCACGAGCACACCCTTGTCGCCGGCTTCGGCGTCGTGACCGGTGACCTCGTTGATGACGCGCAGCTTGTAGCCGAAGTTGGCGAAGCCCGGCGAGCCGAAGCGGATCGGCTTCATGTCGAGCCCGGGCTGCAGGCACAGCACCGGCCAGCCGGTCTCGGTCTGCCAGTAGTTGTCGATCACGGGCTTTCCGAGTCCTTCGCTGATCCATTTCGCCGTCGGCTCGTCGAGCGGCTCGCCTGCCAGAAACAGGTACTTCAACGCCGACAAGTCGTATTTCTTCAGCCATGCCGGATCCTGCTTCTTCAGCACGCGGATTGCCGTCGGCGACGAGAACATCGTGCGCACGCCATATTGTTCGCACAGCTTCCACCAGATCCCGGCATCGGGATTGATCGGCAGTCCTTCGTACAGCAGGGACGTTGCTCCGACGATCAGCGGACCGTAGATGTTGTAACTGTGGCCGACGGCCCAGCCGACGTCGGAAGTCGAAAACATCACCTGCCCTGGTCCGACGTCGAACACCGTGCGCATCGACATCGCCAGGGCGACGGCGTGTCCGCCGACGTCGCGCTGCACGCCCTTCGGCTTGCCGGTTGTCCCGGACGTATAGAGCAGATAACTCGGCTCGTTCGATTCGAGCCATTCGACCGGAACCTCGGCGCTTTCGTGGGCAACGCGCAGCTCGGCATAGTCGACGTCGCGGCCGGCGACGCGCTGCAGGTCCTTGTCGAGTCCGCGCGAGACGATCAGGACATGCGCCGGCGGCGATTTCGCCGCGCGCAGCGCCTCGTCGACCAGAGGCTTGTACGCAATGACCTTGCCGCCGCGCATGCCGGCATCGGCGCAGATCAGCAGGACCGGTTTCGCATCATCGATGCGCAGCGCCAGGTTGTGCGACGCGAAGCCGCCGAACACGACCGAGTGCACCGCGCCCAGCCGCGCGCAGGCAAGGACCGCGAACACGGCCTCGGCCATGTTCGGCATGTAGATCACGACTCGTTCGCCGCGCCTGACGCCGAGCGAGGCGAGCGTGGCGGCAAACGTGTTCACTTCGCGATGGAGTTCACGGTAGGTCAGGCGCCGCGTCGTGTTCGTCTCGGTCGAGATCGCGGCCAGCGCGAGCTGGTCGCCGCGTGTTGCGAGGTGACGGTCGACCGCGTTGTAGCACAGGTTCGTTTCGCCGCCGACGAACCACCGGCAGAAAGGTGGATTTGTATATTCGCGGATGGTCTGCGGCGGTGTGTGCCAGTGGATCGCGCGCGCCTGGTCGGCCCAGAACGCTTCCGGCTGTTCGATCGAGCGGCGATATTCGTCTTCGTAGCGCATGGCAAATCCCTCAAAAACATCCTGGCCGCAGGCTAAGCCCAAACTGGCGCGTGGCGTGCACGACTTTGGTCGCAATCCAGCCATTTGGCTTGATTTCCATCAACCTCCAGCCAATAAGAACCGTTTGCGCTGAGCGCAGGAGCGTAGGATGGGTTGAGCGCAGCGAAACCCATCAGCTTTCCAATACCGCCACGTGATGGGTATCGCCGCGCTCAACCCATCCTACAACTCTACGTTCAGCGGGAACGGATACCAAAGGTCGTCGCACGCGCACATGTAAGCCTACTCACAGCGATTTCGCGCGCAACGCGCCGTCCGGATCGGCAATGACGAGGCGCACGTGCGCCAGCTCGTCGCCGCCGTCGGGGTACGCGCGCGGCGCGCGCTCCAGCGCTTCGTCCCAGTTGGCCTTGGCGCCTTCGCGGTGGTGCAACGCATATTCCGCAAGGCCGGAATGCAGCAGGCTTTGCACGATCGCCGGCGCGTCTGCCGGCAACTTTGCGCGGCGTATTGCCAGAGCGGCCTCGGCATCGCTGCGCGCCTCCTCGTAACGCTGCAAGGCCATCAGCGCCTGGCTGCGCGCGTCGAGCGCGTCGGCGGTTTCCGGGTGATCCGGCGGCAGCAGTTCACGGCGCATGGCGAGCGCCCGGTCGTAGTAGCCGAGCGCCGCGGCATAGTTGCCGCGCGCGAATTCGGTTTCGCCCATGTTGTATGGCGGGAAGGCCAGATACGGATGCCGATCGCCGAGGCCTGCCCGATACGACGCTTCGGCACGCGCGTAGTAGGCGATCGACTCGTCGTAACGCTTTTGCTGGCGCGCAATGTTGCCGAGCATGTTCTGCGAATTCGCGTAGTCCGAACTGCCGGTGCCGAACAGGCGCAGATTTTGCGCCGACGTGCGCTCGAGCAGCGGCAGGGCCCCGGCGATATCGCCGGTGTCGAGCATCACCGCGGCCAGGTTCTGCGTCGAACCGATCGTGCGATAGTGATCCTCGCCGTAGGCACGCCGGTAGATCGCCAGGGCACTTTCGAGTTCGACGCGCGCGGCCTTGTGCTCGCCGCGGTCGCGCAACAGCAGAGCCAGGTTGTTGTGTATCGCTGCCGCCTTCGGCGATTCATCGGTGCCGGCCCGCGCCGCAGTCGCCAGGGCGAGTTCGTATTCGGAACGCGCGCCGGCGAAATCGCCAAGCGCCTTGAGCACCAGGCCCCGGTAGCTGTGCACCCCGGCCAGTTCATCCAGAGCACGCCTGGATCCACCTTGGAGCTTCAGCACGGCCTCGTCGAGCAGCGCGCGCGCAGTCTTCTCGTCGCCCTGCCGATGCGTCACCCAGGCCAGGGCGCGCAAGGCATGGCCGAGGTCGACGGCGTCGGTATCGGCATCCACGCGTTCGATGTCGATGGCGCTTTGCAGCGGTTCCTTTGCCCGCGGAAAATCGCCGAGCGCCGAGTAGACTTCTCCGATCACCGTCAGCAGCCGTGCGCGCTGCACCGGCTGCGCGGACAACTCGGAGCCGATCTGCTTGGCGCCGCGCTCGAGGATCTGGTTGGCGTTGAGCTTCTCGCCTCGATTGACGCCGGGATCGGAAACCTGAAACAGACTGATGAGAAACGCGGCGACCGAGTTCGCGCGTTCGGCTTCGCGCGCCGCGATCTGCGCCTGGCGCAGCGCGAACGCCGTCGTCAGGCACAGCAGCAGGATGACGACGGCGGCGCTCGCAACGGGAACGCGGTGGCGTTGCACGAAGCGCGCGAAGCGATAGCGGCGGCTGCCACGGCGGGCGCTGACCGGACGGCCGGCGAGGCAGGCATCGAGGTCGGCGCACACCGCGTCCATCGAACCGTAGCGCTCGGCAGGCGCCTTCGCCAGGCAGCGGCGCACGATTGCGTTCAGATCGCCGCTGAGCTGGCGCCGCAGCCGGGCCGGATCCGTACTGGCGCTCCACACGCTCTGCATCGTCTCCGGCGCGATCGCGCGCGCCAGCGTCACGGGTTCCTCTTCGGCCACCGCACGCGCCCAGGCATACGGATCGACCGGATCGGCACGGTATGGCGCGGTGCCCGTGAACAGCCGGAAGCACAGGACGCCGAACTGATAAACGTCCGTGGCCACCGTTATCGGCTCGTTGCGGAACTGCTCGGGTGCGGCATAGTCCGGCGTCATCGGCCCGGCCGCAGCGGTCAGGGTCAGGGCCGGATCGGTCGAAGCGCCGACTCCGATCAGCTTGGCGATGCCGAAGTCGAGCAGCTTGACCTGGCCGTCGTCGGTGACGAGGATGTTCGACGGCTTGATGTCGCGATGCACGACCAGGTTGCGATGGGCGAACGCCAGGGTGCTGGCGACCGTGCGCAGCAGGCGAATGCGCGCTTCGATATCCAGATCGGCCTCGACGCAGAACAGCGTGATCGGCACGCCGTCCACATATTCCATTGTATAGAATGCCTGGCCGTCGTCGAGCTCGCCGCCGTCGTAGAGCAAGGCGATGTTCGGATGGACCAGCCCGGCCAGGATGCGCCGCTCGCGTTCGAAACGCTCGCGCGCGGAAGCGCCGATGCCGGCCTGCACGACTTTCAGGGCGACCTGCTGCGAAAACTTTCCATCGGCGCGTTCAGCCAGGTAGACCACGCCCATGCCGCCGACGCCGAGAAGCCGGGTGACGCGGTAGGCGCCGACGCGCTGGCCGAGCGTGTCCTCGGTCTCGTCGAGCAACGCACGTTCGAACAACGGCGCCGCGAATTCCGCCGCGCCCTCGTCGAAGATCGGGCGCGTGTTCGCCTGCTCGCTGAGCAGGCGCCGTAGCGGCTCGCCCAGATCCGCGGCATCGGACGGCAATTCCGCGACGAAGCGCTCGCGTTCGTCTTCCGGCAGATCGAGCGCCTGGTCGAGCAGCGGCCGCAGCCGCCGCCAGGTTTCCGCATCGATTCCCACGAGCGCCTCCGCTCAGCCCGCGACAGGCGCGCCGCGGATCGCATCGCCGAGGAAAGCGCGCGCCATGTCCCAGTGCCTGCGCACGGTGCGCTCGGTGACGTCGCGAACCTTCGCGATCTCGACGAACGTCAGTCCCGCGAAGAAATGCCACTCGACCAGCTGCGCCAGTTCGGCATCGCAGTCGCGCAACTTGCCGAGCGCATCGTCGACCGCGAGCAGTTCGTCGACCGAACGTTCGACGTTCTCGATGCCTTCGGTCAGCTCGGTGCGTGCCATGCCCTGGCCGTGTTTCTCCGTCGCGTGCTTGCGCGCCAGATCCAGGAGCACCTGGCGCATGGCCTGGGCCAGCAGGTTGTAGAAGTGCGTGCTGCCGGACAGCTGCCGGTCCTCGGCGCGGGCGAATTTGATCCAGGCCTCGTGCAGCAGCGTGGTCGGGTTGATGCTGATCTGGCCGCCGGAGCGGCGCACGTGGCCGCGAGCAATGCGCTTGAGCTCGTCGTAGACGCGCGTGAACAGTTCCTGCTGTGCGTCCGCGTCGCCGCGGCCGACAGCATCCAGAAGCTCGGTGACTTGCGGTCGGTTGCCCATGAACGCACTCGCTTTCATCGTCCGTCGCCGCGCTAGTTTACCAACCTTGCCGGGCGCGGCGGGACGATCTTGCGGCCGAAATCGTCCGGGGTTGTGAAAAATGTCCAGATTCCGGTCTTTTCCCGTATTAAAATGTCGAGGCTCCTGCGCCACGCAGGCGCGCGCAGTTGAAGCAGGCAGGAGCAAGTTGATGAATTCCCTTTTCAAACGCTGGTTTGGCCGCGGCGAGAGCGCCGAGGGGACCAGCGCGTCGCAGTACATCAGCGCGGTGCGTCCGCGCGGCGACTACCGGCCCGACCTGATTCCGACCTTGCAGGCCGAACACAGGGACTTGCTCTCGCTGTTTGCCGACCTGGAGCGTTCCAGCGAACAAGGCGACGAGCCCGCGTGCCGCGCGGCGCTCGATCGCTTCACGCGGGTACTGCAGGATCACCTGCTGACCGAGAACCGGCACCTGTACGGCTATTTTTCACGTCACGCCGACCCGAATCCGGATGTCTCGCGCCAGGTCGATGCGATGTCGGTCGACATGATGCGCGTCGGCAAGATGCTCCACCGTTTCATCACGACGTACACGCGCGCCACCTGGAGCGCAGCCCTGCAGGCGCAACTGCGCAAGGACCTTCTGCCCATCGGCGAAGTGCTCGTGCACCGCATCCACGAGGAAGAATCGGTCCTGTATCCGCTGTATTCGCCGCGCGCGACCTGAGCCGTACCGAGGCGTCCCCGCGGAAAGGCCGGATCCGGCGCGGACCGCGTGATCTTGCGCGCTCGTTCGCAGCAGGCGCAACGTCCCGGCACGCAACGATTCAGTGCCTCCGCAAAGTCGCTCTGTCGCGTTGTTGCGCTTTTCCCGTTCTTTCCCTGGAGTCCGTCATGGATCCATCGTAGTCGCCCGCGACCGCGACCTCTTGTGCGCGGCAACCAGGGGAGACAGTGGCGATGGAATATCTACGTTCAATCGGGGCACGGCGTGCCCTGATCGCTGGCGCACGCCTCCTGTGCGCAACCTGCGTACTCGGGATTCCGGCGACGGCGCGCGCGGACATAGCGTTTTGCGTCAGTGATTTGTCGTCGCTGTATGCCGCGATGATCGTGGGGCAGAACTCCTTGCAGCCGGTCACGGTCAGGCTCGAGCAGAAGACGTATCAACTCGACGGCCAGACGCTTCTGAACGTCGCGTTTTCCGCGCCGACCCATCTGCTCGGCGGCTACGTGCCCGGCACCAACTGCGCGCAACGCAGCGTGAACCCGGCCAACACGACGATCGCCTTCAATACGGCGTCGCTGGTCAGTCTGTCCCAGGACGCCGGCGACCCGGCCGCGCTGCTGGAAATCGACGGCATTACTCTGAGCAACGCCGGCGGGATGTACATCAGCGCCGGCAAGTACCATTCGATCGTCAGCGACGACGACGGCAACATCAGCCTCACGCGCAGCGTGATCAGCGCGATGACGGACAAGGTCACCGTGCACGCGGCCGATGGCAACGTGAATCTGGAAAATGTGCGATTCGATCATGTGGCGGTCCCGGCCGCCACGCCATGCGCCGTGGACATCGACCTGGTCAGCGACTCGACACTGACTGCCCAGGGCGTGACCGCCGATCTGGCAGGCAGCAAGGACTTCTGCCTCACCGCCGACTCGCTGGAAAGCGGCCATCCTGTGGCCTATCTGGCCAACAGCGTCATCTGG
>DATIEJ010000461.1:0-9607 GCA_035455825.1 Rhodanobacteraceae bacterium | reverse complement strand
GGTCAATGCCGTGGCGGGGACGCCGCAAAATGAAACGGCCCGCAGATGCGGGCCGTCTCGTACTCACCAGCTACGGGGCGTTGTTCAGTTGCAGCCCGCGAACTTGAACGAACCGACGCGCGTGCTCCAGTTGAACGCGCCATTCGCGGTCAGGTACTCGGTCGTGAACCAGAACGTGCAGTCGTCGACCGGGTCGAGCGTCAACGCGCTGTAGTCGCCCCAGCGCGACAGGTTGCTGCCGGTCTGCGAGCCGCCGCCTTCGACGATCGAAGCCTCGGCCTGCATCGAGTTCAGCGCGTCGCCGGCAAGGCGGCCGGTATAGCGCGCGGCCGGTTTCAGCGAGCTGCTCGAGACGCTATAACCGAGCGCGGCGTTGCCCTGCTTGTCCATCGCGATCGAACCCATCCAGCGATAGTTCGTGTCCGGCGCATACGTCGATTGCTGGAACACGGTCGGCGTCGTCGCGCCCGGATTGCGGATTTCATACCAGCGCACCGCGGAACTCGCCGATTTCGGACTCTTCGAGGTGCTCGGGTTGACCGAGTGCGTGACGACCAGCGCCTCGTGATCGCCAAAATTGCGGTAGGCGAGACGGAACATCAGGCGGTCGGCCAGCGAATCGAGCTTCTGGCTGACGCCGGACTGCGGGATGCACGCGCCGCCACTGCAGGCCGGGGCGAAGGCTTGGACCGGAATGTTCTTGGCGGCCGACAGCGTCGTGTTCGCCGGGGTGCCCCAGTCGACATGGAACTTCCACAGGTTCAGCGAGTTGCTGCCGAAGTTCAGCATGTAGTTCGGTGAACCGGCCGGAGGCGCCGTCGAGCCGTCCAGGTCGGACGGCAGCACGCCGCCGAAGCTGGTCGACAGCTGGAAGCACTGCTGGGTCGCAGGCGCGCCGCTCAGCATCGCGGCGCGATCATAAGCGCACAATTTCGCGCCGCCGAACGTATTGCCGTTGAAGATGTTGAACGTCGTGTAGTAGCCGTCGGGCCATACGCCGGTCTTCGGATAATCCGGGAACGCGGTGTTGCCGTACGAGAATGCATAGCGGTTGTACGCGCCGGTCGCATCGGACGTCTGCGATACCGCGACGCACTGCAGGTATGGCGTCGTGCTGACCGAAAACTGCGAAATGATCCAGCGACCGGCTGCCTTGTCGTACACGACCGTGGCGTCGCCGTCGTTGTTGGTCTGGCAGCCGCCGCCGAAGCCCGCCCACAGCGTGTTGGTCGCCACTGGGCCGTAGACGACCGCCTTGGTCGACTTGTTGAAGACGGCGAAACCGGTGTTGACCACCTGGACGTACTGCGTCGCGCCTACCGCGCCGACCGTGTCGGGCGGTGCGTACTGGACCGTGAAACTGCCCTGCGGACCGCTGAAGCCCTTGCCGACGCCCAGCACGTTGCCGCTGGAAACCGGCGCAAATGTCTGGAATCCGGGAGAGCTTTGCAGCGCGCCGTCAACCTGATTGTCCGGCACGTGCGGCAACGGCAGGTCATGCTCGACGCGCGGCTTCATCTTGTGGAAGTCGGCCGGGTTCGGCTTTACCTTGCCCAAGGAGTCCAGTACGTCTTGCTGCACGGCGGCCGAAACTTCGACCGGTCCGTGGTTCTGGGCAAATGCCGCCGAAGCGCAAACGCTGGCGAGCAGTGCAGAAAGTAGCCTCAATCGATTCATGTATCTCGTCTCCAAGGAAAAGTCAGTGGCTTTCGAGTCATCGAACGGTCCGCTTGCGCGGATCTTTGCTTCTGGCGACTTCCTGCACGGTCATCGCGATTGGGTGCCCCTCCGGGGCAAATCCCACACATAGCAGCGCCCGGCCACTAGGTCTCTGGCAGGACGCGGTAATAGGTCTCTGGATGGATTCCCGCGCGGAGCATAACGTGATTCACGTCACAGTCAAGGCCGCGAACAGCAACTTTTGCCCGCAATGGGACGACATGGGTCCGGATCTCGGGTCTGCCGTACTGCCTTGGCGCCACGTCCGCGGATGGATAGCTCAGCGCGGCACCAGCCATCTCGCGATCACATTGCGGGAGCAACTCTCGCGAGCTTTGCCAGAACTTGGCGGCAGCGTCAGCTTCGCCGGCCGGATATCACCGGAACATGCCAGACGGTGTACTGCGGCGGCGTGCGGATCGCTTCGATCATGCTGTCGAAATCGGCGCGCACGTCAGCCAGCGGGCGGCCGCTGGAAGCAGCCAGCGTTTCGGCGAATCCATCGCGCCATGCGACCAGGATCATGGCGAAAATCTCCCGCGGCACGCGCACCGTGTCGACGATGACGTAGTCGACCGCAAGATCGGCATAGCCGCGCTCGATCAGCATCGGCGGCGAGTGCCGGCCGATGCGGCCGTCGCAGCGAACGCTTTCGAGGTACGGCAGCACGGTGCCGACCCAGAAGCGGTCCGGGTCGCGCGCGGCCGGCGCCCCGGGGGCCGGGAGCGGCCGCGGCATGCGCAGCATTGCGTAGTCTTCCGACAGCAGGTGCAGCCAGCCGCCACGCCGCAGCAAGCGGCCGATCTCGTCGAGCACGAGACCGAAATCCGGAACCGACTGCGACATGTGCCGGCAGACGACGAGGTCGAAGTGCGCGTCGTTGTATTTCAGTGCGAACGCGTCGCCGGTTTCATAACGCACGCGGTCGCCGGACGCGCGACTGGCTGCCCGCCTGGCCAGCTCGAGATTGCTCTCGAGAATATCCACGCCTGTCACCTGCGCCTGCGGGTAGAGGTCGGCGAGGCGCCGCGTGATCTCGCCGGTGCCGCAGCCCAGGTCGAGAATCCGCAGCGGCCCGGACAGGCGATAGCGCGCAAACAGCGGCTCCTCCTGCGGCCAGATCGCCTGCGCCTGGAACGCCAGGTTGCGTGCCATCGATTCATCGCCCATCTGCCGGGCTTGTGGATTGCGCTCGCTGGTCACGGCAGTGCGCGCAGCCGCCTGGACGCCAGGAATGTCAGCGCGAGGAATGCCACGAGAACGAGTCCCTGAGCGATCGCGAACGGCGGCTCCGACTGGGTCGGCGCCAGCGGCTGCAGGAACGACACTTTCTGGAATGCCTGCACGACACCGACGAACACATTCAGATACAGCGCCAGCGTGGCCGTGGCAGCATAGATCCAGCGCCATGGCCCGGCCAGATTGAACGCGTACAGCGCGGCGACGGAAAAACCGAGCAGGACCAGGGAAATGACGCCGACGATATGCGGCGGGCCGAATTGCGCCGAATGAAACAGGAAACCGGTGGCGCTGGTCAGAATCGTGGTGAGCAGGAACAGGCCGTTCCAGCCATTGAGCAGGCGGCCGTTGAGGAATCCGCAGACGACGACAAGACCGGTGAAGATTCCGACCAGGCTCAACAAAACGTGCACCAGCGTGAACGTCGAAACCGACATGCCGAGGATCATTCGCACCTCTCCCGTGCGTTGAAGGGAGCGCATAGACTATCCGAATGGCATTTCCGATGCGCGCGTGGGCCGACGATCGTCGATTGGCGCCATGCTCGCGTCGTCCAACGCGGCAACCGCCGCGGCGCGCTTGCGCTCGCTCGACGCACTGCATCCTTCGATCATCCATCCGGCGAACAAAGGTTCACTCCAGATGAAAAAAGCACTTGCATACTTTGGTGCGTGCCTGTTGCTGCTGGCGGGTCCGGCCTGGGCGAAGAAGGATGCGCCGTCGCGCCCGGCGATCAAGGGCTGCAAGTGGGAGAAGCTTGCGAACGCCGATGCCGGCCTGGACGCCTGGACGCAGCGCTGCGATTTCGGTTTCCGCAAGATCGATCTGTACTGGAACGGCAGCGCGATCATGATCCGCTATTCCGACGGCGGCGATCCTTCCGCGCTGGTCGAGGTCTTCGATCTCGGCGCCGGTGAATCGATCGAAGCCGGCATCAAGCGCATCTTCGCCGAACACACCGCCGACAAGTCACTGGTCGCGCAGTGCAAGCTCGCGCCGTACACGGCGGAAAAACCGCCGACCGGCGTAAAGCGCTACACCTTCGTTCCGGACGCCACGCTCAGGAAACAACTCGCGACGAAATCCAGCGCCGACGAAGTGCCCGATCCGCCGTGCGGCGACTGGGGCGACGCGCCGGACGGCATCCAGTACTTCGAGGCGCAGCCCGCCAGTGGCGCGCGCAAGGTCTTGTTCGTCCGCGTCGGCCAGGACGAACCGCTGTTCGACGAAAAGACGCTGCGGTTGCTGCCAAGTGCGCCAGGGGCCAAGGATGGCAGAAAGGCACCGCCGGCGAAGAGCGACAAATCTCGCTGACGTCTTTAGCCCCTCTCCCCTCGGGAGAGGGGTTGGGGTGAGGGTCGGGTACTGGAATGATGTCAATAAGTACCCCGACCCTCATCCGATGGGCAGGAGCCCAAGTGCCTCGGAGGCCATGGATGGCCGAGAGAGGCCGGCGCTTCGCGCCACCTTCTCCCGGAGGGAGAAGGGAAAAGCAGTCGCTCGCTGCGCGGAGTCTGTCCCGTTTGACAAGCTCTCAATCGATCCGCGCAGCCAAATCGTCTCGCTGTGGCTACTTCATCACCGCATCCCACTCCTGCCCGCCGCGCTCGACCAGCACCGCGCGATCTTCCTCGAGCAGCCAGCGCTGCTTGACCAGATCCTCGGCCGCGGCGCCGTAGCGGCTCAGATAGTCCTCGCGGCTTGCGTAGCGTTCGGCGATCGACTTGCGCGGATCGTGCGTGCTCTGGCGTTCCTGCGCCGTTTTCGCAAACGCGATATACGAGCCTTCGAATGAAACGCGCTCGGTCGGCGCGCCGATCGAGGGGTCGCGCAGGTTCCAGCCCGTGTAGGTCGCGAGCGGAACGGTGAGCTGCGGAAGGCGAATGCCATCGCGCTCGTTGCCGTCGGCATCGACCTGGGGCACGAGCACCGGAAACGGCTTGCCGACCTTGGGCGGCTGCGTGCTGACCGCCTGCGGCCAGGCGCTGCCGAAGTCCAGATGAAAGGCGCTGCTCGCTTCGTGCGGTTTGTTCACGCCCGGAAGCGCCGGGAACGCGTACTCGTCAAGCCGCACCAGGGTCCGGTCCGCGATGTGCGGATAGCTGCTCGGCGGCGGCGCCGTGCCGTCGCGGACCCAGGCGTCGAGATTCGCGATCATCGCGCGCCAGAAAAACCGCACCGGCAGCGGCGACTCGGGTTCCTGGCCGAGCAGGTCGTCCTGGCCGCGCGCCGGCGGGAACGGACCGGTGAAGTGCTGCAGCCCGGTGAAGTGATAAATGCGCACGTCCGCCGAGATCGGCATGTCGCGCCTGCCGTCCGCGGTCGTGCTGATCAGCGATGCCGCGCGCGCCCAGTATTCGTACGAGGTATTCGACAGAAAAATCTTCGGCACGACCCGTGCCGCGGCAGCGCGGTCGAGCAGCCCGCCGTGGGCCCCGGTCACGGGGTCTGTTTCGTCGCGATCGGTGAATGGAAAGACATCGGTCGCATAGAACACCGCCGACGTCGGCTGCGCGTCGCGCGACGGCTGGGCGAAGCGGTAGTTGAAATTCCCGCGGCCGGCGCCGGCGACATGCGCGAGGATGCCATCGAGCGCGATCCGGCCTTCCTCGTCGGCGTTGAAGCCCTGATAGACCAGGTCGCGCAGGAAACGGCCGTTCTGCGAGATGCCCTGCCCGTAGATGCGCGCTGCCGGAACGACGGCGTCGGACGAATGTTTCGCATACGCCGCGAAGTCGCGAAATGCGGCGAAGCCGAGTCCGGCGACAACCGGATCCGCGACGGCATACACGTACTCGTAGAGCTTGCCGGGCTGGAAACCGCCGTCCAGGTGAATGTGGCGATCGCTCGGCACGAGCTTGCCGTCGATGGCGCGCGCGAACTGCCACTGCGAGCGCGGGATCGATATGCGTGTTGCCTCGCGCGCGGCGCGCACGGACAGCGTGTTGCGCGGATCGTCGGGCGCCGCGACCGGATATTCGCTGCCGCCGATATTGCCGAGCATGAAATGGCCGAGCGGAATTTCTTCCATCGCCCTGGCCAACATCACGTCGCCGCGCAAAAGGCCCGTGATCGTCTTGCCGTGGTCCTTCGCGATCGGCGCATACAGGCGCAATGCGCCGTCGCCGGACGCATCCCACTGCCAGCCGAGCGTGACGATGCTGTACCCGCTGCGCAGCAGCCACGCGTCGCCCGCGCTTTTGGACAGATCCCAGTCGCCGGTGTCGACCAGCGACACGATGCGGCCGCGTCCGCGATTCGGACTTTCCAGAATCATCGAACCGTTGCCCTTGGCTCGGTCTTTCGGCCGCAGCGCGATGAAGTCCGCGGAGAATTCGACCTCGCCGTCCTTGAGGTTCACGGCGTTGTCGAGGTCGACGATGCCGCGATTGTGCGCATTGGCAACGGCGACGGAAAAGTACACACGGCCGGTGATTCGCTCGTACGCGCCGGCCGCGCCGAATTCCTGCCCGCCGAGCACGTCGTCGCGCGACGCGACCTCGACGCGAACGACCTTGGCATTGGCCATGGGCACAGTGGCCAGGAGGCTGAGCAACAGGCAGGCAAATCGACGCAGCAACATGCGCAAACCTCGACGTGTGAGCGGTGGCAGAGCCGGGCACGCTGGCCCGGGCCACAGTATGACCGATGGCCAGACAACAGCTGCGCCGCGACCGGACTATTTTCCGAACAGCTTCTGGTAGGCGAACGTAAAATAGGTCTGCTCGCGCTGGTCACCGCCGGCATGGACATCGCGGCCCAATGAGGCCGACAGCGAATCCTTCTCGCTGATCTTCCAGCGCGCGCCGAAGTTGAGCAGCACGCGCTGTTCGTCTGCCGCATTCAGATCGGTACCGACGATTTCGGCCAGCAGGGCGACGTGTTCGCTGATGCGCCGGCCGGCGCCGAAGCTGGCGAAGTAGCGCTGCGTGTCCGATGTCAGCTCGACGCCCGCGTTGGCGGTCACCGAAGCGTGCTCGAATTCCCGCGTCAGGACCAGCGGCACGGCCAGCTCGGTTTGCCGCTCGGAGACATCGTGACTGCCGCCCGGCGTCCGGAACTCGAGTTGCGGGGCGATTGCGAGCGACAGTCCGGTGTCCTCGTCATCATAGAATCGATACTTGAGGCCGAATGACGAGTCGCCGACGCCGTTCGCCTCGACCAAGCGCGTGCCTCCGCCGGCATCGGATTGCTCTTGCCGCGCAAAAACGTAAGGTACCTCGTAGCTCAGCTGAATCCGGTCGCCGACACCATAGTTGAAGTCGACCGTCGGCACCTCGATGCGCCGCTCGCCCCCGGCCAGCTGTGCATTGAGCAGGAAATTGATCTCCCAGTTGTGTGGGCCGGGCGTGTCCGTGTCTTCCGATTGCATCGGCGGCGGACCGACGGTCATCTCGACCGGTTCCGCCTCGTTCTTGCTGCGCACGCGACTCTGGAACAAGACCTTGATCGCGCACACGGCCGCGCCGGTTTTTTCGCCGACGCCTTGTTCGCGCTCTTCCTGCTTGCAGTCCTCCTTCTGCTGCGCGACCGCGTCGGTATCTGCCGCAAAGGCCCCGGCAGGCAGCAGGAGTACAAGTGACAGGGCCAGCGTGGTCGGATTGTTCCTCATGCTTCCTTGCTCCACGGTGGGTTCGAACGGAAATGGCGAAGTCGGCTGGCAGACCGCGTCCCAAGCAGGATAGGGACCCATTCCCCGCCCGAACCTGAACGCCCGTGCGGCTAGACTGTGTTTCCGAGAAACGCCGAAGCGAACACGAGTGGACATCCAAACCGTGAGCCGAGCACAACATCTGGCCGCGCGGACGTGACCGCGCCGCCAGGCGCATGAAGCTGCGACAATGCCCGTTGCGCGATGATCAGGCCGCCTTGCGCTCGTGACGAGGCGACAGGAGGACCCAGATGCAGATTGCCATCCTCGGCTTTGGCCGCTTCGGCCAGGCATTGAGCGACCTGCTGGTCAAGGCAGGGCACGATGTGCGCGCCTACGATCCGAAGGCCGCCGTGCCGCCCGGACTCGCGGCCGCGTCGCCGGCCGAGGCGGTCCAGGATTCGCAATGGGTCGTCCTGGCGATGCCGGTTCCGCATCTGCGCGACGCGCTCGCATCGCTGCGGCCATTGCTGCATGCCGGCCAGACGGTCATCGACGTCGGCAGCGTCAAACTGCATCCGTGCGCGACGATGGACGAACTGCTCGGCGCCGACATTCCGCACGCCGGCACACACCCGCTGTTCGGGCCGTTGAGCCTGGCGCGCGGCGAGCGCCCGTTGCGCGTCGTCGTCTGCGCGAGCGCGCAACATCCTCGGACGGCGGCCCAGGCGCGCGCGTTGTTTGCCGACCTGGGTTGCGAGGTCATCGACCAGGAACCGGCAGCGCACGATCGCGCGATGGCCAGGACCCACGCACTGGCATTTTTCATCGCCAAGGGTCTGGTCAACATGGGCGTCGACGATGACATGAGCGTCGCGCCGCCGTCGTTCCAGGGACTCAAGCACATGGTCGCGGCCGTGCGCGGCGACGCCGGCCATCTGTTCGCCGCGATCCAGCAGGAAAACCCGTTCGCGGCCGAGGCGCGCTCGCGCCTGCTCGAATCGCTCGAGTCGATCCACGGCAAACTACTGACCGAAGCCGATGAAAACGGCAGCCTGGCGATTCCGGACCGGCCGGAAAAAGCCGGCGGGAAGGGCGACTGAAGTTTGCCGCAGCCGCAGTGGATCGCCCGCGATCGGTCGTCGGGCCAATCCACACCCCAAACGTCGGTACCCGTCGCACGCCGGTGACGCGAGCGCGCTTTAGCCCTCCCCTTCAAGGGGAGGGTTGGGTGGGGATGGTGTTGACTGTTGGAGCAATCCCCTACTGAATTTGTATAAACTTCAGCGAAACAGCAACACTCGATCCATGGCGTAATGACGACGCGACCAGAAGCTCCTGCCGGCCCATCGAAAGCCGACAAGGACAAGATCGAATACGTCCGCCGCGAAGTCCTGCTCGCGGGCGACCGCCTGCGCGCCCGCCACGCGTGGCTGCGCCACCAGGACGCGATTGGCGCGCTGATCCTCGCCTTGTCGATCGCCGGCATGCTCGGCTGCGCCTGGTCGTATGCAAACGGCGTGTTGCCGGCCTGGGCGTGCATCGCCCTCGTGGCGTTCTTCGCCTCGCTCACGCACGAACTCGAGCACGACCTGATCCACTACATGTACTTCCGCAAGAAACCGTGGGCGCATCACCTGATGCTCGCGCTCGCCTGGCTCGCCCGGCCGAGCACGATGAATCCGTGGGCGCGGCGCGAATTGCACTTCAACCACCACAAGCATTCGGGCACCGAAGTCGACATCGAGGAGCGCGCGATCACGAACGGCGAGCGCTGGGGTCCGGCGCGCCTCGTCATGACGATGGACAATATCCAGTCGGTGCTGATCCGCGCCGTGCGCGCGACGAGCGCGGCGCAGCGCCGGCGCATCCTTCGTCGCGGATTGCTTGCCTTTTTCCCGCTCGGCTGGCTGCACTGGGGCCTGTGGTATCTGTTCCTCGGCGCGCACCTTGCGTTGTTCATCGCGCGGCAGCTCGGCGATCCGAATGCCGCCGCTCCGGGCTGGCTGGCCGGCGTGGACTTCCTTGTCGTCGCATGGATTGCGCCAAACGTGTTGC
>DATIEJ010000460.1:0-4900 GCA_035455825.1 Rhodanobacteraceae bacterium | reverse complement strand
CGTTGGACAGCGCCAGCGCGAGTTTGGTGCCGTCCGGGGAAAATGCCGGCGCACCGTTGATGCCCTTGTTGGCCGAAACGACCTCGCGCGAGCCGGTGGCGATTTCCTGGATGTAGATCGACGAATTGCCGCGCTCGAACGACACGTAGGCGATCTTGCGCCCGTCCGGCGACCACGCCGGCGACATCAGCGGCTGGCGTGAATGCACGACATTCTGCGGATTGAAGCCGTCGGAATCGGCCACCATGAGGTCGAACTGCGCGCCGTCGCCGCTGCCCTTGGACGTGACGTAGGCGATGCGCGTCCAGAACGCGCCGCGCACGCCGGTGATCTTCTCGTAGATCAGGTCGGCTACCTGATGGGCGACGCCGCGCAGGTCGCTGCGCTGGCCGCTGATCGCCAGCGCCAGCAGCTGCTGCTGGCTGCCGACGGTATACAACTGGAATTCGACGCGAATGTCGCCGCCGGCGCCTTCGACTTCGCGCCCGACGACGATGTAGTCCTGCTTGAGCATGCGCCAGGTCGGATACTTGATTTCCTCGCCGCGCGTCGGGAATTCGACGATGTCGCCTTTCGCCAGCGCGCGGAACTGGCCGGAGCGGTTCAGGTCGCCGCGAATCACGTCGGCCACGTCGGTGTCCGGCGGCTGCGTCGCGCCATCGAACTTGAACGGCACGACCGCGACCGGGATCGCCGAAGCGTTGCCGTTGGGAATCTCCAGCGTCAGGCTCTCGGCGAAGGCCTCCCCGCCAATCGGGATCAGCAGCAGGAATCCGAGCCAGGAAAGCAACCGTGTTCGCATGATTCTAGTTTCCATCGTAGAAGAAGATCAGGGTCAATTCGCGCGCAAAAACCTTTTCATAGCCCTTGTACGGCAGCGGCTGCGCCTTGGTCACCGCCTCCTCGATCGAGGCGCGCGTCACCTGGTCGGCATTGCATGGCGCTATCGCCTGCGCGCTCATGACATCGCCACCCGGCAGCTGGATGACCTTCAACGTGCAGCGCAAGCCGGGCTGCGCGTTGTCGGGCCGGTTCCAGTTCAACTTTACGACATTGATGATCGCCGCGCTGTACTCGGCAAGCAGACCCGTGTCATTGCCGTTGGTTCCCGTTTTCGGCTGCTCGGCCTCCGGCACTGCCGGCTGTGCCTTCTGCGGCGGCGCCTTCTGCGGCTTCTGCTTGCTCAGGTCCTGCAGCTGCGCGAGCCGTTGCTCCTCGAGCTTGCGCTTCTTTTCGGCGGCCTCGCGCTGGCGCTTGATGTCCTCGATCTGCTTGAGGCGTTCGCGCTGCTGGTCCTCGAGCAGGGTCTGCTCGCGCTTGCGCTTTTCCTCTTCGGCCTTCTTCTCCTGCTCGGCTTTCAGCAGCGCAATCTCGGCGATCTTCTCGCGTTCGATCGTATCGGGCTTCGGCGGCTCGGCCGGTTGCGGCGGCGGCGGCTCGGGCGGTTTCTCCGGCGGCTTCTCGACCGGCTTGGGCGGCGCCGGCTTCGGCCGCGCGGCCACGGGCTTCGGCGCGGCCGATGGACCTATGAGTTCGGCCTCGATGATCGGGCCGGGCACGCTGATCGGCGCCGCGGCTTTCGTCCACAACAGGCCGACGAACATCACGGCGATGCAGGCCAGATGCACAAGCAGCGCATAGATGAACGCCCTCGTCTTGTCGCCAATACTTTCCATTGCCTACTTTGCAGGGCCCTGATTATTCGGACCCTGGATCGGCTGGCTCATCAATCCGACTTTCGCCACGCCCGCCGCCTGCAGCGCCGGCAGGATCTCGTAGACCTGACCATAGCTCGCACGCAAGTCTCCGGCGATCAGCACCGGCACCTGCGGATTCTGCCGGACGAAAGCTGAAACTTTCTTGACCAGCGAGTCGGCATCGATGCTTTCCTTCTGCGCCGCGCCGAGCGTGAGGTACAGCTTGCCGTTCTGGTCGACGCTGATGACGATCGGCTCCTTGTCGGCCTGGACGGCCTTCGCGGTCGACTGCGGCAGGTGGATGTCGACGCCGAGATTGAGCAGCGGCGCCGTCACCATGAAGATGATCAGCAGCACGAGCATGACGTCGATATACGGAACGACGTTGATCTCGGCCTTGAGCTTGCGGCGCTTGCGGGTTCGTCCGGACTGCATGGTCTAGTGCTCTAACGCGGATGCGGTGCGCGCGGGGCTAACCTTCGTCGACATGCGCCTGGCGCTGCAGGATCGACGAGAACTCCTCGACGAAATTCTCGTAGCGCGTCTGGATGCGCTCGAGCTTGTTCGAGTAGCGGTTGTAGGCCCAGACCGCCGGGATTGCCGCGAACAGGCCCATCGCCGTTGCGATCAGCGCCTCGGAGATGCCCGGCGCGACCATCGCGATCGTCGCTTCCTTGACGCTGGCCAGGCCCTGGAACGAAATCATGATGCCCCAGACCGTGCCGAACAGGCCGACATACGGACTGATCGAACCGACGTTGGCGAGGAATTCGAGGTTCTGCTCGAGCCGGTCGATCTCGCGCGTCTGCGCGACGCGCATGCCGCGCTGCGCCCCTTCGAGCATCGTTCGCGCATCCATCTGCCGGCGCTGGCGCAGGCGCGCGAATTCGCGGAATCCGGCCTCGAAGATGCTTTCGATGCCGGTGATCTGCTCACCGTTGGCCGTGACTTCGCGGAACAGGCCGGCCAGGTCGGCGCCGGACCAGAAGCGCTCCTCGAACTCGTCGGCGCCGCCCATTGCGCGGTCGAGCATCGCCTTCTTGCGGAAGATGATGACCCATGAGGCGAACGAGAATACGACGAGCAGACCCAGGACGAGCTTGACCGGCAGGCTCGCGCCGAGCACCAGCATCGGGATATTGAGGTCGCCATTCATGCCGTTGGCTTCTCTGCAGACATGGAATTCTCCGTGAACAGGTGATTCGGAATGCGACACGGCTTGTACGTGACCGCGTCGATGCAGGCGGCGCGCACGCGCGCGCCGGCAACCACCGCGCCATCAACGCGGCGGACTATACGTTGGACAAACGTCATCGAAGCTGAACGCCATTCGCCGGATTCGACCGTCACGTCGAGTTCGTCGTCGAGCCGCGCCGGCAACAGGAACTCGATCTCCATGTCGCGCACGACGAAAACTACGCCATCGACGTTGCGAACGCGCTGCTGCTCGACGCCCTGGGCGCGCAACCACTCGGTGCGCGCGCGTTCGAGAAAACGCAGGTAACTGGCGTGGTAGACGACGCCGCCGGCGTCGGTGTCTTCCCAGTAGACGCGGATGGGCCAGGTAAAAGCAGGGCTGAGGGCTGAGGGCTGAGGGCCGTGTCGTCTGGCGGGCTCGCGCATCACGCCTTGCCCTCGATTTGCGGTTCGACGAACAAATCCTCGACAACCGGCCGCTTCGGCGCCTTCAAGCCCAAGTGGCGATAAGCCTTGCTCGTCACCATGCGCCCGCGTGCCGTGCGCATCAGGAAACCCTGCTGGATCAGGAACGGCTCGAGCACGTCTTCGATCGTGCCGCGTTCTTCCGACAGCGCGGCGGCGAGCGATTCGACGCCGACCGGGCCGCCGTCGAAATGATCGATGATCATGCCCAGCAGGCGCCGGTCGAGCGCGTCGAAGCCTTCGGCATCGACCTTGAGCATTTCCAGCGCGGCAATTGCGACCGGGGCCGTGATATGGCCATCGGCCTTGATCTGGGCGAAGTCGCGCACGCGCCGCAGCAGGCGATTGGCGATGCGCGGCGTGCCACGCGCGCGCCGCGCGATTTCGGCCGCACCGTCGTCGGCGCAGGCGATGCCGAGGATCTTCGCCGACCGGCGCACGATCGCGGCCAGTTCGCCCGGAGTATAAAATTCCAGGCGTTGCACGATGCCGAAGCGGTCGCGCAACGGACTTGTCAGCAATCCCGCGCGCGTCGTCGCGCCAACCAGCGTGAACGGCGGCAGATCGAGCTTGATCGAGCGCGCGGCCGGCCCCTCGCCGATCATGATGTCGATCTGGCAGTCCTCGAGCGCCGGGTAGAGGATTTCCTCGACGACCGGCGACAGCCGATGGATCTCGTCGATGAACAGCACGTCGCGCGGTTGCAGGTTCGTCAGCAGCGCAGCCAGGTCGCCGGCACGCTCGATGACCGGGCCGGAGGTCGCGCGCAGGTTCACGCCGAGCTCGTTCGCGATGACGTGCGACAGCGTCGTCTTGCCCAGTCCCGGCGGGCCGAAGATCAGCACATGGTCGAGCGCCTCGCCGCGCCGCCGCGCCGCCTCGATGTAGATCGACAGCTGTTCGCGCACGGTCGCCTGGCCGAGATATTCGTCGAGCTTCTTCGGCCGGATCGTCGCTTCGAGCGCGCTGTCCTCGCGGCTGATCGTGGGTGAGATGACGCGTGGTTCGGTCATGCGCTGATTATGACAGGCCTGAGGGCTGAGGGCCTAGGGCTGATGAAGCAGCGGCTCCGTTCGCAAAGTACACATTTCCCGCACTGGCGATCACGAAAATGAGAGCACCCAACCGGCCGAGGCGCTCGCCCTCATTCCTCGCCCCTCGTCCCTCGTCCCTCGTCTCAGATCTCCACCTGCGTCCCGAGTTCGATCAGCCGGTTGCCGGGAATGCGGAAGAACTCCGTGGCCGAACTGGCATTGCGGCCGAGGAACGCGAACAGGCGGTCGCGCCATAGCGGCATGCCGGCACGGTCGGTCGCGACGACGGTCTCGCGGCTGATGAAGAATGTCGTGTCCATCATGTCGAAGCCCATGCCCTTGGCCTCGCACGACTGCAGGCCGGCAGGAATGTTCGGGTCTTCGGCAAAGCCGAAGCGCAAGGTGAGCCGGTAGAACTCGTGGCCGAGCGCCGTGATCTCGGTGCGCTCGCCGTATTCAGCCGCCGGCACTTCGAGCGTTTCGACCGTCAGCAGCACGTTGCGCTCG
>DATIEJ010000459.1:0-5336 GCA_035455825.1 Rhodanobacteraceae bacterium | reverse complement strand
GAGCGCCGGACCCGCGCCGCTGACGGATTTGGTTAATGGTGATCCGTCGTACGGAGGCGGCAGCACCAGTCCCGCCGCGGTCGCAGGGTATCCGGACATCACCGTTCCCGCCGGCTTCGTGCACGGGTTGCCGGTGGGGCTGAGCTTCTTCGCCGGTGCGTGGAGCGAGCCGAAGCTGATCGGTTTCGCCTACGCGTTCGAGCAAGCCACGCACGCGCGCCGGCCACCGCAGTTCCTGCGATCGATCGAATCGCCGTAAGTCGCGCGGTCAACCGCGCAGGAGGATCAGCACGCCGAGGATCGCGAACAGCGCCGCTGCAACCAGGCGCGTTACGCGCATCGGCAACCGGTGCGCAAAGCGCGCGCCGAGGAAAACGACCGGCACATTTGCCGCGAGCATGCCGAGCGTCGTTCCGGCGATGACGGCCCAGAGCGGCTGGTAGTGGGCAGCGAGCATCGCTGTTGCGACCTGCGTGCGATCGCCCATTTCGGCAAGAAAAAATCCGATTGCGGTGGCAACGAAGACCCCTGAGTGGCTCGCGCGCTGCGCTTCGGCCGAATCGATCTTGTCCGGAAACAGCGCCCACACGGCAACCGAGAGAAAGCTCAAGCCAAGCAGCCAGCGCAACACTTCGGGCGACATCAACTGTGCGAGCAGTACGCCGGCCTCGCCCGCGAGCGCGTGATTGAGCAACGTCGCAACGAGGATGCCGGCGCAGATCGGCCACGGCCGGCGATAACGCGCCGCCAGGACCAGCGCCAGCAACTGGGTCTTGTCACCGATCTCCGCAAACGCGACGGCAACGAACGAAATCAGCAGTGCCTGCACTTCGACGGTGCGTTCAGGCTTGCGCCGGGACCACTGAACTGTTGCCGCGCTTGCGCACGATCAACATCGCCATCTCGAGCGACTGTTCGTAGTTCAGGCGCGGGTCAACGGTCGAACGGTACGCACGCGTCAAATCGGTTTCGGTCAGGTCGCGCGCACCGCCGAGGCATTCGGTGACATTCTCACCGGTCAGCTCCAGGTGCACGCCGCCCAGGCGAGTGCCGCGCGCGGCGTGGATGTCGAAGGCAAGATCGAGTTCGCCGCGGATGTTCTCGAAACGGCGCGTCTTGACGCCGTTGCCCAGAGTTTCGCCGTTGCCGTGCATCGGGTCGCAGCACCAAAGGACACGGCGGCCGTCGTTCTTCACCGCATCGAGCAACGGCGGCAGCTCGGACTCGATTTTCGCCGCACCCATGCGATGGATTAGCGTCAATCGGCCTGGCTCGTTGTCCGGATTGAGCGCGGTGATCAGGCGCAGCAGCAGGTCGGGTTTCACGCCGGGCCCGACCTTGAGTCCGATCGGATTGCGGATACCACGGCAGTATTCGACGTGCGCGCCGTCGAGCGCGGCCGTGCGCATGCCGATCCACGGGAAATGCGTCGACAGGTTGAACCAACCCCAGTGGCGCGGGACCTGCCGCGTCTGCGCCTGCTCGTAGTGCAGCAGCAGCGCCTCGTGCGAAGTATAAAAATCCACACGGTTGAAATTGCCGATCTGTTCGCCGGCCAGCGTCTCCATGAAACGCACCGAATCGCCGATCGCTTCGACCATGCGCCGGTACTCGACCTGCAGCGGCGAATGATCGACCCAGCCCAGGTCCCAGTATTCAGGATGGTGCAGGTCGGCGAATCCGCCATCGATCAGCGAACGGACGAAGTTCATCGTCAGCGCCGACTTCGAATGCGCTTCGATCAGGCGCAACGGGTCTGCCGCGCGTGCCGCCGGCGTGAACTCCGGGGCGTTGACGACGTCGCCGCGATAGCACGGCAGCGTCACGCCGTCGCGTGTTTCGGTGTCGGCGGAACGGGGCTTGGCGTACTGGCCGGCAAAGCGTCCGAGGCGGACGACCGGCAGCTTCAGGCCGTGGACGAGCACGACGCTCATCTGCAGCAGCACCTTGAGCCGGTTCGTGATCAGCGACGAATTGCAGTCGGCAAAACTTTCGGCGCAATCGCCGCCCTGAAGCAGGAAACACCGGCCCTCGGCGGCATCGGCCAGTTTGCGCTTGAGCGACAGGACTTCCCACGAGGTCACCAGCGGCGGCAGCTCGCTGAGCTGGCGGAGCGCGTGATCCAGGGCGACCGGGTCCGGATAGGTCGGCTGCTGGACTGCCGGCTTGGTTTGCCAGGACGCAGGGGACCAGTCCTGCGGTTCGCGGACTGCGCTCATATTGCGTGGGTCAGGCCTCATGATATCGCCGATTGCTGCAGTGCAGAAAGACAATCATGCCACAGTGCAGGCGCGGCGCAAGCGGGAAGTGGCCGAATGCGATCGGTCGGGAAAGGGCCTCAGGCGCGCCGGCGGAAGCCAGCCCACAGGCCACCCGCTCCGACCAGGACGAACGCGACGAGCGTCCAGAACGGCATCGACAGCCCCAGGAAAGTCCAGGTGACTTCGGCGCAATCGGCCGATCCGGTGAATGCCTTCTTGATCGCATCGGCAATCGGGAAATTCGCGACCATGTAGTTCCAGCCCGGTGCGCAGCCGGCCATCGGGTCCGGCGGTTGATGCTGCACCCAGAGGTGGCGCAACGCGATTGCGATGCCGGCGCAGGCACTGAGCAGGACCAGCAGCGCAAAGACCCGGCGGCCGCGCTCGCGCGGGTCGCTGATCGCGCCGATCAGGAAAAACAGGGACATCGCGATAAATGCGAAGCGCTGGAAAATGCAAAGCGGGCACGGCTCGATACCGAGCTGGAACTGCACGTAGTACGCATAGGCCAGGAAAGCGGCGCACACCGCGAAGCCGGCGAAGTACTGGGCGCGAAAGCTCCAACGAAATGGATTCAGCATGGTTTCCCCGGAAGCGATGTCGTCGCGCTAAAGACCACGTTCAGGCAACAGTGTTCCCGATGTCCGCAAGCAGGCCCCGCAAAGCGAACGGCCCCGGCAGTTTCCCGCCGAGGCCGTTGGCAGTCATCCTGCGGGGAAAACTACTCCGCCGCTGCGTCAGCGTCCGTGCGCGGACGGTCGACGAGTTCGACATATGCCATCGGCGCATTGTCGCCTACGCGTGAGCCGCACTTGAGAATGCGCAGATAGCCGCCCTTGCGCTCGCGATAACGCGGGCCCAGTTCGACGAACAGCTTGCCGACCGCGACCTTGTCGCGCAGGCGCGCGAAAGCCAGGCGGCGATTGGCAACGCCGTCGGTCTTTGCCAGCGTGATCAGCGGCTCGGCGACGCGGCGCAGTTCCTTGGCCTTCGGCAAGGTCGTGCGGATCAGCTCGTGCTTGAACAGCGACGCAGCCATGTTCTTGAACATCGCTTCGCGATGGCTGGAAGTACGATTGAGCTTGCGGCCCGATTTCATGTGACGCATAAATAATTTCCTTTGTACAACTTTATAATTGTATCTTCCGGCGGACCATTCCGCGGGAAGTGAACTCTTGGTTCATCGGGATTCGGAGAATCCCGTCCATCTGCAACAACGGCTGCCGACCTCGGCCGGCCGCCGCTCAGTTCATCTGCATGCCGTGCTGCAAACCGACCGGCGGCCAGTTTTCCAGCTTCATGCCGAGAGACAGGCCGCGCGAGAACAGCACGTCCTTGATCTCGGTCAGCGACTTCTTGCCGAGGTTCGGCGTCTTCAGCAGTTCGACTTCGGTGCGCTGCACGAGGTCGCCGATGTAATAGATGCTCTCGGCCTTCAGGCAGTTCGCCGAGCGCACGGTCAGCTCGAGGTCGTCGATCGGACGCAGCAGGACCGGATCGACGCCGGCCTTGTCGGCCTTGGTCGCCTCGCTCTCGCGGCGCGTGAAGTCACCGAACACGGTCAGCTGGTCCTGCAGGATCTCGGCCGCCTTGCGCACGGCTTCTTCCGCATCGATCGTGCCGTTGGTCTCGATGTCGAGCACGAGCTTGTCCAGGTCGGTGCGCTGTTCGACGCGCGCGCTGTCGACTTCGTACGCCACGCGGCGCACCGGGCAGAACGAGGCATCGAGCTGCAGGCGACCGATCGGACGCGATTCCTCGTCCGGGCGGCGGCGCGACGTTGCCGGCTGGTAGCCGACGCCACGCGCGACCTTCAGGCGCATGTTCAACGCGATGTCTTTCGTCAGATGGCAGATCACGTGGTCGGGATTGATGATCTCGACGTTGTGATCGACCTTGATGTCCGCCGCCGTCACCACGCCCTTGCCCTTCTTGCTCAGGGTCAGCATGGTTTCGTCGAGGTTGTGCATGCGGATCGCGACGTCCTTGAAGTTCAGCAGGACTTCGATGACGTCTTCCTGCAGGCCTTCGAGCGTCGTGTATTCGTGCAGCACGCCGTCGATCTCGACTTCGGTGATCGCCGCACCGGGAATCGACGACAGCAGCACGCGACGCAGCGCGTTGCCGAGGGTGTGACCGAAACCGCGCTCGAGCGGCTCGACCACAACTTTGGCGCGATTGTCACTCGTGCGTTCTACGTGGATGCCACGTGGGCGCAAAATGGTAGTTGGCGACAGGGCCATGCACTACACTCCAGCTAAGTATATGAGTTCTTGCAAATCCGACCACGACCAGCAAACCGAACCTCTCGATTCAGCCCCCTCGTTCGAGGGGGCGATCAAACCTTCGCTGCGCGGCGGTTCGATCGGATGTGGAGGCGACGGGGCGTCGGCACAATGGGCGGCCGAGACCCGTTAAGCGTTACTTCGAATACAACTCGACAATCAGGCTTTCGTTGATGTCGCTCGGCAGGTCCGAACGTTCCGGAAGCGCCTTGATGGTGCCGGCGAACTTCTTCGCATCGATTTCGACCCAGGCCGGCGCCAGATCCATTTCGGCGGACAACGTCAGCGCTTCCTGGATGCGAAGCTGGTTGCGCGATTTCTCGACGACCGCAACCAGATCGCCCGGCTTGACCGCGTACGACGGCAAATTCACCCGCTTGCCGTTGACTTCGATCGCCATGTGCGAGACCAGCTGGCGCGCCTGCGCGCGCGTCACGGCAAATCCCATGCGGTAGACGATGTTGTCCAGACGGCTTTCGAGCATGCGCAACAGGTTCTCACCGGTGTTGCCCTTGAGCTGCGAAGCCTTCGTGTAGTAATTGCTGAACTGGCGCTCGAGCAGGCCGTAGATGCGCTTGACCTTCTGCTTCTCGCGCAGCTGCACCGCGTAGTCGGACAGACGCGCCTTCTTGCCGCCGGCGCCATGCTGGCCGGGCTTCTGCTCCAGCTTGCACTTCGAGTCAACCGCGCGCGCGGGACTCTTGAGGCTCAGATCAGCGCCCTCGCGACGAGCGAGCTTGCAGGTGGGACCCAGATAACGTGCCATTTAATTGTTCTCTCTCTCTTTCAA
>DATIEJ010000458.1:0-7406 GCA_035455825.1 Rhodanobacteraceae bacterium | reverse complement strand
CTCTCGCGCGCACAGCGATTTGCAGAACCTGATGGCGGCCACCGAGATCGGCACGTTGTTCCTCGACTCGAGCCTGCGCATCAAGCGGTTCACCGAGCGCGTCACCGAGCTGTTCAGCATCACGCCGAACGACGAGGGCCGCCCGATCACCGATTTCGCGCACAAGCTCGAATATGACGATCTGATCAAGGACGCGCGCACGGTGCTGGCGGATTTGACGCCGGCGCGTCGTGAAATTCGCAGCCGGACCGGGCAATGGTACGATCTGCGGATCCGGCCCTACCGCACAGTCGACAACAAGATCGACGGGGTGGTGATCACGTTCGTCGACATCACCGAACGACGCCAGGTCGAGGAGGCACTGCGTCAGAGCGAAATGCGACTCGGCCAGCAGAAGTCGCTGCTCGATCTCTTGCGCGATCCGATCGCCGTTTGGGACCTCGACGGCGGCATTCTCGAGTGGAATCGCGGTTGCGAGGCGCTTTTCGGCTTTACCCGCGCCGAGGCGCTCGGTCAGCACAAGGAACAGCTGCTGGCGACCGAAATCCCGACCTCGTCCTTTGAGGAGGTCAAGGCGCGGCTCTTGCGCGCCGGAAAGTGGGCCGGACCGATGCGTCAGCGCCGAAAGGACGGCACCATCGTCCAGATCGAGACGAAGCTTCAGCTCGAGACTCTGGACGGCAAGCGCGTCGTCTTGGAGAGCATGCGCGCCGGCGACGAGGCCGGCGCCTGAGGATCAAATAGTTCTGGCTGAATACGTCGGGAAAGCGATATAATAATTAAATCGGCTCGCGGACATGCCGCGTGCGGGGACCTTGTGTTCCTTATGGCGTTGAAACTCCGGTCGTGCCTCCTGTCCGCGGTGACGCGGCGTCGGAGACGACGAGCGAGGTGTCCATGCAACAAAATCGGATCCTGACGGCGCTGGTGCAGCGTCATCCCGAAGCGCGCGCGCGGCTGACGCGGGTCGACTTCGTGCACGGCGATCTGTTCGGCCGGCCCGGCGAGCCGATCCGCCATGCGGTTTTTCCAGTCTCGGGCATGATTTCCATCGTGGTGGACCTCGCCTCAGGTGACGCCGTCGAGGCGGCGATGGTCGGCTTCGAAGGACTCATTGGCGGCAGTGCGGCCTTCGGCTCGACGGAGCATGTCAATTCGAGCTTCTGCCAGCTTCCCGGAACCGCCTACGTGATGCCCGCAGCGGAGCTCAGCGATATCGCAATGCGCGACGAGATCGTCCGCGCGATGCTGTTCGCGCACGAGCAATTCCTGATGGTTCAGGCGCAGCAAACCGCCGCCTGTAATGCCAAGCACCACATCATGCAGCGCCTCTCCACCTGGCTGCTCCGTGCCAAGGACGCGACCGGCGCGAGCGAGATGTTCCTGACGCAGGAGTTTCTGGCGCAGATGCTGGGTGTGCAGCGCGCCAGCGTTTCCGGGTTTGCCGGCCAACTCCAGGACAAGGACCTCATCCGCTATCGCCGCGGGCGCCTGTCGATCATGGACGAGCACGGACTGTCGAGTCAGGCCTGCGAGTGCCATTCCAAACTGGCGGCATTTCATAGAAAATTGTTCCGCCACGACGGTGAACCCTTACGGGATGCCGGGTGAGCGCGCCTGCGATTGTGCGCTGCGTCTATCCGCTTGCGTGAATGATCGGGTCGGCCGGTATGTCCTGACCGCTACAATGCGGCCTATTCGTTACCGCGGGTCTTCCAAGACACAGCGCTTTTTCATGCACTTGTCGGAAACAAGACGCACAGTTGCCTGCGCTTGCGCAAACTTCAGGCGGTCCAATATGTCGCACCGCCACTAAGTTGCCGCATCTTTTGAGTGCTATCGGTCCCGACGATCCGTTCGCGTTTCCTGGTCGGGGGCCGTGGCATTGCGAAGCATCGATTCCAGTTCGCTTGGGATAGAGAACGCGGACGCGCCGGAACGCCGGCCAGCCACGCGACATGTCGCGCAGTTTGCGCTTTATGCAGCGCGCGTCGCCGCTGTGGCCGGAGCCTATGCCGCGCTGGCCGAACTCTGGCAGATCGCACCGTGGCTCGACCCGATCGCCGCGCCGCTGTTTCCGCCGACCGGAATTGCCGTCGGGATCCTGTTCGTGTTCGGAACTCAGTTTTGGCCGGGCGTCGTGCTGGGCGGCTATCTGGCCGCGGCGATCGCCGGACAGTCGCCGGTCATTTGCGCCTTCGCGGCCGCCGGTTCGCTCGGCGCCGGGCTCGCCGGCACATATTTGGTGCGCACACTGGCGCTTGGCGGCAAACCGTTCGACACGCCGCTGAGCGTGATCAAGGTCGCTTGCTTTGGCCTCCTGCCCGCCGCCGCTCTCGGCTCCATCTTCACTGCCGTCGGAGCCGCGCTCAACGATGGCGACCTGTGGTCCTATGCAGCGGCTTGGCCGCTCTGGTGGCTTACCGATGCGGCGGTTTCGCTTCTGGTGGCGCCGCTCATCATCGCCTGGGGCACGGAGCAGCCGTCGAGACACGTGGCGGCGGAGGCGGCGGTCGCGGCCGCGCTCGCCTTCGCCATCGGCTTCATCGCCTTCAGCCCCGCAGCGGATATCTACCTCGCCGCCAGCGATTTCGTACTCACGCATCGCTGGCTCATCGCTTTCGTTGCCCTGATGCCGTTGATCGGCGCGGCCCTGCGCGAAGACCAGCGCGTGTCGACGACCGCAATGTTCGCGCTCATGGTCGCCGCGGCCTGGGGCACGAAAACCGTCGCGGCGCTGAACGAACCGCTGAACGATCGCCTCCTCATGTTGTTTGCACTGTCCGTCAGTGTGTCGTTTTCGACGCTGATCCTCACCGCCGGGTTCGCGCTCCGCCGGGACATGTACCGGCGTCTCGCCGCTGCCCGCGAGCGTGTGCTCGGTGAGCTCGGCGACACGCAGAAGGCGCTCGATCTCGCGCGCCACCATTTCCAGGCGCTGGTCGATGACGTCGCGGACCACGCGGTGTTCGTGCTCGACATGGCCGGCCGCGTCGCGAGCTGGAACAATTCGGCACAGAAGATCACCGGCTATACGCAGGACGAGGTGACCGGCAAGCCGTTCGGCCTGTTCTACCGCCCCGATGAACGGCGCAGCGGCGAGGCGGTGCGCGCGCTCGAACTCGCCATCCAGAAGGGCAAGCACGATGTCGAAGGCTGGCGTATCCGCAAGGACGGCACCCCATTCTTCGTCACCGGCGTGGTTTCAGTCATTCGCGGCCAGTCCGGCGACCTCATCGGCTTCTCCAGCATCATGCGCGACACCACCGAGCGCCGCGACACGCAGGAAAAGCTTGTCGAGGCCCGCGAACAGCTCGTCATGGCGCAGAAAATGGAAGCCATCGGCAAGCTGACCGGCGGCATCGCCCACGATTTCAACAACCTGCTGATGATCATTGGCGGCAATGCGCAAGCCTTCAAGCGCCTGCTCGATCCCAAGCTGCCCCGCGCTATCGAGGCGATCCAGACCGCTGCCAAGCGCGGCGAAACGCTGACGCGCCAGCTCCTGACGTTCTCGCGCGCCCAGCATGTCAGCCCATCGGTCATCGATCTGGCGTCAGTGATCCGCAACATCCGCCCGATGGTCGAAAGCTCGCTCCGCGGCAATATCGTCTACAAGGAGGCTGTCGCGAAGACGTCGATTTTCACCAAGGCCGATCTCGCCGAGCTCGAACTCGCGATTGTCAACATCGCCGTTAATGCGCGCGACGCTATGCCGAGCGGCGGCACGTTTACGCTGTCGTTGTCGGAGGTGACCGCGCCGGTCGACGCGCAGGGCAACCACCTCGACGGCGCCTTTGCTGCAATTCGTTTCAGCGACACCGGCGCGGGCATTCCGCCGAACCTCCTGTCGAAGATCTTCGACCCGTTCTTCACGACCAAGGAAGTCGGCAAGGGAACCGGCCTGGGCTTAAGCCAGGTCTACGGCTTCGTCCACCAGGCCGGCGGCACGATCAAGGTCGACAGCAAGGTCGGCGAGGGCACGACCTTCACCGTATATCTACCGGTCTGCGCCGAGCGCGAGACGGTGGTCACGCAAGGCGCGTCGCGCGTCGATTCGCACCGGCCGCGCGTGCTGGTCGTCGATGACAATGCGGACGTGGCGCAGGTGACCTCCTCGCTTTTCGAGCAGATGGGTTACGACACGTCGCTGCGCGACTCTGCCGAGTCCGCCTTGCAGTTTCTCAAAGAGGGCAAGCGCGCCGATCTGGTATTCAGCGACATCGTCATGCCGGGCACCATTGACGGCATCGGCCTCGCCAACGAAATCCGTGTCCGCTATCCGGGCCTGCCGATTGTCCTGAGCACCGGTTACACCGATTCGGCGCAGAAGGTGCCGGACGGGTTGCACGTGCTGCGCAAGCCTTTCGACACCGACACGCTCACGCGCGTCATCGAAACGGTGATGGGCCCCGAGCCGCAGGCGCGCCGGCACTAGCTTGCATCGAGCCCCTGCAAAGGATGCCATGTTCCCTGCGGCGGCGGGGCCTCATCGATTTTCGCGCGCAGCAGCAGGCGCCGGAACGGCGAACGATAGGGTAGCGCCAGCTTGGTGCGGCGGCCGAGCGCCGCCTTGATCAGGTTCTTGCCGAACTGCGCAGCGGTGTCGACGCGAAACGTCGTCGTCGACTCGACCGCAAATCCGGCCTGCGCGAGATAGTCCTTGAGATGCGTTTCACCGGCAAAAACGAGGTGATCCGGCAGGTACAGCAAGTCAGGATAGTCCCGCATAGAGTGGAGATCTCCACCGTTGCCGGTCTCGATGAACACGTTGCCGCGCTCGTTCAGCAGCGGACGCAGGCGGCCGAGGAAATCGCGAAAGTCCGGCACGTGCGAGAACACGTTCACCAGTGAGATCACATCGAAGCCGCCGCCGATCTGCGCGAGGTCGGCCTGGTAAACCGGCAGGCCGCGCGCCTGCGCTTCGGCGACCTTCGGCGCCATCGGCTCGATGCCCATGACCTGACTGCCGGCCGGCAGCAGCTCCAAAAGGACCTCGACGAGTTCGCCGAAGCCGGCACCAACGTCGAGCCAGCGCACCGGCCGCGTCGAACCGACGAGATCGGGAAAGATGCAGCGTACGGTCGCAGCGTAACGCATGGCCTTGCGACGGCTGCGCTTGAAAACGACACGTAACGTCTCGCCGTCGGTGCGATGCTCGCCGATTTCGTTGGCCTGCGAGATGTCCTTGTCGCTGGGTCTTGGGTTGACGTAAACGAGGCCGCAGGCGCCGCACTTGACGCAGACAAAACCGTTCTCGTCGCCCCAGTCGCCAGCATCGCGGCCACCGCACAAGGGACACGACACCGATTCGAGTTGGATGCCGGTAACGCTCATCCCCGCTTCACCGTTTGCAAGATCAATGGGTGTAACCGCGGAACATGTGCACGATCGCCACGCCAATGTGGCGGGTGTTCGGGAAGCCTCCGACAACCTCCGCCAGCATCATGAACAGGACCGCGTAGAAGTACCCGGGATATTGCTTCTCATAGCCGAGCAGAGGTCGCGACGCGGACTCGGCAATTGCCGGCCGCGTGACGGCGTATCCCGTGGCGATGCCGATCAGCGCGCCTGTGAGAATGTCGCTCGGGTAATGGATGCCGAAATAAATGCGCCCGAGGCAGGCGAAGGCAGCGAACACACCGAAAACGAGCCCGGCCGACCGCGACACGACGTAAAGGCAGGCGGCAATCGCGAACAGGTATGTCGCATTGTCGCTCGGGAAACTGCTCCAGCTCTCGAGATCGAAAGTCCAATGATAGCTCGGCGTATTGGCGCCGAGCGCGTACATTGGCCGGACGCGAAACGGAAGAAGCGTCGAGATCGCGCGGTTGATCACAAGAGCGATCGCGACCGCGGGAACCACTAGGATCAGCACCTGCCGCCTTCGGATCTGGCCGTCTTCGCCGCGGAACCAGAGCAGGCCGAACAGGCCCAGGAAGACGACGCCAGTCGGACCGGCGGCGTGATAGACGATGCGGTCCAGCGTATCGCTCGAACCGCAAATGGAGTTCAGCGCACGGTAAAGCGTGACGTCGAGGTTCTGGAGATAGTCCACGGCGTCCCCCGATGACAGGTTTATGTCAACGCATCGCCGGCTCCTCAACGACATCGCGAGGTTTATCGTTCCCCCATAAATTTCGTTCGTAACACGAATTGAAGCGCCTTCAGATACCGGTGCCGGAAAAGAACTCGTGCCGGATCGTGCGCACGATGATCTTGATGTCGAGCCACAGCGACCACCGTTCAATATATTGCAGGTCGTAATCGACGCGCGACACGGCGGCATCCGCCAGCGCCGTGCTGCCGCGGCAGCCGCTCACCTGCGCCAGTCCGGTAATGCCGGGCCGGATGTTGTGGCGCTGGAAATAATAGGGCACCAGGTCCTCGTACTTGACACTCGCCGCCTTCATGCCCGGAACGTGCGGCCGCGGACCGACGAGCGACATGTCACCAAGTACGACATTGATGAGTTGCGGCAGCTCGTCGATGCTGGTCTTGCGCAAGATGCGGCCCAGGATGGTCACCCGCGGATCGTCTCCCACTGTCTGTGTGACACCGGACCTGTCACTCATCGTCGTGTGCATCGTGCGAAATTTATAGATGCGGAACCGGCGATTGCGATAGCCGTAGCGATCCTGCGTGAAGAAGATCGGCCCGGGCGACGTCACCTTGATCGCCGCAGCGACCGCAACGAGGAACGGCGACAGCACGGCGAGCGCAATGCCGGCGCTGGTGACGTCGAACACGCGCTTGACGCGCGAGCGTGACGGTTCGCTCAGGGCGCCGCGGTGCCAGAGATAATACACGCGGCGGCGGGGCCGGCGCGCGCGACCCTCATAGGTCAGCGGCGCAAACAGCGGGCGCGTCTCGTGCCAGAGGTGGCTGACGTCGTCCAGCGAAAGAGAAGAGGAGGGGGTCATGGATCGCCTCTAGGTGTGTTTCGTGTTGTGCGCACGCATGAGCAATCGCTCGCCTCAACGCCTCATCCCGTATTCTGGCCTTATCGATCGGCGGTGAGCGGTCATTTGCGATGTGCCGTCCCGTTTGCGTCGATCGGATTATCGTGCCGCCCCTCTCGCAAGTCGCGGCCGTCGAAATCGTTCGCAACGTCAGGGCATCGTTTGGAAAAATTATGGCAGTCCACTCGATCGCGCGGCGATGTTACCGCCGCAGCATCGCAGAATTGCAATTGGCAAACTGGAAGGCGGTCACGGGCTCCGTACGGCACCATTTGACCGATCGTGACCGCCGTCGGGAATGTTTGTGTCGGAGATGCGGCAGAAGAAAAAATGACGCCATAGCAAGGCAACCAAATGGAGACGTGCGGATTTGACCTCGTCGGGAAGTTCGAGTTGCGTTCGGGGAGGTATTTCCATGTATCATTTTGCACGCGGTGGCGCGTT
>DATIEJ010000457.1:0-3956 GCA_035455825.1 Rhodanobacteraceae bacterium | reverse complement strand
ATCCAGGCGATTCACGCAAAGATTCCGAACACGCACCTGGTCATGCACGGCTCAAGTTCGGTGCCGCAGGAATGGCTTGCGATCATTCGCGAGTACGGCGGCGACATCAAGGAAACCTACGGCGTTCCGGTCGAGGAAATCCAGCGCGGCATCCGCAGCGGCGTGCGCAAGGTGAATATCGATACCGACATCCGACTGGCGATGACCGGCGCGATGCGCAAGAGCTTCGCCGACGACCGCAGCGAGTTCGATCCGCGCAAGGCGCTGAAAGCGGCGACCGCGGCGGCGAAGGGAATCTGCAAGGCGCGCTTCATCGCGTTCGGCTGCGCCGGGCAGGCCGCGAAGATCAAGCCGGTGCCGCTGGAGAAGATGGCGGCGCGGTATCACTGACCATCGTGCGCTTACGACGCAGCTCCTTGCTCTCGCGAGAAGAAAAGATCAAGCCCCTCTCCCTTCGGGAGAGGGGTTTGGGTGAGGGTCGGGACTCGTATCGACGTTGGTCCAGGACCCGACCCTCATCCGGGGGCAGGAGCCCAAGTGCCTCGCAGGCCATGGATGGCCGAGAGAGGCCGGCGCTTCGCGCCACCTTCTCCCGCGGGGAGAAGGGAAGATCGAGGTTCTCTCCGTGCGGGAGAGGGGCTAAAGAATGTTGCGCGCACTGATCTTCGACGTCGACGGCACGCTCGCCGATACCGAGCGCGACGGCCATCGCGTCGCCTTCAATCGCGCGTTCGCCGATGCCGGCCTCGACTGGCATTGGGACGTGCCGCGCTACGGCGAGTTGCTGCGTGTGACCGGCGGGCGCGAACGGATTCTCCATTTCATGGAAAGTGCAGAAGCAAATATTCCGGCTGCCGAACGCGAAACGCTCGCGCGCACGCTGCACGCGCGCAAGACCGCGCATTACCTGCGCATCGTCGACGAAGGATCCGTGCAGCTGCGTCCGGGTGTCGCACGCCTGTTGTCCGAGGCTCACGCGGCCGGACTCACGTTGGCGATCGCCACGACGACATCACGCGCGAATATCGATGCGCTGCTGGCGCACACGTTGCCGCCCGGCGCACTCGGTTGGTTCTCCGTCATCGGCGCGGCAGAAGATGCGCCGCGCAAGAAACCCGACCCGCAGGTTTACGAGTTCGTGCTCGAGCAACTCGGTCTCGCGCCGCAGGAGTGCCTGGCGATCGAAGATTCGTCGGCCGGATTGCAGGCGGCGTCGGCGGCCGGCGTGCGGACGATCGTCACGATCACCGACTACACGCGCGACCAGGATTTTTCCGGCGCGTTGACCGTGTTGAGCGACGTTGGCGAGCGCGACGCGCCGGCGCGCGTTCTCGCCGGCTCCGCCGCCGGCACCGATGTGATCGATGTTGCGCAACTCAAGGCGTGGCACGCGCAAGGATGAACCAGCCGATCGCTGCTGCGCGACGCTCGCGCTTCCGGAAACGAAAAAGCCCCGGGTGTTGCCACCCGGGGCTCGCATTACGGCATTGCAGGTGACAGTTAGATCAGTTGAACCTGATCGGCCTGCAGGCCCTTCTGACCCTGGATGGCCACGTAGCTAACGCGCTGGCCTTCCTGCAAGGTCTTGAAGCCACCACCCTGGATAGCGCGGAAATGAACAAACAAATCCGGGCCGCTTTCTGGGGTGATGAAACCAAAACCCTTGGCATCGTTAAACCATTTGACCGTACCGTTCTGACGTTCCGACATCGAAAACTCCAATTTATATCTAAGTTAACCCGTGCGCAGGACATCTGCGTCGAGACTGGGGTTGCGGGGAGCAGCGAAGTGAAAAGACAGACGTAGCGGATCGTTGGATCTACCGCATCAGGTCACGATTCACGGTGACCCTGGCAAACACAGTGCGCCCACTTTACCTGTAATTCAGCAAGTTAGCCACTGTTTGATGCGCAAAGTACACATTGGTGCCGCACAGCATGGCGGGCGTCGCTGCCGGAAACGAGCCAAGTAATTGATAACTGAGTGTAAAAAAGTTGCTAAGGGGTTGTGGCCAACGGCGATCGGCGGTTGCCTTTGCATTGCCAACGGTCGCATTCGACGAGCGCCCGCGGACGCTTGACACGTTATCGGTCGATGGCGCCGCCGGCCGATTCGCCGGCCCCGATCGGAAACAGTCGGCCGTCACGGCTCATGCGGCGTGAAAAACCAGGTTGACGCTGATCAGGGTCGCGATGAGCATCAGCACGGTCAACGGCAGCCCGACGCGCAGGAAGTCGCGGCCACGGTAGCCACCCGGACCGGCGACGATCGTCAGGACAGGATTAGCGCTGGCAATGACGTAGCTGTTCGACGTCGAGATTGCGACGATCAGCGCGTACACGGCCGGATTGCCGTTCGATGCAAGCGCGATGTTGATCGCCATCGGCACCATCATGACGGTGGCGCCGACGTTCGAGACGACCTGCGAGAAGAACAGCGCCAACACCGCGATGACGGTCTGCAGCGCCCACTGCGGCCACTGGCCGAGATAGCGCAGGATTTCCTGCGCGAGCCACGCCGCCGTGCCGGTCGTATCCATCGCCCAGCCGAGCGGGATCAGGCAGGCCAGCGTGAAGATCGTCTTCCAGTTGATCGCGTTGTAGGCCTCTTCCATTTTCAGCACGCCGACGAGCAGCATGCCGACCGCGCCGGTCAGCATCGCGACCGACAGCTTCAGGTCGGTGAACAAACCCAGGCCCATCGCCAACGCGAAAAAAAACGTCGCGTGCCAGATCTTGCTCGGGCGGCCTTCTTCCTTCGGATAGTCGGTGACGACGACGAAGTCGTGGCTCTCGGCAGCGAGCGTGAGGTCGCGCCACAGGCCGTGCAGGACCAGCGTGTCGCCGGCGCGCAGCGTCACCTTGCGCACGTCTTCGCGAAAGATTTCGTCGCCCCGATTGACCGCGAGCACGCTGATGCCGAAGCGCTTGCGCAGGCGCAGGTCGGCGACCGCCTGCTTGACGAATTGCGAGTTCGGCGGGATCACGGCTTCGGCGATGCCGGCGCGGGTCGGATTGAACATGTCGCGGAAATTGCGCAGCCGCGTCTGCGCGCGCAGCAGGTTGAGGTTGGCGAAGTCGCCGACCTGCTCGCGCTTGCCGAGCGCGCCGAGGATCGTGCCGACCCAGATCATCGTGTCGGCCGGCGGTGCCAGCCGCACTTCGTCGCCGTTCTTGATTGCCAGGATCAGCGGCGCGCCGCGCAGCGCCTCGGCCTCGGCGATGCTCATGCCGACCAGCGGGCTCTCGGCCGTCACGGTCAGTTCGAATACCTCGCCGTCGATGCCGTAGGTTTCGGCGAAGTAGGTTTCGGTGCGGCCCGGCGTGACGTTCTGGCTTTCCTCGTCGAGCGGCAGCAGCCGGCGCGTGAACAGGGCGAAGTAGCCCAGGCCCACGAGCAGCAATGGAATGCCGACCGGCGCAATCGCGAACAGCGAGAACGGTTCGATCGTGTGCGCGCCCTGCGGCAAGGTGCGGTTCGCGCTCGCGATCAAGTCGTTGAGCAGGATCAGCGGCGAGTTCGAGATCATCGTGATGTTCGTGCCCGCCAGGATGCAGAACGCCATCGGCATCAGCAGGCGGCCGAGCGGCACGCCGGTGCGCGCGCTGACCCGGCTGGCGACGGGCAGGAACAACGTTGCGAGCGCCTGGCTCTGCATGATCGCCGAGAGCGATCCGACCATCGCGTTGATCAGGAATTGCAACCGCGACTCGATGCCGCTCGACAGCCGCAGCAGAAACGAGGCGGCCTTGTTCAACACGCCGGTGCGATCCAGGCCCGCGCCCATGATCATGACGCCGAGCAGCGAGATCACCGCGTTGCCGGCGAAGCCGTCGAACAGCTGCTCGACCGGCATCAGACGCGTGATGCCGATCACGACGATGACGAGCAGCGCGATCAGGTCCGCGCGGATCCACTCGAGCACGAGCATCAGCACGGTGAACGTCACCAGCCCG
>DATIEJ010000456.1:0-5144 GCA_035455825.1 Rhodanobacteraceae bacterium | reverse complement strand
AATTCCCACCACCAGAACTGCACCATCCAGATAAACACGAACGCCAGCCAGAATCCCCACGCCCAGCTCAGCCGCAACGATTCGCGCGAACCGCTGACGCGATCGATCACGGTGCTGAATCCGATCAGGGCATGAGTAATGCCCAGGCCGACGATGATCGACGTCAAGACCATGACGTGCTGAAACTGGTCAGACATGTGGATTCCCCCGCGTCTGGGCTCGAAGCGACTTTCCGGCAAGAAACAAATGATTCTTCCGTCCGCTTTTTAGTGCTTCATCTTCCTGCGCAGCGCTTCGTATTCGTTGCCGGCGTTCCATGTCGGCCAGCCGGTGGAATTCGCCACGCCCTTTCCCAGCAGCCAGGCGACCGTGGCTTCCTGTACCGTGCCCGCAAATGTCCAGCTGGGATCGAACTGGTCGCAAGGCTGATGGTAGCAATCGGTGTTGTACTTCGAGACGATGCGCTGGCCCGCAGCGGTGCCGCCGTCGACAAGGTCGCGCCCCGCGCGGAACGCCAATGCCGGAACGCCGCGCCGCGCGAACGAAAAATGATCGGACCGGAAATACCAGCCCGCCTCGGGGCTCGGTTCATCCGTGACGCGCAGGTGCTGTGATTTCGCCACGCGCGCAAGGTCTGCTTCCAGCCTCGTGCGCCCGCCGCCGATGAGCTCGATGTCGCGAGCCGCTGGCAGTACGACGTGCGGATCGAGGTTGATCACGGCGGCCGTCTGCGCCAGCGGATACAGCGGGTGCGCGGCGTAGAACTCCGAACCCAGCAGTCCCTTCTCTTCGGCCGTCCAAAGCGCGAAAACCACAGTGCGCGCCGGTGGCGGCGCTGCCTTGAACGCGCGCGCGATCTCGAGCACTTCCGCAGTGCCGGTGGCGTTGTCGACGGCGCCATTGCGGATCGCGTCTCCGCTTGCATCTGGACCGTTCTGACCGTTGGCATCGAAGTGCGCACCGTAGAGAACGAATTCCTGCGGCCTCATCGCGCCGGCGATCTTCGCCAGCACGTTGTGGCTGACGAACGCAGTAGCCGCGAGGTCGCCCTGCATGGAAAAGCTCGCGCCTGCGATCGGAAACGCGCGGAACTTCGGATCGCGAGCGCGGGTTTTGAGATCCGCCAACTCGAGCTTCGCGCTTTTCAGCAACCGGTTCGCGACATCCAGAGTGATCCAGCTCGTGAACTTCAGGTTGCCCGATTGCAGCGGCTGGATGACCATCGTCGGCAAGGCGTCGCCGCTGGCAAGCTGCGAGAAGGGATAGCTCGCGCCCGCATCTTCGTGAATCACGAACACGCCCGACGCACCGGCCTTCGCCGCCGCTGCGAACTTCGCGCCGACCCGTCCCGCATACACCATCCGCTTACCCTCGAAGCCGAGATCCTTGCCGGCCTCGAAGTCAGGATCGTTCGTCAGGACGACGGCGATCTTGCCCGCCATGTCGACGCCGGCGTAGGCGTCCCATCCCTTCGCCGGATCGACGATGCCCCATCCGGCAAAAACCAACGGCGCATCTTGCAGCGCGGTATGCCCTGGGTTGAAGAGCGTCACCGTCGCGTTGCGGCCCGCCTGCAGGGGCTCGACCTTGCCATCGAGCGATAACAAAAGGTTTGCCCCGGGCTGCCGGTCCAGACGAACGAGCGGGACATCCTGGAACCAAGTCTCATTTTCGCCGGCCGGCTGCAATCCGGCGGCACGGAACGCTTCGGCGATGTACGCGGTCGCCTTCGCTTCACCCGGCTCTCCGGGGCCGCGTCCCAGGAACTCGTCGGACGCCAGGATTCGCACATCGTTCTTGATCCGGTCGGCGGAGATCGCGACGGAAGGTTCGGCCCGGAGCGCGGCGGCGTTGAGTATGCCGAGGAACAAGATGGCAATCGACTTCATGGCTGTTCCACTTCAGGTCGGGACAGCCGTAGCATAACCCGCGCCGCGAGTGGGACGGCGGAATCAAGCGTTCAAACAAACAATTTCTCAGTCCTCTTTTTTTCTCTTTTTTCTCCCTGGCGCCGGAAGAGCGAGCGGTCGTCTCACTCGAAATCGTTGGCGAACAACAGGTCAGTGCGCAGCTTCGTCGCGACGAATCGCGATTCACCGCCGTTGAGTTCCGTGCTGCCGCCGATGACGATACCACCCGGCATGATCACCATCGAAGCGGGGTCGTCGCTGCGGGCGTCCGGCGCCTGCGTCGACATGTCTCCATAGGACTGGCCGCCGTTGCCCCACGTCGAGTCGAACGACCCGTCCACGTTGAAGCGCGCCACCGCGAAGTAGAACGCGCCCGACGCGCGCCACATCGTGCCGGAGGCAACGATGCGATTGTCGCTTTGCAGCGCCACGGAATTGACGTGCTGACCGTTGCCGACGGTCGAAAAGATCGAGAACTGTTGCGCGTGCCCGCCGTTGAATGCGGGATCGCTCGCCCCGCCGCTCAGCAGGCGGCCGACGAGCCAGTTCGCGCCGGCGGCGGTTTGTGCGTAGCCCCCGAACACGAGGCGACCCTGCTTGTCTTCGACGATGCTGGTGCCCCAGCAACCGAGGCTGCTGGCGCCGAACGAATTTTCCCACTTGCCGTTGGAACTGGGACCAAAGTCGGGATCGAGATCGCCGCCCGCAGTGAGGCGCGCCATGAAGACCGCGGACGTTGACGACTGGCTGTCTCCGATTACCACGATTTTGCCGTCTCTCTGCAGCGTCATTCCACGGGCAAGAGGAAAATCGTGCGTGAACCCGAATATCGTCGATCCGCCGGTGCCAAATGCGGTGTCGACATGAAAGGTCGAGTCGTAGCGCGCAACGACAACCTGTTGCGGGGCGCCTGTCGTTATCCCCGCGACGATGAAATTTCCCTGCGATGTGAGGCGCACCAGCCGCGCGTAGAAAGGCACCGGCACCCAACCTATGCCGTTGCCGATCGACGAATCCAGTCCGCTGCCATCCGCCTTGATCAGTACCAGGTAAGCGCCGGTCGTGCTGCGCACGACGACGGCAACACGGCCATCCGGCAGGACCGCTGCGTCGTTGGTGTTGAATGCGTCGCCGGGCCAGTCGAGAAAATCCTTGTACCAGGCGGTGCCCGTGCCGAAGGTGCCGTATCCGGACGCAAGCGCGCCGGCCGGCGTCAGCCAGGCGCCGCACGACGTCGTGCCGCATTTGCCCGCCAGGAACAGATTGCCGTTCGGCAGACGCAGCACCTTCACCGCCGCATCGTTGAGGGACGAGGTAATGTCGATCCAGGTCCTGCCGACGCTGCCGAAGTCTGGGTCATAGGGACCGTCCTGGTCGGCATGCGCCGAGAGTGCGATCGACAGCGCGGCGATCGATACGATCGACCTGCACAAGCCGATGCGCGCGCGAGTCGAGAAAAAAAACGCAGAAATGCGCGAAAGCGATCCGATGGAGCGGGAACCGGCGCGAATCGCGGACGACAGCGCGCGCTGCGACTGTTCCAGGTGCGAAATGAGGCGCATGCCAAACTCCCGTGCGGTATTGGTCATCCATTACAGGATTCAGCACCGAATCCGGCAAAGGCCCGAGGCCTCATGGATCAACTGAATAACGCACGAGCGGGCTGACAACTACGGGCGTGTCCAATTCGCGCAAGGCGTGCGTAAGCGCAGTGCCGATCGTTCGCCGGAACGAAAGCGGCATCTTTGGCCGCGTTTTTTAAACCGCCAATCCCGCATCGCCCTCCACCACCGTCAACTGCATCTTCGGCGGCTCGCCGGCCTTCCACAGCGGCACTTCGTGGCGCACTCGATAGCGCAGCGGTCCGCCGTCCGGCGTGGCGCTGCGTTCGATCGGCCGCGGGATGCAAACGAACTCGGTTACCATCTTGCTGGCGTCGACACGCACGGTGGCGTAGCCGTGTCCACCCGCGTCGACGAAGGTCAGGTGCGGCGCGAGGTCGGGGTTGCGCACCGCGTGCGCCTTCGCCAGGTCGCCGCTGCTGGCGTACTCGAGCGCCGAACGCACTCCGTGGCGCAACAGCAGGTTCTCCGTGCATTGCGGCGGTCCGCCGCCCGGATTGGCGACGTAAAGCGGGCGCAACGGATCGTCCTTCTTGATGTTGTGCTCGTTGGCTTCGGCCGAGCCGACTGAAGTGATCGAACCGCCCACGAACGTGACGCCCACGGGCTCGAACTCCGCGGGAGGCAATGCCTTCGCCGCATAGCCCGCCCAGAAGCTGTGTCGATCGCCCGAGACGATCGCAAAGCCGGTGATGCCGGCATCGCGCACGGCATCGAAGATCTGGGCGCGCTCGTGGAACATGGCGCCCCAGTCCCAGGTGCCCATGAGGCCATAGCCGGCACCGTTCCATTTGCCAAGCGCGGCCGGCAGATTCTGCGGATCGACCCGTTGATCCGGCGTACCCAGCGAATTTCCCCAGATCTTCCAGGTGGCCTTCGCGCCGCGCAGGCGTTCGAGAAACCAGGCTTTCTGCTTCGCCCCGAGCATCGTCTGTGCGGCTTCTTTCGCGCGGTAGTTGTCCACGCTCTTGTCACCGAACGTCAGCTTCGCCGGCGGATGGCCGCCGGCGTAGTCGCGGCCGGCGTCGAGTTGCGCCCACAATTCCTCGGGCACGAAGCCGAGCTTGTCGCCTTCGAACAGCGGGTTGATTTCGTCGTGATTGCCGGGATCGCGTGAGCGGTAGCTGCGCTGGTCGGTGACGATCAGGTCGATGTGGCGGCCCCAGCGCAAGGCGCGATAGCCGATCAGGCTGTTGATCGCGGCGAGGTTGTTGGGCTCGGTGCCGAGGCCGGTGTCGTCGAAATCCTTGACCAGCGTGTCGACGACATGCGGCGCGTTGAATGTGTCGAGCTTCGAGCCCGGCGGCAGCACGCGTGCCGGCTGGAATTCGAACCAGGCCTGGTTCGCCGCGACCTTGAGCGTCTGCGCGGGCACCCACCCTTCCGTGCCAGCAAATTCCTGGATCGACTGCCAGCCGTTCCACGAGAATTCGTGGTTGTCCCACATCGCGACGAAGGGCCAGCGCGCGCGCGCATCCTGCAAATCCGGATCCTGCAGGTAGGCGTGGTAGAGGACGCGGTAGTCGTCGAGCGAGTCCGGCACCCAGAAGCGGTTCTTGGCGACGGGCTTGCCCTTGGGAAACTTGATCGGAAAGGTTCCCCTTGCCGGTGA
>DATIEJ010000455.1:0-9820 GCA_035455825.1 Rhodanobacteraceae bacterium | reverse complement strand
CGCTCCGCGGCCGCCGCCGGCGGCGAAATCCGCAAGCTGCGCGGCGAACGATTCGGCCGGCGCGTCGACTGAGGTGTAATGCACCCGTATGCCGGCCTGCGCGGCAAAGCGCGCATGGATGCGCGGCGACAGCGAGTGTGCGATCGGGTGCCCGAATACGGCGTAGCGTTCTGGTTCCGTTGTCGCGTTCATGGCACTCCCCGGCAATCTGCAAATCCAATGCCGCGGATTATGTCACCGCGCGCGGCCGCGAACGATTCGCCTCGCAGTTCGAGGCGCCTCCTTTTAACGCGGATGAACGCGGATGATCACGGATGAACGCGGATAGAGCAATTACAGAGTTTTCTTTATTGCTTTATCCGCGTAAATCCGTGCTTATCCGCGGCAATCCGCGTTCAAAAATGTGGCGTTCAATCAGTGCGCGGCCTCACGCAGCCACCCGGCCGCCTGCAATGCAAAATACGTCAGGATCGCGTCGGCGCCGGCGCGCTTGATCGACGTCAGCGTCTCGAGCACGATCGCGCGCTCGTCGAGCCAGCCATTCGCGAACGCGGCCTTCTGCATCGCATACTCGCCGCTGACCTGGTAGACCAGCGTCGGTGCGCCGAAACGATCCTTCACGCGGCGGACGATGTCCAGGTACGGCAGGCCGGGCTTGACCATGACCATGTCGGCGCCCTCGGCCAGGTCGAGCTCGACCTCGCGCAGCGCCTCGTCGCCGTTGGCCGGATCCATCTGATAAGTATACTTGTTGCCTTTGCCGAGGCTGCCGGCCGAACCGACCGCATCGCGGAACGGCCCGTAGAACGCCGAGGCGTACTTGGCCGAATAGGCCAGGATGCGCGTGTTGACGTGGCCGGCCTGCTCGAGCGCGGCGCGAATCGCGCCGATGCGGCCATCCATCATGTCCGACGGCGCGACGACGTCGGCACCGGCCGCGGCGTGCGACAGCGCCTGCCTGACCAGCGCATCGACGGTGGCATCGTTGACGACGTAGCCGGAATCGTCGATCAATCCGTCCTGTCCGTGCGTCGTGAACGGGTCGAGCGCGACATCCGTGATGACGCCGAGTTCGGGCAGCGCCTGTTTCAATGCGCGCACGGCGCGCTGGGCAAGGCCGTCGGGACTCCAGGCCTCGCGCGCGTCCAGGCTCTTGGCCTCGGGCGGCGTGACCGGGAACAACGCGAGCGCCGGGATGCCGAGTTCGTGCGCCTGCGCGGCGAGTCCAAGCAACAGGTCGATCGACACGCGTTCGACGCCCGGCATCGAGGCCACGGCCTCGCGCTGGCCCTGCCCTCCGCGCACGAATACCGGCAGGATCAGATCTGCCGACGTCAGCACAGTTTCGCGCATCAGCGCGCGCGAGAATCCGTCGCGGCGCATGCGGCGCAGGCGGGTCAGGGGGAAGGGCATTCGGGTCTCCGGGGTCCGGCAATCGGCAACACTGTAGCGCAAACTCCACCGGGCTTCGCGCCCGGACACGTGACTTGCATTGCGGCGTTGTTGCTGCTCTGATTGCGCCCGGCATCCGGGGGGATGCGGCACTCCGCATTGGTGCAAGGTCGGCGTCGCAAGGTCGGCGGAATCGCGTGAGGATTCTGCGGGCGGATCGGCGCTGGAGGGGTACTACGGCCAACTGAAGAAGAAGCAACTTGCCCGGCATTCTCGTCGTCGAACGCTCGACCACGCTCAGCCATCTGCTGCGGCGCACGCTGACGGCGTCCGGCATCAGTCCGCGCAGCGAGTTGGCCAGCTATTTCGAGGCGATCGACCACCTGCGCCGTTCGGCCGAACTCGACCAGCCCTACGGATTGCTGCTGGTCGGCGCGCCGGCGCGGCTGACGCGCGAATTCGGCGCGCTGCTCGAGTTTCTGCGTGGTCCCGACGGCAGCATGTTGCCGGTCGTGCTGATGACCCACGAGCTGCTGCCGGAACTCGAGGAATTCGCGCGCACGCGCGGCAACCTCAGCCTCGTGCTGTGGACGAATTTCAGCCGCATCCCGGGCGTGCTGCGCGCGCTGACCCCGGAGCACGACGACGATCCGGGCGCTTTTCCGATCGCCGCCAGCGCCGTTCCGGTTACCGGCATCCGCATCCTGTTCGTCGACGACTCACCGAGCGTACGCCTGGCCTATCAGCACCTGCTCGAGCGCAACGGCTTCCAGGTGGCGACCGCCGGCTCGATCGGCGAGGCCGACGCGATGGCCGCGCAGGCCAGGTACGACCTCGTCATCGTCGACTACTACCTGCCCGACGGCAACGGCGATGAACTGTGCCGGCGTCTGTCGAGCAAGCCCGGCGCGCCGGGCCTGGCGATCATCACCGGCACGTATCGCGAAGACGTGATCAAGCGCTGCCTCGAGGCCGGCGCGACCGAGTGCATGTTCAAGAACGAAGCGAAGGAACTGTTCCTCGCGCGCGTGCGCACGCTGAGCCGGCAGATCCAGATGCAGAAATCGGTCGAGGCCGACCGGCGCCGCCTCGACGGCATCCTCGGCTCGGTCGGCGACGGCGTCTACGGCGTCGACGGCGCCGGCGTGATCACGTTCATCAATCCAACCGCCTTGCGCCTGCTCGGCTATCCGGACGATGCCGCCGTCGTCGGCAGGAACGCGCACGCCACGATTCACTTTGCGGCCGCGGACGGGCAGCGGCTCAACGAGGAAACTTCCGAGCTCAGTCGCGCCTACGCACGCGGCGAGCCGCTCAAGGGCTTCGAGACCGTTTTCTGGAAACACGATGGCGACGGCATTCCGGTCGAATGCACGGTGCTGCCGCTGGCGATCGAGCAGCGGCGCGAAGGTTCGGTCGTCGTGTTCCGGGACATTTCCGAACGCAAGAGCGCCGAGCGCCTGCGCTGGGAAGGCAGCCACGATCGCCTGACCGGCCTGTTCAACGCCAAGAGCGTGAGCCAGCTGCTCACGCAGGAGCTGCACCGGCGCCGTGAACTGGGCGGCTACGCGGCGGTGCTGTACATCGACATCGACCGTTACAACTACATCGTCGATATCGCCGGCACGCAGAATGCCGAACAGGTGCTCGTCGACGTCGCCGCCATGATCAGCAAACGCCTGCGCGACGGCGATGCACTCGGCCGCCTCGAGGGCGACCGCTTCGCCTTGATGCTGACCGGCGTGCAACTCGAAAATCTGTTCCCGGTCGCCGATGGCTATCGCGAACTGGTGCATCAGTGCCATTACCAGGCGCACGGGCAGACGCGCCAGGTCAGCGCGTCGGTCGGCGTCGCCGTGATCAGCAAGGACACGCCGGCGGGCGAATATGCGCTCGAACACGCGCGCCTGGCCTGCAAGGCGGCCAAGCAGCGCGGACGCGACCAGACCGAAATCTACGTCGGCGAGTTCGATGCGCGCATCGCGCGCGAAATCGAAGCCGGCTGGACCGATCGTTTGCGCAATGCGCTCGAGCAGGAACGCTTCGTGTTCCTGGCCCAGCCGATCGTGCCGATCGCCGCACTCGGCCTGACCGAGGATGCGATCGTGACGCGTCAGGGCTGGCGCATCAACGGCGCCGGCACGCCGGGCCTGGAGTACCTGTTCGAGGTCCTGATCCGGATGGTCGGCAAGGACGGCCAGCTGATTTCGCCGAGCGTTTTCGTGCCGCTGGCCGAACGCGTCGGCATGATGCCGAAGATCGATCTGTGGATCATCAACCGGCTGCTGCGCCACCTTGAGGGCCTGAAGGGCCTGCGCGCGCCGATTGCGTTCAACGTCAATCTGTCTAACATGACCCTGGCCGACCCGGAATCGCTCGGCCTGATCGAGGCAGCAGTCAAGGCCTCCGATGTGCCGGCGCACCAGCTGATCTTCGAGATTACCGAGACCAGCGAGCTGACCAGTCTGCATGTCGCCCGCCGTTTCATCTCGGCGCTGAAGAAGCTTGGCTGCCGCTTCGCGCTCGACGATTTCGGCACCGGCTTTTCGTCATTCACGCACCTGCGCCACCTGCCGGTCGATTTCGTCAAGATCGAGGGCAGCTTCGTCGAGGGCATGGCCGGCAGCGAACTCGACAACAAGATGGTCAGCTCGATTACTCAGCTTGCCCAGTCGCTTAAATTGCGGGTGATCGGCGAACATGTTGACAGTTTCGCGACGTTAACCGCACTTCGTGCCTGCGGCGCCGACTATGCGCAAGGCAACTACCTCGGTGAGCCGCGACCGCTGCGCGGCCTCGACTTCGAGGCCCTGTTTGGCCCCAGGCTCGGCGTTCCAGAGCCCGTAACGTGACGTAGCTCGCAGGCAAACTGCGACATCATTCAGCGACTGTTCTTCGGGGAAGGTTCAGGCTATGTCAAATGGCAGTCGTTTCATCGCGCTGTAGCTTTTTACTAGAAAAAGGTTTATAAGCTGCCGATAAGCCCCTGATTAAAGGGAATAAGAAATGTCCCCGATGTTCGTCTTGACGCTCCTTGGCGCCGCCGCTGCTGCCGCGCTGGCTTGCGTTCGCCGCATCCCCGAGGGCCATGCCTACACCTTGCGTCGCTTCGGGGGCCACATGCGCACGATCGGCGCGGGCACGCATATCGTCGTGCCGGTCGTCGAACGGGTCGCGCACAAGATCCGCCTGCTCGGCAATATCGTCGAGATCGGCAAGGTCGAGTCAGCGCTTTCGGACGGTGCCTATTCCGGCCAGGTGTTCTACCAGGTCATCGACGCCGAACGCGCCGACGCGGTAATCGACGACGTCGGCGAGCTGGTGCGCGGCTGCCTGCCGGCCCTGCTCGCCGGATCGGCCAATGAGGACGCCACGGCGCGCAACAAGCGCCTGAAGGCCGACCTGAACCGGCAGTTGCGCGATCGCGGCCTGCTGATCACGCGCGTGCAGATCAGCCACCTCTAAGCGCACAGCGTTTGAAGTGTCTGCGGGCGAACGCCGTTCGCCCTGAATCGTTGCGCTGGATTTTGCCGTCCCGGCCAAGGATACTTGCCGGCTCGCCGCGGCGTCGCGGCCACGAGAAAGCCAATGAACCCGGTCACCGATCGCGCCGCGATGTTCGCCCAGCTGCGGGCGGGCATGGCTGAACTTGGCCTGGGGGCGGAAGTCGCCACGGTCGACGTGCTGCTCGATTACCTGGAGCTTCTGGCGCGCTGGAACAGCGCGTACAACCTCACGTCGATCCGCGCGCCGGAGCAGATGGTCACGCATCACCTGCTCGATTCGCTTGCGGTCGCGCCGTTCGTGCGCGGCGAACGGCTCGCCGATATCGGCACCGGCGCCGGCCTGCCCGGCATCCCGCTCGCCGTGCTCGATCCGGAGCGCCAGGTAACGCTGATCGATGCGAACGGCAAGAAGACGCGCTTCCTGCGCGAAGCGGTGCGAACGCTCAAGCTCGGCAACGTGCGCATCGAAGCGTGCCGGGTCGAGGAGGCGCGCGGCCAATACGACACGGTAACCGCGCGCGCATTCGCCTCGCTCGGCGACATGCTGGATTCGGCCGGCCACCTGCTGGCGCCGAACGGCATATTGCTGGCGCTCAAGGGACAGCTGCAGCGTGATGAGATCACCACGCTGCCGGACGGATTCGCGATCGCCGACGTGCACGCGTTGCGCGTGCCGGGTTTGGCGGCAGCGCGCCACGCGGTGATAATCAGGCGCACGCAGGCCGTGCAGCACGGGCATGCGGCCTGAGGACAGCAGCCAATGACTCGCATCATCGCAATCGCCAATCAAAAGGGCGGCGTCGGCAAGACGACGACCGCGGTCAACCTGGCCGCGGCGCTGGCCGAAACGCGCCGCAACATCCTGCTCATCGACCTCGATCCGCAGGGCAATGCGACGATGGCCTCGGGCCTGGACAAGCGCACGGTCAAGCTGACCGGCTGCGAAGTGCTGCTCGAGGAAGCAACGATCCAGAGCGCGATCGTGCCGACGAAGGCCGGCTTCGACCTGCTCCCGGGCAGCCGCGACCTGACCGCCGCAGAGCTCAAGCTGATCGATGTGCTCGCGCGCGAATCGCGCCTGAAGGAGCAACTGGCAAAGCTCGGCAACCACTACCAGACGATCCTGATCGATTGTCCGCCGTCGCTGCATCTGCTGACGATCAACGCATTGACAGCCGCGCACGGCGTGCTGATTCCGGTGCAGTGCGAATACTTCGCGCTCGAGGGTTTGTCGAGCCTGCTCGACACGATCAAGGCCGTGCGCACGCGCCTGAATCCGCAACTCGAGATCGAAGGCCTGCTGCGCACGATGTACGACGTGCGCAACAACCTCGGCAACGACGTGTCGGCACAACTGGTCAAGCACTTCGGCGACAAGCTGCTGCGCTCGATCATCCCGCGCAACGTGCGCCTGGCCGAAGCGCCGAGCCACGGGTTGCCGATCAACCTGTACGACCGGGAATCACGCGGCGCGATCGCTTATCTTGGCCTCGCCGGCGAAATGCTGCGGCGCGAGCGCTTGCCTGCCGCGCCGACCCCGGCCCACGTGAACTAGGAGATTGATGCGAATGGCGGCCAAACGACGCGGAGGACTCGGCGCGCGCGATCTCGACGTGCTGCTGGGAACGCCCGAAGACGATAGCGCCGCACCGGACGGTGAATTGCAGCAGCTGCGCCTCGATCGCATCCAGCCCGGCAAGTTCCAGCCGCGCCAGGCGATGGATCCGGAGCGCCTGGGCGAACTCGCGGCATCGATCAAGGCGCAGGGCGTCATCCAGCCGATCGTCGTGCGGCCGGTCGGCGGCACACGCTTCGAAATCATCGCCGGCGAGCGCCGCTGGCGCGCCGCGCAGCTGGCCGGCCTCGCCGAGATTCCCGCGCTCGTGCGCGAAGTGCCCGACCAGGCGGTCGTGGCGATGGCGCTCATCGAGAACATCCAGCGCGAGGAACTCACGCCGCTCGAAGAAGCCCAGGCGCTGCATCGACTGATCGCCGAGTTCAAATACACGCACCAGCAGACCGCCGACGCGCTCGGCCGCTCGCGCGCTTCGGTGTCGAACCTGCTGCGCCTGCTCGACCTGCCGCCGGCGATCAAGCAACTGCTCGAGCAGCATCGACTCGAGATGGGGCATGCGCGCGCGCTGCTGACGCTCGATCAGGCGCTGGCCCTCAAGCTCGCAAAGCAGGCGGCCGAACACGGCTGGTCGGTGCGCGAACTCGAAGCCGCGGCGCGGCGCGCCCAGACGGCGCCGGGCGGCAAAGCCGGGAAAGCCGCATCGAAGCGCGATGCGAATGTCGAAAGCCTCGAACGCGAACTGGCGGAAAAGCTCGCGACCAAGGTCAGCATCCAGCATGGCCGCGGCGGGCGTGGCAAGCTCGTCATCACCTATCACAGCCTGGATGAGCTCGACGGGATCCTCGAGCGCATCCGCTAAACGGAAGTTGTCAGGTTTGTGACGCTCGCGCGTCTATCGATCATGAAGTTCATGAAAGTTTCACGACACTAACCGGGTCATGTCCGCTGTGAACAGCAAACAACGGCAGTTCGACGCACTCGTGCGCAGTCTGTCGGGAGACCTGTTCCGCTACGCCTACTGGCTGTGCGGAGACGAAGCCTTGGCCAACGATCTTGTCCAGGAAACATTCCTGCGCGCCTGGCGCGCGCTCGGCGACCTGCGTGAAACGAACGCCGCCAAGGCGTGGCTGATCACGATCCTGCGTCGCGAACACGCGCGCCTGTACGAGCGCAAGACGCCGCAATTCAGCGATGTCAGCGAGATCGACATTGCCGATGAGCGCGACACCGTTCAACCGGAGTCGGCCGGCGAAGACGCGGTGATCCGCGCGGCGATCCACCGGCTCGATCCGAAGTACCGCGAGCCGCTGCTGATGCAGGTGCTCGGCGGATTTTCCTGCGAAGAGATCGCGCGCGAACTGAACATTTCCGCCGCGGCCGTGATGACCCAGCTGTTCCGGGCCCGCCAGAAGCTGAAGGTCCTGCTCGGCGACGGCAACAAAGAAGCGAACGTGTATGAACTGTCTTGAATTCCGCCGCCAGCTCGGCGTCGACCCGCAATCGGCCGCGGCGGATTTCGTCCGCCACCGGCAGGAATGCGCGCGCTGCGCGGAAGCAGCCGCGCGCGCCGTGGAGTTCGAGGCCGCGCTGCGACGCGCGTTGAACGTCGAGCCGGCGACACAGCTGGCCGAGTCGATCCTGCTTGCACAGGCGACGCAGCAACAGCGTGGCCGCCGGGTCTGGATGCGTCGCGGCGGCCTGCTCGCGCTGGCCGCGACGCTCGTTCTCGCGGTCGGCATGGGCATGCGCGTCGAAGCGCGCCCTCTGTCGGCGCAGGCGGTCGACCATCTGCACGGAGAACCCGAGGCGCTGAAATTGACCCAGGCCGTGCCGGCAGCATCGGTGCGCGCGGCGTTTGCGAAGCGTGGTATCGCCTTGCGACACGACGTTTCCGCTGAGGTCGTGTATGTCGGTTGTTGCCCGATGGGACGTCACCTGACCGTGCACATGGTCATGCCCGGCAACAGCGGACCGGTGACGGTCATCTATGTCGTCGACGACCGGGTCGGGCAGAGCGAAGACTTTGAGCGCGAAGGCTGGCGCGGCCGCAGCGTGCCGATCGGCGGCGGAACCTTGATTCTTCTGGCCCGGGACAGCGGCCAGTTCGACGGCATCGAAGCCGAGTGGCGCACGGCCCTGCAGGGCTGATTCGCCACTTCGCGCCGGCACGCGCAGACACGAACGCAACCACCGGCGGCCTTCAGCCGGTACAATTCGCGCCCCCGCGCCGCTTCGGCGCAGATCTGGATTCGGGGCATGACGGTTTTGCTCACCGGCGCGGCCGGCTTCATCGGCGCCCACGTGGCGCGCGGCCTTCTCGCGCGCGGCGATGCCGTGGTCGGCATCGACAACTTCAACGACTACTACGAGCCGCAGCTCAAGCATGACCGGGTCGCGGCCCTGTGCCGCGGCCTGGACCTGCGCACGATCGACATCGCCGACAAGGCGGCGGTCGATGCGCTGTTCGCGCAGACCAAGATCACGCAGGTCATCCACCTTGCCGCGCAAGCCGGCGTGCGCTATTCGCTGAAAAATCCCTATGCCTACCTGCACAGCAACTGGACCGGGTTCCTGAACATCCTCGAAGCCTGCCGGCGCTACAGCATCAAGCACCTCGTGTACGCGTCGTCGTCGTCGGTCTACGGCGCCAACGCGCTGCCGCCGTTCGCCGAAACGCAGGCGGTCGATCAGCCGCTGTCGCTGTACGCGGCGTCGAAGGCGTCGAACGAGCTGATGGCGCACTCGTACGCGCATCTGTACCGGATTCCGTGCACGGGGCTGCGCTTCTTCACCGTCTACGGCGCGTGGGGCCGGCCGGACATGGCGCCGCTGATCTTCAGCCGCGCGATCCTTGCCGGACGCCCGATCGAAGTGTTCAACCGCGGACGCATGCGCCGCGACTTCACGTACATCGACGACATCGTCGCCGGCGTGCTCGGCGCGCTCGGCGTGCCGCCGAAGGACGACGGCAAGCATGCGCCGATCGCGATCTACAATCTCGGCAATCATCGACCGGTAGAGCTCGAGCGCTTCATCGCCGTGATCGAGCTCGCGGCGGGGCGCAAGGCCGAGCGCATCAACAAGCCGATGCAGGCCGGCGACATGCCCGAGACCAGCGCTGCCGTCGAACGCGCCCATGCGGCGTTCGGGTTTACGCCTGCAACGACGATCGAGCAGGGCATGCCGAAGGTCGTCGCCTGGTGCAGGGAATATTTTGGTGACAAGCTTTAATCTGAAGAGAAGCGAAAAGGTCCACCACGAAAGCACGAAGATCACGAAGAAGGGCAAGAACTGTATACAAGACATCAAATTCGTGTCCATCGTGTCTTCGTGGTGAATCTGTTGA
>DATIEJ010000454.1:0-2054 GCA_035455825.1 Rhodanobacteraceae bacterium | reverse complement strand
CGACGCGGTCGGCAACGAAGTAGCCGAGGCGCTCAAACTGGACTGACTGCTCGGGCGCAATATCGGCGAGCGACGCCTCGACATAGCCGCGCACGCTGCGGCGCGAGTCGGGATTCAAATGATCGCGATAGGTCTTGCCGTCGGTTTCGTCGTCGGGATCGGCAACGTTGAACAGGCGGTCGTACAGGTGCACATCGGCGGCGAGCGCGTGCCGCGCGCTGACCCAATGGATCGTGCCCTTGACCTTGCGTTCGGCGCCGGGCATGCCGGTGCGCGATTCCAGATCGAGCGTGCAGCGAACTTCGCTGACATTGCCGCCGGCATCCTTTGCCACGTCCTGGCACTTGACGATGCCGACGCCGCGCAGGCGCACTTCACCGCCCGGCACTAGCCGATGAAAACCTTTCGGCGGCACTTCCATGAAATCCTCGCGCTCGATCCACAGCTCACGCGACAGCGCGACAGCGCGCGTGCCGAACGATTCGTTCTTCGGATGGTTCGGAAAGGTCAGCGATTCGGCATGGCCGTCGGGCAGGTTCGTGATCACGAGTTTGAGCGGGTCGATCACGGCAAACCGGCGCGGCGCAATCGCGTCGAGCTCTTCGCGCACGCAGCCTTCGAGCACGGAATAGTCGATCACGCTGATCTGCTTGCTGACGCCGACGCGCTGCCAGAACGCGCGGATCGCCGCCGCCGGATAGCCGCGCCGGCGCGCACCGGACAGCGTCGGCATGCGCGGATCGTCCCAGCCGTCGACCAGGCCATCCTGCACGAGCGAGATCAGCTTGCGCTTGCTCATGACCGTGTAGTTGAGGTTGCCGCGCGAGAACTCGATCTGCTGCGGCGTGCTGACCACGGTATGCAGGCCGGCCTTGATCAGCGGCTCGACGAGTTCCGGATGATGCGGCAGGTCGACTTCGCGGATGCACCAGTCGTACAGCGGCCGGTGGTCTTCGAATTCGAGCGTGCACAGCGAATGCGTGATCGCTTCGACCGCGTCGGAAATGCTGTGCGCGAAGTCGTACATCGGATAGATCGGCCAGGCGTCGCCGGTGTTCTGGTGCGTCACCTTGCGGATTCGGTACAGCGTCGGATCGCGCAGGTTGATGTTGCCGCTGGCCATGTCGATCTTAGCGCGCAGCGTGCGCGCGCCGTCGGCGAACTCGCCGGCGCGCATGCGCGTGAACAGGTCGAGGTTCTCCTCGACGCCGCGGTCGCGCCAGGGTGAATTGCGGCCCGGTTCGGTCAGCGTGCCGCGATATTCGCGCTGCTGATCGGCCGACAGATCACAGACGAAAGCCTTGCCGTCGCGGATCAGCTTTTGTCCACAAAGGTAAAATACCTCGAAGTAATCGGAGGCGTGGCGCAGTTCGTCCCACTCGAAACCGAGCCAGCGCACATCGTCCTTTATCGCCTCGACGTATTCGACGTCTTCCTTGCCGGGATTGGTGTCGTCGAAGCGCAGGTGGCAGACGCCGCCGAAATCGCGCGCGATGCCGAAATTCAGGCAGATCGACTTGGCGTGGCCCAGGTGCAGGTAGCCGTTCGGCTCCGGCGGAAAACGCGTGATGACGCTGCCGCCGTGTTTCCCGGCGGCGCGGTCTTCGACGATGATCTGGCGGATGAAATTGTTGCTGGTCGGTGTTTCGATGGTCATTTCGGATCGGAAACAAGGCAATTTGCCGAGTTTACCGGCTGGCGGGTGGGAAAACGAATGGTTGTATCCGATTGCCGCGGGTAAGGCGAGAAGGATCGAGCGCCCTGACGGACCGAGGTCCCACCCCCTCTCCCGCTGGCGGGAGAGGGCTGGGGTGAGGGTGGCGCGTCTGGGCGGTTGCGCTTCGGACGCGCCACCCTCACCCGTCGCAGCTGCGCCGCGCCGGCCTCTCCCGCCAGCGGGAGAGGCGATTGCGCGGGCGTCAGGTCCTCCGGGAACCGTTGAGGATTGCGGCTCCTTGGTGCGCCTCGCGCGCCATGGGACAATCTCGTGACGACAGTCAAGACGAGCGGATTCCCACCAGCATGCTGCACAACAAGAAGATCGTCGTCGTGAT
>DATIEJ010000453.1:0-6773 GCA_035455825.1 Rhodanobacteraceae bacterium | reverse complement strand
GCTGGTGACGCTGATCTACCTGTTCAATCGCGGCGCGTTGAACCTGTTCCTGCCCGGCACCGGCGGCGCGATCGAGATCGCCCAGCACATCAACGCGATCGTGGTCTGGTCGTTCGTGTTCTTCGGCGTGTCGTTCGTGCTCGCCGGCGTCGTGCGCTCGACCGGTGCGGTGATTCCGCCCTTGGTCATCCTGTTCGTCGCGCTCTGGGGCGTGCGCATCCCGTTCGCCTACGGCCTCGTCGACGCCTGGGGCAGCGACGCGATCTGGTGGAGCTTTCCGCTCGGCTCGCTGATCTCGATGCTGCTGTCGAGCAGTTACTACCGCTTCGGCAACTGGCGCAGCGCGCGCATGCTCGGCCCGGCGCCTGCCGCCGCCGTGCCGGCCGTGGCGGCGGCCGAGTGAGCGAGGGTGCGGACATGCTGCGCATACTGCTGATCGAGGATCAACGGGACATCGCCGCGAACATCTGGGACTTCCTCGAGTTTCGCGGTTTTGTCATGGATCATGCCGCGGACGGCGCGACCGGCCTGCGCATGGCGATGGACGGCGGTTACGACGTTGTCGTCCTCGACCTCGGCCTGCCGAAGCTCGATGGCCTGGACTTGTGCCGCAAGCTGCGCGAAGCCGGCCGCGACACGCCGGTCCTCATGCTGACCGCGCGCGACACGCTGGAAGACAAGCTGACCGGCTTCGCCCAGGGCGCCGACGACTACCTGGTCAAGCCGTTCGCGATGAAGGAACTCGAAGCGCGCATTCGCGCGCTCTACCGGCGCGGGCGCCTGCAGCATGGCGAAGTGCTGCGCATTGCCGACCTGTCGCTCGACCCGGTCAACCTTCGGGTCGAGCGCGCCGGCCAGGCGCTGACGCTGACGCGCGCCGGCTTCGTGCTGCTCGAACTGCTGCTGCGCCGGTCGCCGCACCTGGTCCGGCACGCCGACCTGGCGCACGCGCTGTGGGGCGAAGCTGGCGGGGACATCGCGACGCTGCACACGCATCTTTCGGTGCTGCGGTCGGTCATCGACCGCCCGTTCAAGCAGCAACTGCTGCACACCGTGCATGGCTTCGGTTATCGCATGGCGGAATCGGCCGATGCGTAGGCTCGGATTGCGCGCGCGCGTCGCGGCCTTGTGCGCGGTGCTGGGGCTGGTCGTCAGCGCCTGCCTTTCGGCGGTCGCCGTGCATTTCTCCGATTCCTACGTGCACCGCCTGATCGACGAGATGTTGCGCGTCGAAGGCGACTATCTGCGCGAACGCTATGCCGCCGACGGCGTCGTTCCGCATCCGCGCACGAAGCACTATTACGCCTTCGTCGGCGGCGCCGGAGCCAGCGCCGGCGATCCCGCGCCGCCCGATTTCATCAATCTCGGACCAGGATTGCACGAGGTCGCCGACGCGCGTGGCGAACGCCACGTTGCGGTCTACGACGTGAACGGCGAGCGGCTGTACGTCGTGCTCGACATTGGCCTGGAAAGCGTGCGCGAGCGGCGCCTGTCGCGCGACCTGTTCGCGCTGATGCTGTTCGGCAGCGCGCTGTCGGCCTGGCTCGGCTGGTTCCTGTCCGGCCGCGCGATCGAACCGGTGCGGCGCCTGGCGCATCAGGTCGAGACGCTCGATCCGGCAGTGCATGGTACGGCGCCGCTGGCGCCGGAATATTCGAGGGACGAGGTCGGCGTGCTGGCGCAGGCATTCGACCGTTACCAGCAGAAGCTGCACGAATACGTGCGCCGCGAGCGCACGTTCACGGCCGATGCCAGCCACGAACTGCGCACGCCGCTGGCCGTCATCCGCGGTGCGATCGAAGTGCTGCTCGACAACGGCGGCACCAGCGCGGCAATCGCGGTGCGCCTGAAGCGCATGCAGCGCGGCGCCGACGAGCTGCGCGACTTGCTCGACGCGTTGCTCGTGCTGGCGCGCAGCGACGAACGCGCCAACGAGGACCGCACGCCGGACCTCGGCGCCCTCGTCGACTCGTTGTTGCGCGAACGCGCCGACGCGCTGGCCGAAAAACACCTTCGTCTCGAGGGCCACCGCGACGCCGCGGTCGCGGTCGCCGCGCCGCCACGCGTGCTCGGCATCGTGATCGGCAACCTGCTGCGCGCGGCGACGCAATTCGCAGAAGGCGGCGTGTTGCGCGTGCAGGTTGCCGCGGATGCGTTGACCGTGGCGCACGAAGGCGACGCGGCTGCCGCCGATGGCGCGGAGACTCCGGCCAGGATCGACACGCGCGAGCACGTGCTCGGCCTGGGCATGATCCGGCGCGTGTGCGAACGCCGCGGTTGGCTGCTCGACGAGAGCGTCGACGCCGGCGGACGCGCGTTCGTGCTGCGCTTCGGGTAGGAGCCGTGGCCCCACCGATCTTTTGGCGCTTCGCAGGATGGACCTTGGCCCACCGACCTTTCACACCAAAAAAGATGCTGGGCCAAGGCCCACCCTACGTCCGCCAGCCACTTGCTGATTGAATCGTCCGTGAAAAAACAAAGCCCGGGCAGGCCCGGGCTCTGGAAAATGGTCGTGCGGCGTCGTGCTATTGCCCGGCCAGTGCCAGCCACGGAATCCCGTCGACGGTGGTGACCCGCAACTGCGTCGGCGCTTCGCGCGAGTTGTTCGCCGCGATCAGGGCCTGCTGCGCGGCGGAGCCGGCACGCAGGAAACCATCGTCACCGCGTGTCGTCGCCGACTGCCACTGGAATCCGAGGCGCAGCGCGCGCAGGTCGACGGCCTGCCATGGCGAAACATCGGAGAACGGCCCGCCGTCGATCGTGGTCAGGCTGCGCAGCAACACGTCCTTGCCCGAGCGCATCAGCTGCAGACTGAACAGCGTCTGCCCGCTCGCCGACTGCGCGCTCGCGACCGTCACCGGCGCGGGACCGAGCTTGGCCAGCAGGCCGCCGTCGACGCCGAGTTGCGCGGTCACCGAACCCGACGCGTTGCTGCCCGACGGGCTTATCGCCAACGGTGTCGTTGCGCTTTCGAATCCACTGATGAAGACCACGACCGTGTCGGCATCGGTGGCGCTCATGTTCGACGCGTGACCCGTGATCTTCATCGATGCGGTGTTGTTGACCTGGCCATTCGAATTGGCATCGAGCACGGTCACGGAGTATGTGTAGTCGACTTCGCCGCCGGCCGGAAGCGTCGGGCTGTCGGCCGGCATGGCGCCGTTGCCGCCGCTCGTGGTGCCGCCACTGCCGCAGGTCGCGCCGCCACTTGCCTGACAGTTCCAGTTTACGGCGGAGAGCTGTGCCGGCAACGTATCCGATACCGTCGGTGTAATCGTGCTGCCCGGATTCGAAACGTGAATGACGTAGGTGACGACATCTCCGACACGCACGTAGTCGATATTGTCGGTCAGCGACAACGTCGGAGGACCGGCGGCGACACCCACGGAATCGGTATCGGTCGCCGTGTTGTTGGAGGCGGCCGGGTCGGTTGCGCCGTTCGGCGCGCTGATCGTTGCCGTATTGACGATCGATCCGCTGGCCGTTGCCGACACCGCGCAGCTGGCGCTGAACGTCGCGGAGCCGCCGTCGAGCAGGTTGACCGAGCTGTTGATGTTGCCCGAACCCGAAGCCGGACAGGTGCTGCCGGCCGACGCCGAGCAGGTCCAGGTGCAGGTCAGCGCTGACGGGAACGTATCGGTCACGGTGGCGCCGATCGCGTCGCTGGGTCCGTTGTTGCTCGCCACCAGCGTGTAGGTCGTCGAGCCACCGGCAGTCACGGACGCCGCGCCATCGTTGTTGCTGATCGAAAGGTCGGCTTGCGGCGTCAGCGTATCGCTGTCGCTTGCGGAGTTGTTGCCGGTCGCCGGATCGACAGTACTGCTCGAGATCGAAGCCGCGTTCACGAGCGTGCCGGTCGCCGACGAAGCGATCGAACAGGTAGCCGAATAGTTGACGCTTGCGCCGACCGGCAGGTCGACGGTCGAATCGCTGATGTTGCCCGAACCGGACGCCGTGCAGGTACCGCCGGCGGCGCCTGAGCAGGTCCAGCGGCAGGACGACAGCGCCGCCGGGAACGCGTCGGTGACCGTGGCATTGGTGACGGCATTCGGGCCCGCATTGGCGGCATGAATCGCATACGTCACCGAGCCGCCCGGCACGGCTGCCGCCGCGCCGTCGCTGTTCGTGATCGACAGGTCCGCCGATGCCGGCGGCGTGTAGCAGACCGTCGCATCGCTCAGTGTCGGCGTCGACGACGTGTTGCCGGTAAGGAACGCACGATACTTGAGGTAACGGGTGCCGTTGAAACGATCCAGCGAAGCACCGTTGGTGTAGTAGCTTGCCGACGTTCCGTCGGGACCGACGAAAGCGAACGTCCCGGTCGCCGAGCTGCTCGCCGCCGCCTGGAACTTCAATGCCGTGCCGGTTGGCGTCGAACCGGTCCAGGAAACGGTCGACCAGGTCGGGGACGAGCCGCCGTCCTTGACCGAGGAAATCAGGTCGCCGGCGCCGTTATAGCCGGAGGTGCCGGTGCCGATATAGGTTTTGAACCCGGCGTCGGACGTGCCCGTCGTGCCGTACATCTGGACGGTCCAGGCCGAACCGCTATTGGTGCTGAACAGCAGCTTGCCGCCACCGTAGACGTCATTGCCCTGCGCGGACGAAACGGCGCTGTTGCTGAATGCCAGAGTGCCGTTGACATACGAGGCCGCTGGGCGAACCACCAGCGCGTACTGCGTGCCGGCACTGAGATTCGCCGGCGTCGCGAAGTTCGCCGTGAACCAGGCCTGCGCACCGACGGACCAGTTGCTGATTGCCGTCGTCGCCGTCGCCAGATCGCTGCCTGTCGGCACGCCGCCGGACGTTGCCCGGACGCTGACGATGATCGCAGGCGGTGCGGTTCCGCAGAAATAGCAGAACAGATTGACATCGACGCGGCTCAGCGCGCCCGACTTGCCGGCCGTGAAGGTCTGGGCATTCCACTGGGTGTACGAGAAAAGCTCACCGTTCGAGGTGATCGACGTATTCTGCGCATCGATGGCGGGGCTGCCTGCAGTCGACGTCAGCAGCACATCGCCGGGACTCGAGGTCAGATCGACACCGTTCGCGACACCGGCCTGGAAGTTGGCCTGGCTCGTGTCGGTATAACAGTTCGCGCCCGCAGTGCCGGCCATGAGTGCCAGCGTCAGCGCAACGATGAAAAGGCCCACCTGTTTCATCTGAATCCCAGAAAAGTCGTGCCTGCGGCTCCGTGGACTACACCAGCAGATGGCAATGCAACTTAGGTTTAGTGCTCGGCTAGCCCCCCCTGCAGTACTGGGATTCCAGCCCCTGTTCGACGGTAGGAACTATCCGGGTTTCTGAATGCACGGTCTATGACGACCGTCTCGCTTTGCGGAACGTTTATCGGCTTTTTGCGCCGCACAACGGCAGTTTTGAGCCGTTTTGGAGACCGGTTTGGCGATTTCCCCCTTTTTCCGGGCGCCACGTCGGCCCGCCCGATGACGCGCAGGGTCACCCGGCCACGGGCACTGTGTGGCATGCCTGGAAGGTCGGCAAGGGCGGCAGGACCAGGGCTGTCTGGGCGCGTTTGCCAAGCGGATCTCGCCAGAGATCGGGCGCCCGGGACAGGATCTGCGGGCGGCGGCGCCAGCGCGGCACCGTTGCAATTTGGTGGGCCCACCAGGATTCGAACCTGGAACCAAAGGATTATGAGTCCTCTGCTCTAACCGTTGAGCTATAGGCCCCCGCTCCAATCGAATAACGATGTCGTGCGCAGCACGACGATCACTCCCCGCTCCAATCAAGCAACGCCGTCGCGCGCAAGCGCGACATTCACTCCCCCTCTCCCGCGCCAGCGGGAGAGGGCACGGGGTGAGGGTCCTCCCGCCCGCGGGAGAGGGCACGGGGTGAGGGAGACTCTGCCACAGTTTAGCGTTTACACCGCCCCAAACGAAAACGCCCGCTTCCGCGGGCGTTTGTTCTTGATCAGCGATTCGACCTATTCCAGATCGAGGAACGACCGCAGCTGCTCCGACCGGCTCGGATGACGCAGCTTGCGCAGCGCCTTGGCTTCGATCTGGCGGATGCGCTCACGCGTGACGTCGAACTGCTTGCCGACTTCCTCGAGCGTGTGGTCGGTGTTCATGTCGATGCCGAAACGCATGCGCAGCACCTTGGCCTCGCGCGGCGTCAGGCCGCCGAGCACGTCGCGCACGGTCTCGTGCAGGCCGGTGCCGGTGGCCGCCTCGACCGGCGATTCGATGCTCGTGTCCTCGATGAAGTCGCCGAGGTGCGAATCCTCGTCGTCGCCAATTGGAGTTTCCATCGAGATCGGCTCCTTGGCGATCTTGAGCACCTTGCGGATCTTGTCCTCGGGCATTTCCATCTTGACCGCCAGTTCCTCCGGCGACGGCTCGCGGCCCATCTCCTGCAGCATCTGGCGGCTGATGCGGTTGAGCTTGTTGATCGTCTCGATCATGTGCACCGGAATGCGGATCGTGCGCGCCTGGTCGGCGATCGAGCGCGTGATCGCCTGGCGGATCCACCAGGTCGCATAGGTCGAGAACTTGTAGCCGCGGCGGTATTCGAACTTGTCGACCGCCTTCATCAGGCCGATGTTGCCTTCCTGGATCAGGTCGAGGAACTGCAGGCCGCGGTTGGTATACTTTTTCGCAATCGAGATGACCAGACGCAGGTTCGCCTCGACCATTTCCTTCTTCGCCCGGCGCGCCTTGGCCTCGCCGATCGACATCGCGCGGTTGATTTCCTTGATGTCGGCCAGCGACAGGTACAGCGCCTTCTCCAGCGCGACGAGCTTTTCCTGCTCGCTG
>DATIEJ010000452.1:0-3077 GCA_035455825.1 Rhodanobacteraceae bacterium | reverse complement strand
AAGGATTGGCAGAAGCCGGCCGACAGCGGTCCAGGTGCTTCAGGGGTCGGCAAGCCGGCCGCGCCGATCGGCGGGCCCGCCGCTCAGCATTGAGATCGTCGCAAGTGCGCAGAAGGCCGCCCCCGGGCGGCCTTCTCATTTTTGGCCGCCATGGATGGCGGACATGCCGGAAACGCAGGAGCACTTTCCGGCGCCGCCATGGATGGCGGACATGCCGGAAACGCAGGAGCATTTTCCGGCGCAGTGCTTGCACTATTCGCCACGCTTGCTGAAACTCCGCAGGTCCGCACGATTGCGCAAACCAGGGCGGTTGCTTGAACGTAGCGTCGTTCATCGCTGAATTGCGTCGCCGCAACGTGCTGCGCACCGGCGCGCTGTATATCGGCGGGCTTTGGGCGTTGGCGCAGGGCATCGCCTCGCTGGGGCCGGTCTTCAACGCGCCGGACTGGATCACGCGTTGGGTCGTTATCGGCGGCATAATCGGCTTTCCGTTCTGGCTGCTGTTCGCCTGGTTCTTCGAACTGACACCCGAGGGCCTGCGGCTCGAACACGATCTCGCGCCGGGTGAAGTTGCCGTGCGGCCGAAGAGCCGCAAGCTCGATCTGGCGATCATTGGCGTCCTCGGCATCGCCGTCGTGCTGCTGCTGACGCATCTGTTTGTCGCGCGCAACGATGCGACGAATGCGGCGATCCCGGAGAAATCGATCGCCGTGCTGCCGCTGGCCAACGAGAGCGGCAACAAGGATGAGCAATACTTTTCCGATGGGCTCTCGGAAGACCTGATCACGGCGCTGTCGCACTTCGATGGATTGACGGTGATCGGCCGCAATTCGGCATTCCAGTTCCGCGATTCGAAGGAGGACAGCAAGGCGATCGGCGCCAAGCTCGGCGTCGCGACTTTGCTCGAGGGCAGCGTGCGGCGCGCCGGCGACGTCGTGCGCATCAGCGCCGAGCTGATCCATGCCGCAAGCGGTCGCATGCTCTGGTCGGAACGTTTCGACAGGCCGTACAAGGATCTGTTCGCGCTGCAGGACGACATCACGAACGCGGTTGCGAGCGCGCTCAAGGCCAAGCTTCTGACCGACGACAACGCTGCGGCGCAAACCGATCGCCCGCCCGGCGGAAACCTCGATGCCTACAACGCCTACCTGCAGGGCAACTTCTTCGTCGCGCTCGGGACCGAGGCCGATTTCCGCAAGGCCATCGACCAGTATTCGATAGCCACGCGGCTGGATCCGAAATACGCGCTGGCCTGGGCATTGTCGTCGCTCGCCTGGTCGAACGAAGCTGCCGGATTCCTCGAGGGCGCGGCCGCAGAGCAGGCGTACGAACAAGCGCACGTGGCAGCCGAGACGGCGCTGAAGCTGGCGCCGGATCTGGCCCGCGCCCACGTTGCGCAAGGCCGATTGCTGCTCAATCGCGATTTCGACTGGGCCGGCGCCGAAGCCGAGGCGAAGCGGGCATTGGAACTCGCGCCGACCGATGGACCGACCCGCCTCATGCTGGCCAATCTGCGGGCTACGCTAGGCCAGCCTGCAGAAGCGGTCGACCTGATACAGAAGGCTCTGGCGACGGATCCGCTTCGCGCCGGCTGGTACTGGGGCCTTTCCGGCAATCTGACCGCGCTCGGCCGCCTCGACGAGGCGGACCGCGCCATTCGCCGGGCGATCGAACTGCAGCCGAAAGCCGTGAGCTATAACCTGCAACTGGCGACGATCGAGATCGAGCGTGGCAACGCGCAAGCCGCGCTGGCTGCCGCGCAACAGGAGCCGGCAGGGGTCTGGCAGGACGAGGCGGTCGCGCTGGCGCGGCAGATCGGGACCGACCGCCAAGCCGCCGATGCGGCGCTCAAGGTCCTGACTGACAAGTACGCGACGCTCGTCGCGTATCAGATAGCCGAAGTTTATGCGCTGCGCAACGACACGGACCACATGTTCGAATGGCTCGATCGGGCCTGGGCGAGCCGCGACACAGGCATTCGCAATCTGCTGATCGACCCGTTCCTCAAGCGCTATCGGGATATGCCGCGATTCGCGGCGTTCTGCAAGAAGGTCGGTCTCCCGTTCCCAGCGAAGTCTGCAGCGTCGACTATGCCGGCGTTCCCGCCACAGTCAACCCGATCGGCACCCTGACTCATGTTCGATCTTGTCCGAACTCTCGACTGCCACGGCCGTGCGCTGCGGCTCGACCAGCCGCGCATCGCCGGCATCATCAACGTCACGCCTGACTCATTTTCCGATGGCGGCCTGCATTTCGATGCTGGCGCAGCGATCGCACACGGCCTTCGACTGGTCGAAGAAGGTGCGGACTTGCTCGATGTCGGCGGCGAATCGACGCGGCCTGGCGCGGATGAAGTTTCCGCGAAAGAGGAAATCGCGCGTGTCGTCGCGGTGGTGGAAGCGCTGGCGAAACAGACGTCCGTGCCGATTGCGATCGACACGAGCAAGCCCGAAGTCATGCGCGCGGCCGTGGCTGCCGGTGCGGGATTCATCAACGACGTGTATGCGTTGCGCCGCGACGGGGCGCTCGACGCCGCGGCCGATTTGAAGGTGCCGGTTTGCCTGATGCACATGCAGGGCGAACCGCGCACGATGCAGCAGGCCCCGCATTACGACGACGTCGTGTCGGATGTGCGGCGGTTTCTGGCCGAGCGCATTTTCGCCTGCGAGATGTCCGGCATCGACAAGAAGCGCATTGTCGTGGATCCCGGGTTCGGGTTCGGCAAGACGCTCGAACACAACCTCGCCCTGTTGCGCGCGCTCGACCAGTTTGCCGCGCTTGGCGTGCCGCTGCTCGTGGGTTTGTCGCGCAAGGGCGTGATTGGCACGCTGACCGGGCGCGAGAATCCAGCCGATCGCGCGGCCGGGTCGGCGGCGGCGGCGCTGCTTGCCGTGCAGAAGGGTGCCGCGATCGTGCGTGTGCACGACGTCGCTGCGACGCGCGATGCGCTGGCCGTGTGGCAGGGTGTTGCCACCGGCATCACGCCAGCGAAGAAAGCGCAGAAACCGTTCGGGTCCCAGCGTTTCGAAGACGATTGAGAGCAGAATTTTTGACGCGGATGACGCGGATGACGCGGA
>DATIEJ010000451.1:0-12369 GCA_035455825.1 Rhodanobacteraceae bacterium | reverse complement strand
GCCGCCAGCGCGGGGCCAAGCAGCAGCGCATGGTGTATTCGAGCAAGCCCGGCGAGCGCGTGCGCATCGAGGAAACCCCGGCCGCCGACCGCGCGAAGTTCTGCATCAGCGACGCCGACGTGCATGAACTGTCGAAGCAGGCGCTGGTGATCGAGCAGCACTACGAGCGCCCGATGGACATCGAATGGGCCAAGGACGGGGTTACCGGAAAAATCTACATCGTGCAGGCGCGGCCGGAAACGGTGAAGTCACGCGGGCGCGCGGCGCAGATCGAACGCTACCACCTCAAGGCGCGCGGCGAAGTGCTGTGCGAGGGCCGCGCGATCGGCCAGAAGATCGGCGCTGGAACGGCCAAGGTGATCCGCTCGATCAAGGACATGAATCGCCTGCAGGCCGGCGACGTGTTGATTGCCGACATGACCGATCCGGACTGGGAGCCGATCATGAAGCGTGCGTCGGCAATCGTCACGAATCGCGGCGGCCGCACCTGCCACGCCGCGATCATCGCGCGCGAGCTCGGCGTGCCCGCGGTCGTCGGCACCGGCAATGCGCTGGACTCGATTCCGGACGGCACCGACGTGACCGTGTCGTGCGCCGAGGGCGACACCGGCACGATCTACAAGGGCGTACTCGAATTCGACCGGACCACCGCCGACCTCGACGACATGCCGCCGGCACCGCTGAAGATCATGATGAACGTCGCCAATCCCGAGCGCGCGTTCGACTTCGCGATGCTGCCGAACGCCGGTGTCGGCCTTGCGCGTCTGGAGATGATCATCGCCAGCCACATCGGCCTGCATCCGAAGGCGCTGCTCGAATATGCGAAACAGGATGCCGAGACGAAGAAGCTGATCGACGAGCGCATCGGCGGCGAAGACCCGGTCCAGTTCTACGTCGATCGCCTCGCCGAGGGCATCGCGACGATCACCGCGGCGTTCGCGCCGAATCCAGTCATCGTGCGCCTGTCCGATTTCAAGTCGAACGAGTACGCAAACCTGATCGGCGGCAAGCGCTACGAGCCGAGCGAGGAAAATCCCATGATCGGCTTCCGCGGCGCGAGCCGCTACGTCGATCCATCCTTCAAGGACTGCTTCGCGCTCGAATGCCTCGCGATGAAGAAGGTGCGCGAGGAAATGGGCCTGACCAACGCCTGGGTCATGATCCCGTTCGTGCGCACGCTCGAGGAAGGCCGCAAGGTCATCGACGTGCTGGCCGAAAACGGCCTGAAGAGGGGCGAGAACGGCCTGAAGGTCATCATGATGTGCGAACTGCCGTCGAACGCGCTCATGGCCGAGGAATTCCTCGACATCTTCGACGGCTTCTCGATCGGCTCGAACGACCTGACGCAGCTCACGCTCGGTCTTGACCGTGACTCCGCCGTCGTCGCGCACTTGTTCGACGAGCGCGACCCGGCCGTCAAGAAGCTGCTGGCAATGGCCATAAAGACGGCCAAGGCCAAAGGCAAGTACATCGGCATCTGCGGCCAGGGTCCTTCGGATCATCCCGACCTTGCCGAGTGGCTGATGGACCAGGGCATCGAATCGGTGTCGTTGAATCCCGATACGGTCGTCGACACCTGGCTGATGCTGGCGAAGAAAAAAGCCGGTTGATCCGCGCCGCCGGCTGCTAAGCGGGGACGTCATGAAGATCAATCCAGCCTACGTCGCGGCGATGCAGGAAAGCGTGCGAACGGCGCCCTACCCTGCACTCATCGGCATGACGATCGCGGCTCTCGATTTCGACAACTGCCGGGTCGAGCTGGACCTCGCCGAACGCCATCTGCAACCGTTCGGCATCGTCCACGGCGGCGTCATTGCCACGCTGATCGACACGGCGACGTTCTGGGCCGGTTTCATGCGCCTGCCGGAGGATGCCGGCCTCGTCAACGTGGACCTCAAGCTGAATTACCTCAAGGCCGTTGCCAGCGGACACCTGCGCGCCGAAGGCCGCTGCCTGCGTGCCGGCCGGCAGATCAGCTATGCCGAGGCCAGCGTGTTCGATGCCGCGGGCGAGCTCGTCGCCCATGGCAGTTCGACGCTGATGGCGCTTCCGGGCAAGGGCCTGAAACTCGGCATCGCGAAGTTCCTGCCGGCTTGATGCGAACGCGGTGGCCCGAGGCCCACCTACCGTGCTCGATGCGACACGGTTGGCCGAGGTCCACCTTACCGGGCTCATAGAGTGGCGCACCGATGCCAATGAGGCACGCATCCAAAGCCACTCGTCGACACACAAATTTCTTTCCGCTGTTCGGTTCGGGCGCGCGTTCGCGTTCTACAACGTGTTACGTGCCCGCGCACGAAGCCCGAATCAACGGAGAGATCATGATTGCCATCTTGCGTCACACCAGCGCCGCACTCCTGCTGTTCGCGGCATCCAACGCGCTCGCCTACAACGTCCTGAAGAACGGCGACTTCGCCGCTGGCGCGAATGGCTGGAATCTGTCCGGCAGCGGCGGTGGCTTCGCAGGCACCGAAAGCTTCTTCGGCAGTCCGGCCGGTGGTTCGCTGCGCTTGCAGTCGTACACGTTCAACGCGACCGCGCATGCCGACCAGTGCGTAGACATCCACAAATGGTTCGCGCTGGATTTCAGCCTGCGCCAGTTCAACGACGGCGAAAGCGGCAGCGGCACGCATCCGTTCAAGCTCGACGTCTACGATGCAGCGGACTGCGGCGGCAATGTGCTGAGCACGATCACGCTGCCGAATGCCGGCGATGCGGTCGGTGGCAATCCGGCGACAGGCTGGGTCGAAGTTTCGGTCCTGGGCACGCCGCTGCCTGCCGGCGCGGTCAGCGCCAAAGTCAGCCTCGACACGATCGCCGGCGCGAGCGGTGTGTCGTACTACCTGCTCGACGATGTGCAGGTCGTGCCGCCGGACGAGATATTTCCGGACGGCTTCGAGGCGAATTGAGAAGACCCCGTCTGCGCTACCGGGTGAGCTAGAGGAAGCCTGGAGAGCCTCGGAAGAGGCCGCGGTTGCGTCGTTCGGCGTCGGTGGTGACGTGGCGCGAGAGCACGAGCGTGCGCGACTCAGCTCTCCCTCTGACCAAGCCTGCCGAGAAATGCAGCCGGCAATCGCAGCCGCCCGGTCCAGCCGCGTTGCAAGCCGCTGAGCACCCGCAGCATCTGCCCGCGTCCGCCGGGCAAGCGTCCAAGCGGCAGAAACGCCAGGTCGCGCAAGCGAGCGACGGCGTCGCGGTCGGACTGGAACAGCGGCGTGAGCCAGCGGCTCCAGAACTGGTAGACGCGAACATGCGCGCGCCGCTCCCGCTCGTAGCGGGCGATAGCCGGCTCTACCGATTCCACTCGCAGCGCATCGCGTAACGCCAGCGCGTCCATCAACGCCATGTTGACGCCTTGCCCGAGCTGAGGACTCATCGCATGCGCCGCATCGCCGACGAGGACGAGGCGGCCTCGGCTCCAACGGTCCAGCACGGCGTCGCGATAGCTCGCCCGCCGCATCCGCGAGCAATCGTCGATCGACTCCATCCGGGCGCGCGCCTCGGGCCACAACGCAGCGACTTCGTCGAACCACGGCGCGACGCCGGTTTGTTGCCACCGGTCGAACTCGCTCGTGCGCAGGCTCCAGAAGAAACTCAGGCGCGGCGTCGAATCGCCCGGCTGCGTACCGACCGGCAGCAAGCCGATCATCTTGCGCGCCGCGATATAGCGCTGGCGCAGCTCGGACCCGTGTTCCCAGTCGCCCTGCGGCAGCAGGCACCACAACGCGCCCCAGGGATAGGGCTGATCGAGTTTGGCGCGACCGACCTCCGCGCGCAGGCATGAAGCGGCGCCGTCGGCCGCGATCACGAGATCGTACGGGCCGAACTCGCGTCCGCTCGCGTCGCGAATCCTGCGTCCTTCGGCGTCGGCGCCGACGATGCGGTGAGCGCGATGTACCGTGGCGGCATCTGGCCACGCCTGCGCGAGCAGCGAGAACAGCGCGCCGCGCTGCATGCCCAGGCCGAAAAGGCGCTCGTCGAGTCCGGCGTAGCGCATGTCCATGACCGCGCGCCGATTCGCGGTTTCTCCGTAAAGCCGCTCGATGCGTGCCCCGTGCGCCAGCGCCTGATCGAGCAGGCCCATTTCCCACAGCACATGCAGGCCGACCGGTTGCAGCAGAAAGCCGGCGCCGACGGGGCCAGGGTTCTCGGCCTGCTCGAACACCTCGACGCGATGGCGGTCGCGCGACAGCAGGATTGCGGCAGCCTGCCCGGCAGTGCCGTAGCCGACCACGGCGATGTTCAGTTTCCCCTTAGCCATAGACGCAAATGCGAAGTGTGTCGCCAGGCTATTTCAAAGTCGCGCCCTGTTGCGCCCACCAGCCACGGATGTCGCAGACCAGTCTGCCGGCTTTCACTGCCGGGTCGGCGTCGCACAGCGCCTTGGCTTCTTCGAGCGTCTTGACGTCATAGATCAGAATGCCGCGCCAGTCGCCGTCTTCGTCGTCGAACGGACCGGCAATCTGCAACTGTCCGGACTCCGCCGTTGCCCGGATGTGCGCCATGTGTCCTTTCTGGATCACTTCCGCTTCGGCCTTCGACTGGCTGTGATCTGGCCCGCGCCGCAGCAGCACGAAGAAATACTGCTTCATTCGGTGCGCCGGTACCTGCGGAGGCTGTGTGGACGGCGGAACCGGCGTCTCCCCCATGACCGGGATTAGCCAACCGGCCGTCGCCACGGCCAGCAACGAACATAGTATACATTTCGTCATCGCGTTTCCCCTTCCATTGCCGTCAGTGGTTCTCTGCGACTTGCGGCAAGCTTACGCACTCGCGATCCGCAATGCAGCATTGTGCGGGCGGCCGTGCGGCATATACTTTGCCTCGCGGCGTTGCGGCCGCAATCAAACCCGATTCGCCGATCTGCAGGGGGAGCTGCGATTACGATGTTTCCGTCGAATCTTGCCTATTGGCCGGCAGACGCGGCCGATCCCGTGCTTGAAACCACGGTCGGCTCGATCCTGCGCGACGCCGCGGCGCAGGCCCCGAATCAGACTGCCGCGGTGGCCTGGGGCATCGTGCCCGGGCAGCGCAACACATGGACTTACAGCGAATTGTTGCGCGACGCCGAGCGCACGGCGCAGGCGCTGCTTGCGCGCTTCGAGCCGGGCGAGCGCGTGGCAATCTGGGCGCCGAACCTTGCCGAATGGCTGCTGCTGGAACTCGGCGCGGGACTTGCGGGTGTCGTCATCGTCACGGTCAACCCTGCTTACAAGGCGCGCGAACTCGAATACGTGCTGAAGCAATCGCGCGCGGTCGGCCTGTTCTACATCGCGTCGTTTCGTGGCAATCCGATGGCCGAATGCGTGGATCAGGTGCGTCCGGCGCTGCCGGCCCTGCGCGAAGCGATCGCGCTGGAACGCTGGGACGAATTCCTAGCATCGGCCGTGACGACGCGGCCTCTGCCGAAAGTCGGCGCTGGCGACCCGGCGCAGATCCAGTACACGTCCGGCACGACCGGCTCGCCGAAAGGCGCGCTGCTTCCGCATCGGGCGCTGACGAACAATTCCCGGCTGTTCGCGCAACTCGTCGGCATGCGGTCAGGCGACGTCTACGCGCACGCGATGCCGTTCTTCCATACGGCTGGGTGCGTGATGGCGGCGCTTGGCGCCGTTCAGTCGCGGGCCACGCATGCGTTCATTCCCGCGTTCGAGCCGGCGCGACTGCTCGCGTTGATAGAGCAGGAACGCGCCACGCACATGCTCGGCGTGCCGACGATGCTGATCGCAATGCTCGAGCACCCACGACTCACGGACTGCAACCTTGACGCATTGCGATTCGTCGCCTCGGGCGGTGCGAGCGTTCCGCCCGAACTCGTGCGCAGCGTCGAGTCGCGCTTCGGCGCCTCGTTCTGCACCGTCTATGGCCAGACCGAGACCTCGCCGCTGATAACGATGGTGCGCCTCGACGATTCGCCGACGGACAAGGCCGGAACGGTCGGCAAGCCGTTGCCGCAGACCGAGGTCAAGATCATCGATCCGGCTTCGCGCGAAGTCGTTGCGCACGACACGGTCGGCGAGCTGTGTACGCGCGGCTATCACCTGATGACCGGATACTTCGACAATCCAAACGCTACTGCGGCGACGATCGACGCCGAAGGCTGGCTGCACACGGGCGACCTCGCGACGATGGATTCGCGTGGCTACGTACGCATTACCGGACGGCTAAAGGACATGGTGATCCGTGGCGGCGAGAACATGTTCCCGGCCGAGATCGAGTCAGTGCTGATCGAACACCCGGACGTCGTGGAAGTCGCCATCATCGGCGTACCGGATCCGAAGATGGGCGAAGAACTTGCCGCGTTCGTGCGCACCGGCACCACTCGTCCCGAAGTCGCCGCGTTGCGCGCGCACGTCCGCAAGCATCTGGCCGCGCCGAAGACGCCTCGTTACTGGATTTTCATCGACGCGTTTCCACTGACCGGGTCGGGAAAGATCCAGAAGTTCATCTTGCGCGAACGCTATCTCGCCGGCGAATTTACCGCGCAGGCGCTCGAGCTCGCCTGATGGAGCGCCCGGCCCGTCGATCGACGCACATGGTCAACGCGCTGGCAGCCGTGCACTAGGATCAATATGGACATCCGCGAACATTCGGTCGCACTGATATCGGTCGTCGTCGGCCTCGGCCTGACAGTGCTGCTCGGCAACCTCAACCGCTTGATCCGTGCTCGGCGCGAGGTGCACTGGGATGCGCTGCCGCTGCTCTGGGCGCTCATCGCGCTGCTGCTGGTCAACAACTACTGGTGGGGGTTGTACCAGGGATCGGTCGTGGCCATCGCCGCGTCGAGCGCGGCGACATTCCTGGTCGGCCTGTCGATGCCGATCATGCTCTATCTGATATGCGCAGCCGCGCTGCCCAACGTCCGCTCCGCCGGCAGCTGCGACATGCGCGCCGCGTATCTGGCCGAAAGCCGCTACTTCTTTGCCTTGATCCTGCTCTACGTTCTCGCCACGCTGGCCCAGACCTATGTTGCGGTCGGAGCCTTTCGCTGGTCCGAATCAATGGTCCAGCGCTGCCTGATCATGGCTGTCATCGCCCCGCTGATCTGGAAGCGCAGCATCGGCTATCACTGGTTCGCGACCGTGGCGATCCTGCTGCTGCTGGTCTATCGGCTGACGCAACAGACGTTGCACTAGTCCGAAGCCTGCGCCTTGACCAGCATGACCGTGCACGGCGCGTGCATCGCGACCTTGATTGGAACGGTCGCGACGAAACGCTGCATCTGCAATCCGTGTGTTGCCGCGCCCATGACGATCAGATTCACTTCGTTGGCAGCGGCATAACCCAGGAGCGCCTGCGACACATCGCCCGACTCGAGCACATGGAACGTGGCCAGGTGGTCGCCCAGATCCATGCTCGCAGCCCAGCGCCGCAGATAAGTGAGCATTTGCTGATGAATCGTGACTCCACCTTGTGGAGGCTCCGCGGCGGCCGCCGGCGAAATGACGGTAACGCAGCTCAGCCGCGCCCCGGGACGGTTGCCCAGCCCGCGTCTGACCGCATCGCGCAGCGCCTGCAGTGTCGCCTCGGTCACGTCGTCGTGCGGAACCGCGACCATCACGATCGGCACCGGCGCGATCCGCCGCATCGGCAACGCGCTCGGCTCGTAGCGGGCGCGGGTTCCAGCCCACCATCGGCGCACGTGGCGCCAGAAACCCGGACCTGCCGTCGCGTTGCCGCGCGCGGTGACCCTCACCTGGTCCGGATGCGCCAGATCGAACGCGAGCAGTGCCGCCGACGAGTAACGATCCGCCGCCTGCGCTTCCAGGCAGGTCATGATGATCTCCTGCAGCCATGCGGGAGTTTCCGGGTTGATCTGCCGGGGAGGCCTGGGTTGCATCCAGAAACGCTGGCGCAATCCGTTTGCGGTTTGCGGATCGCCGAACGGCAGTTCGCGCGTGCACATTTCATAGAGCATCACGCCGATCGCGAACAGGTCGCTGCGCGGGTCGCCGCGCACGCCGGCAATCTGCTCCGGGGCAATCCAGATGTTCGATCCGGCTGCCGCGCGCATCTCTTCGGCGAGAAGATCCGGATAGCCGGCGCGCCAGGACAGGCCGAAGTCGAGCAGCGCGACGCTGTCGTCTTCCTTGAGCATCACGTTGGCCGGCTTCAGGTCGAGGTGACACACTTCCTGCTGGTGCAGGCTCTGCACCGCGTGCGCGATCAGCGCGCCGATGCGCGCGATCGCGGCCATGTCGCGCCGGCTGCTCCGGTCGAGCCACTCCTGCAGCGTACGGCCTTCGATGTACTCCATGACCAGATACGGCAGGATCGAAACATCGCCCGCCGCCACGAAGCGCGGCGCGTGAGGGCCATGAATCGCCGACAGGATCTGCTTCTCGACTTCGAACCCGACGAGATTTTCCGCGCCATCGTCGGCGTTCAGGCGCGGCACTTTCATGATGATCGGAAAGTCCGGCCGACGCGCAGGATCCGCACAATGCACGCGATAGATGTGCGCCATGCCGCCCGAGTGGATGCATTCGTCGATGACGAATCCGTCGATGCGATGTCCGGGCTCGAGCAGTCTCACCGACCGGTCCCCTTCTTTAGTCCTTTCGTGCTGAGCGTAGCGTAGCGAAGTCGAAGCACTCCCTTCGACCCCGGATCAGTGTCCGGGACAGGCTTCTTCGCCTGCGGCCCCACGCTCAGGGCGAACCGATGTATGAGGTTATTTGCGAAACGCCACACTGGACGCATCATCGGAAGCGCCGCAGCGACATCTTCGGCGATCTTGATGGCATTGATCCAGCCGCCAATCGGCGCGCTGAATCGGGCGCTTGCAATCATCCGGCGAAGTACGTACATTTGTACGTATGGACGATTTCGATCTGACTCCCAACCAGAAACGCGCACTGGCCATGATCCAGGATTATCTGGAACGCAATGGCCGCGCACCTTCGCTACGGGAAATATCGGAATATCTTGGACTTAGCAGTCATTCTTCAGCGCAGGATTATGTCGAGGCACTGATTCGCAAAGGCGCGCTCGAGCGCCTGCCGCATCATCGCGGCCTGCGTCTTGCCCATCGCTCCCGGGTGCCGGCGGCGGCTTCTCTTCCCCTCGTCGGACGAGTCGCCGCCGGCAGCCCGATCATGTCCGAAGGCAATATCGAAGCACAGTACGCGGTCGATCCGGCCCTGTTCCGTCCGCGCGCGGACTTCCTGCTGCGCGTCGTCGGCATGAGCATGCGCGACGCCGGCATCATCGATGGCGACCTGCTCGCCGTGCACCGCAGCCAGACCGCCGAGGACGGCAGCATCGTCGTCGCACGGCTCGACGACGAGATCACGGTCAAGCGCCTGCAGCACCGGCGCGGACGTCTTCTGCTGCTGCCGGAAAATCCGGACTTCGAACCGATCGATGTCGATACGCAGCGCGTCGACAGCTTCGCGATCGAAGGCATCTATGTCGGCATCATCCGGCAGAACTGACATGACCGAACTGACATGAACATGCCCGCGCCCGCCGCCGCACTCGGCGAATCTGATTTTGAAAAACTGGGCAGCCTGCCGCAGTTTTCAAACAAACGGCCGCGGCAAAGCCGCGCCACCTTTGTCGAATCGGCAAGTGAAGCTGCCGATTCGTCGGCACATCCATGTGCCGCTGAAGCTTCCCTTCAGGCGGTCCTCAAGCATCCCGGTATCTGGCGCCGCTCGGCTGCGGCCAAGCCGCATGTGCGCGCGCTGCCGACCGGCCTGGACGATCTGGACGCACTGCTGCCCGGCGGCGGCTGGCCGTGCGGCGCGCTGAGCGAGATCCTGTTCGAGCACGACGGCCTCGGCGAACTCGAGTTGCTGATGCCGGCGCTCGCCGAACTCACGCGCCGGCGCCAGCGCGTCGTGTTCGTCGCGCCGCCGTACATTCCGTATGCACCGGCGCTCGATGCGCACGGACTGGATCTGCGTTACGTCGTGCAACTGCAGACCACCGAAGGCGAAGGCGCATGGAGCGCCGAGCAATGCCTGCGCTCGGGTTCCTGCGGCGCGGTGCTCGGCTGGCTGCACGAAGCCGACTACACGCAGCTGCGGCGATTGCAGCTCGCAGCCGAAAGCGGCGATGCGCTCGCCTTCCTGTTCCGTCCGGCGCGCGCCGCGGGCAAGGCGAGTCCGGCTGCACTGAGACTGCAAGTGCATGCCGATGCCGCGCAGGTCGATATCGAAATCCTCAAGTGCCGCGGCAATATCGATCCGCGCAGTTCCACACGGCTGCGATGGCGGGCTTGAACCAAACGTCTCGCCAGTGAATGCGCAGCTTCCCTTCTCCCGCTGGCGGGAGAAGGTGCCGGCACGCGGATGAGGGTGGTGTCTGAGGTTACCCAGCCGCATCGACAACTTCACGCGCCACCCTCACCCCAGCCCTCTCCCGCCAGCGGGAGAGGGGGATGTTTTCTACGCTGGTTCGCTCTTCTGCCTCTGCCGCGCAAGCCTTGAGACTCTCGATGTGCAAGCTGTGAACCCGTCATTGATACCTAACGTTCCATGCTCTGGGCCTGCCTGCATTTTTCCGACTTGCCGCTGCACGCGGTGTTCGACGTGGACGAACGCAGGCAGCACTGCGCGCTGGTCGATGGGCCGCGCCAGCGCCAGCATGTCGTCTTTGCCAGTACCCAGGCTGCGCAATGCGGCGTGCGTCCGGACCAGCCGCTGGCGGCTGCGCGTGCCTTGTGCCCGGCGCTGCAGGCGCGTCCGCGCGATAGCGCAGCCGAATACCGGTTGCTGCATAGCCTGGCCGCTTGGGCCTATCGCTTCAGCAGTCATGTCAGTCTCAGCGAACCCGATGCGCTGCTGATCGAAGTCGGGGCCAGCCTGCGTCTGTTCGGCGGCTGGCCGGCACTGGAGCGCCGTTTGCGCCGCGCGCTCGCGCGTATCGACTTCGCGCCGGCAATCACCGTCGCGCCGATACCGGCGGCCGCGCGCGTGCTCGCCTTGCGCCACGACGGCTTCTTCACCGATCAGCGCGAACCGATGCTGAGCGCGCTGGGTCACATTCCGCTCGTGCACAGCCGGCTGGACGACAAGGCGATTTCACTTTTATACAACGTCGGCATGCGCACGCTGCGCGATGTATTCGCCCTGCCGCGCGCGGAACTCACGCGGCGTATCGGACCCGCGGCGCTGGCGATTCTCGACCGGATGCGCGGCATCGTTCACGAAGTGCTGCCGCTGTACCAGCCGCCGGACCATTTCGATCATCGCATCGACCTCGACGACCGTGTCGAGGCCTGGCCACCGCTGCTGTTTCCGCTGCGCCGCCTGTGCAGTGAACTGTCGTTGTTCCTGACCGCGCGCGACGGCGGCGTGCAGCGCTGCGAACTCGTGCTCGATCACGAGGACCGCACGGCGACCCAGGTCGTCGTCGAACTGCTGACGCCGCAGCGCGAGGCACGCATGCTGTACGAACTCGTGCGCAGCCGGCTCGAACGTGTGGCGCTCCAGCAGCCGGTCTGCGGCATCGCATTGATCGCGCGCGACCTGCCGACGCTGCGCCCGCAGCACCAGGACCTGTTCGAACCGAAGCGCGCGCAGGCGCTCGGCTGGGACGAACTGGCCGAGCGCCTGCGCGCCCACCTCGGCGACGGCGCCGTGCGCCGCCTGGTCAGCGCCGCGGACCATCGGCCGGAAAAAGCCTGGCAGTTCGCAACCGGCAATCGCGACGATCCACGGCCCGGCTCTTCGCCTTCTCGGTCGGATCGGAAGGTAGCGCGACGAAATCCTTCGCCACCAGATGAAACCGCCGCGCCTCTCTCTTCGCCTCTCCCGCCGGCGGGAGAGGCCGCGCCGCAGGCGCGGGTGAGGGTGGCGCATGAAGTTGCGACAACGGAAACGCTGCCGCACTCCGGAAGTACCACCCTCACCCCAACCCTCTCCCGCCAGCGGGAGAGGGGGCAAAGCGTCTCCCGCCATCAGGAAGGTGAGCAAGGCCCCTCCCGCCAGCGAGAGAGGGAGCAAGGCGTCGCAACGCAAGAGCTGCGGCCCCGGCCACTATGGTTGCTGACGCGCGCGATTCCGCTGCGCGGCCCTGCCCCACGCATCCTTGCCGGCCCCGAGCGCATCGAAAGCGGCTGGTGGGACGGCGGCGATGCGCGCCGCGATTATTACGTCGTGCAGACGCGCGAAGGCCAGCGCGCATGGGCCTTTCTTGCGGCCGGCGCGAGCGACGGCTGGATGCTGCACGGGTGGTTCGCATGAAGCAGCGTCCATCGCCGCACCGGTTCGGCCGCCAGGCACGCGTCAACGAGCATCCGCGCGAGGTCGGCGAACCATCGCAGCGCGTCATCGCGCGCGAAGCAAAACTTGCAGCCAAAGTGACGTTCGATGGAACGACTCCCTCTCCCCCATTGCGCAGCGATGGGGGAGAGGGCTG
>DATIEJ010000450.1:0-5505 GCA_035455825.1 Rhodanobacteraceae bacterium | reverse complement strand
TGGCCCATCCACGACAGCGATAGACCCCGCGACAAGAGTGTGCCCGGCCGTTTGGGTCGAGATTGAGTGCCGTAGACTGCGCCCGCCCGCGGCGCGGAGCCCGGCATGCGCTCGATCTTCCGCACCACGCACAAGTACCTGGGTCTCACCTTCGGCATATTGTGGCTGCTGCAGGTGCTGACCGGCGTGCTGCTCGTGTTCAATGGCGAGATCGACGACGCGCTGCTGCGCGGGCCTGATCGCGCGCTGGCACCGGCGGCATTCGCGGCGGCCGCGAGCGAACTGGCCGCAGCGCGCCCGAACCAGACGCTGACCTATGTCATGGCCAGCGAAGGCTCGCCGAACCGCTATGACCTGCTGTTCACCGACAAGGACGACCACACGCGCAGCGTGCGCGTCGATGGCCAAGGCAGCGTGCTGCGTGAACGGCCGCGCGACTACGACTACCCCGCTCCGGGAATTTTCCAGACCGCGCACGACTTCCACGAAACGCTGTTCGCCGGCGATCGCGGCAAGTGGTTTCTCGGCCTGAGCGGCTTGCTGCTGCTGTCGAACCTGCTGCTAGGCCTGAACCTCGCGTGGCCGGGACGCGGCCAGCCGTGGAGCCGCGTGCTGCGGCCCGGCACTGCCGGTCCAGCGGCCGTGAAGTTCTTCAAGTGGCACCGCGCGCTCGGTGTCTGCGTGCTGCTGCCGGCGATCGTGATGGTCGCGTGTGGCGTTTTGCAGCAATGGCCACCGGACGAGTGGCTCGGTGTCGCTGATTCGGCGCCGACGCCGCACCAGAGCACGCAGGCGGAATTCATCCCGCTCGCCGTCGCACTGCCGGCCGCGCTCGCGCGTTATCCGGGCGCGTCGCTTGCGATCATCCGCATGCCCGATGCCGATCAGCCGTGGTATCGCGTGCGCCTGCGCCAGAGCGGAGAATTGCGCCGCGTGTTCGGCCAGACGACCGTGTACGTCGATGCGCGCGACGGCGCCGTGCTGCGCGACAGCGATGCGTTCAAGCTGCCGCTGAACGAACGGATCGTCAACGCGATCTACCCGATCCATAGCGGCGAGGCCTTCGGCATCGGCGGCCGCCTGGTCGTGCTGCTGACCGGCCTGTCGCTGCTGGCGATGGGCGTGCTCGGCGCCGGCATGTGGTGGACGCGCCGCGCGGCGCGCTCCGCGTCGAAGAGAACCCAATCACCGGCGATGGTGCAACGATGACGAATCCAGGTTTTGCCGCCCGCAACGATGATGACGTCACGCGCTTCATCGCCGCCAATCCGCTCGCGTTCGTCGTCACCGGCAGCGCCGGCCACGCCGACACGACTCTGCTGCCGCTGCGGCCCGAGCAGGTGAACGCCGGGCGTATCGCGACTCTCACCGGCCACTATCCGCGCGCGAATCCGCAAGTCGCGCAGCTCCAGGCCGATCCCCGGGCGTCGCTGCTGTTCCTCGGTCCGCACGGCTACGTGTCGCCGTCGTGGTTCGCCGATCGCACGCAGGCGCCAACCTGGAACTACGCGACCGCGAACGTCGGCGTGCGCATCGAGTTCCTCGATACTCCCGAAGACCTCGACCGCATCGTGCGCGATCTCGTCGCTGCGATGGAGGCCGGGCGCGAGCGGCCCTGGAGCGTCGACGAGATGCATGCCCGCTACGCGCTGCTGTCGCAGCGGATCGTCGCGTTCCGCGCGACGGTGCTCGACATCCGCGCGAAGTTCAAGCTCGGCCAGGACGAACGCGACGACACGTTTCCGGAAATCCTGCACGGCCTCGAGCAGGACGGCAAGGCGGCGCTGATCGCAATGATGCGCGACTTCAATTCGCACCGCGGGAGCCGGACGCCATGAGCATGCCGCGCCTGCTGGCCCGCAAGTCGGTCGAAACGTTGATCGGCGAAACGCGCACGAACGGCATGCGCAAGGTGCTCACGCCGACGCAACTGGTCCTGCTCGGCATCGGCTGCATCGTCGGCGCCGGCATCTACGTGATGATCGGCCCTGCCGCCGCGAACTATGCCGGTCCGGCCGTGATGCTGTCGTTCCTGATCGCCGGGGCCGCATGCGTGCTGACCGGATTGTGCTACGCGGAACTGGCCGCCGCGGTTCCTGCCGCCGGTTCGTCTTACACCTACTGTTATGCCGCGATGGGCGAAGTGTATGCGTGGACGCTCGGCTGGCTGCTGATGCTCGAGTACGGGCTCGCCGGTTCGGCGCTCGCGGTCGGCTTCTCCGGATATTTCTCCAGCTTGCTGCACGACTTCGGCATCGTGCTGCCGCCATCGATTTCAACGTCGCTGATGCAGGCGCAGGTCATCGACGGACATACGACATTCGTCGCCGGCGGCGGCGTGAACCTCATTGCCGTCGCCGCGCTCGCGCTGGCCACCGCCGTGCTCGTCGTCGGCGTATCGAGATCGGCGCGCGTCAACGCGATCCTGGTCACGATCAAGGTCGCCGTGCTCGCCTCATTCGTCGCGGTCGGCATCGGCGCGGTCGATCCGCACAACTGGACGCCGTTCATACCGCCGAACGAAGGCGGCTTCACGTTCGGCTGGGAGGGCGTGCTGCGCGCTTCGTCGATCCTGTTCTTCGCATACCTCGGTTTCGAAACGGTGTCGACCGCCGCCGCGGAAACCAGGGACCCGCAGCGCGCGATGCCGATCGGTATCCTCGGCGCGCTCGCCGCCAGCACGACGATCTACATCGTCGTCGCGGCCGTGCTGACCGGCATCGTGCCGTTCCGCGAACTCGGCGTGGCCGATCCGATCGCCGTCGCGGTCGATCATATCGGCATGCCGATCTTCTCCGTGCTGATCAAGATCGGTGCGCTGACCGGGCTGGCTTCGGTGCTGCTCGTCAACGGCTACGGACACTCGCGCGTGTGCTACGCGATGGGACGCGACGGCTTGTTGCCCGCTGCGTTCGCGCGCCTGCATCCGCAGTTCCGCACGCCGTGGATCGGCTGCATCCTGGTCGGTTCGATTTCCGCGGTGCTGGCCGCCGTGTTTCCGATTTCGTTCCTCGGCGATCTCGTCAGTCTCGGCACCGCGCTGGCATTCGTGATCGTGTGCCTGAGCCTGATGTGGCTGCGCACGACGCGTCCGGACCTGCCGCGCCCGTTTCGCGTGCCACTCGGCGGCTTTCATATCGGCAAGGCCTGGATCGGCTACGTGCCGGTCGCGGCAATCGTCATGTGCATCGGCATGGTCCTGCCGGTCGCGTTCGACATCATCGCGCAGGCGCGTCGCGGCGACATCATGCCGGCATCGATCCTCGGCGCGTACGCACTGATCGGCGTCGCGATCTACGCCGGTTATGGTTTCCGCCGCGACCGCAGCGTCGTTGCTCCCGTGGAGATCGAGCAGAGCGCCTGAGCATCGGCGCCGACATTGACCTGGATCAACTGGCCCGTGGCGGCAGTAACATATTGCACTGCAATATAGCGGTACTATATTGCGCCGCAATACCGCGACCCGTTTCCGGGGCGCCCGACGAGGCCGCCATGAACGATTCCATGAGCAGGTTATCGCAGCGACAACAGCTTGCGACGAAGGTCAGCACGCTGTTGCAGAAGCGCGCCCGCCTGGCGCAGGAGCGGCTCGCGGAGCGCGTCCGCAAAGTCTACGACGAGAGCAAGGCGTTGTTTTCCAGGCCGGTGATGCCGTCGGACATCTGGACAGGCGGCGCGCGCTATGCGCTGGACTTCGCGCAGCGCACGGTATTGTTCTGGGACACGCTGCGCCAGCGCGGCAACCAATTCATCGAACGCGAGCGCGCAGGGCTGCCGCCGGTGCTGCACTACGACTACGAGTCCGTCCTCGACGGCAGCACGCTGGCGCGTCCGGTGAACTATGAACTCGTGCGCATCGTTCCGCCCGAGGGCGTGAAGGTCGACGCCAGGCGCCGTCCGTACCTGATCATCGATCCGCGCGCCGGGCACGGCCCCGGCATCGGCGGCTTCAAGGACGATTCACAAGTCGGCGTGGCGCTGCGCGCAGGCCATCCGGTTTACTTCGTGCTGTTCCGCCAGGAGCCCGAGCCCGGACAGACGCTGCTCGACGTCTGCGAGGCCGAGCGGCAATTCGTGCGCCGCGTGCGCGAACTGCATCCCGACGCGCCGAAGCCAGCGCTCGTCGGCAACTGCCAGGGCGGCTGGGCGGCGATGATGCTCGCGGCGGCCAGTCCCGACGACACCGGTCCGATCGTCATCAACGGCGCGCCGATGTCGTATTGGGGCGGCGCCTTCAACGAGGACGAGGGCGACAACCCGATGCGCTACTCCGGCGGCCTGCTCGGCGGCACGTGGCTCGCGTCGCTGTTCTCCGACCTCGGCGCCGGCAAGTTCGATGGCGCCTGGCTCGTGCAGAATTTCGAGAACCTCAACCCGGCCAACACGTTCTGGGACAAGTATTACCACGTGTTCGCCAACATCGACACCGAACCGCCGCGCTTCCTCGACTTCGAGCGCTGGTGGGGCGGCTTCTACCTGATGAACACCGAAGAGATCGAGTGGATCACGCAGAATCTCTTCGTCGGCAACAAGCTGTGGTCCGGAACGGTAAAGTCCGGCGCGGGCACCACGTTCGACCTGCGCGAAATCAAGGTGCCGATCATCCTGTTCGCCTCGATGGGCGACAACATCACGCCGCCGGAACAGGCGTTCAACTGGGTCGCCGACGTCTACGGCAGCACCGACGAGATCAAGTCGCGCGGCCAGGTCATCGTCGGCCTCGTGCACGCGGACGTCGGTCATCTCGGCATCTTCGTTTCCGGCAAGGTCGCGAAGAAGGAACACGCGCAAGTCGTCGAGGTCATGAAGTCGATCGAGATGCTGCCGCCCGGGCTTTACGCGATGCAGATCACCGAGAAGAAAGGCGCCGATGGCAAACCCGGTTATGAAGTCAGCTTCGTCGAGCGCAGTCTGGAAGAGATCCAGTCGCGCCTGAACCGCTTCGAGCGCGCCGACGAAAAACCGTTCGAGGCGGTAAGCGCGGTGTCCGATCTGAACCAGCGCGCCTATGAGTTGTTCGCGCGACCGCTGGTCAAGGCCCTGAGCAACGAAACCAGCGCAAAGCTCGGACGCACGCTGCATCCGCTGCGCGCGCAACGCTGGGCTGTTTCCGACCTCAACCCGTTCTGCTGGTGGCTTGGACCGGCCGCGAGCGCGGTCAAGGCGCAGCGTCAGGCATTGCCTGCCGACGATCCCACGCGCAGGGTCGAGCGCATGGTCTCGGAACTGATCAGCGCGTCGCTGGATTACTATCGCGCATTGCGCGATGCGCTGAGCGAAGCGGCGTTCTTCGCGCTGTACGGCAACATGTTCTCGCTCTACGATTCGCAGCCCGACAAGGCCGCACCCGCGCGAGCCGAGGATCCGCGCGCAATGCCGTTCGTGCGCGAGGCGCTCGAATCGATCGACGAAGGCGGCTATGCCGAAGCAGTCTCGCGGGTCGGATATCTGCTGGTTCGCAAGGGCGAACCGCTGCCGCTCGCGCGCCTGCAACTCAAGCAGGAG
>DATIEJ010000449.1:0-9512 GCA_035455825.1 Rhodanobacteraceae bacterium | reverse complement strand
CGTTGGCGCGGGCGCTGCGAGGTGCGAAACGTCAGCGCCGAGCGGCTCGCCGAAGGCGTGTGCCGATGCAACGCAAACGACCGTTGAAAGACCAGCGCAAGCGTACTGAAGGCGGTTCATGTCGATTTCTCCGAAGGTTGGTAAATTGCCGGCTCGGCAGCTGCGCCATCGGCGTATACTGCCCTCGTAACGACTGCATCTTGGCCGACAATCGACTTCCAGTATTTTCCTGGCTTGCTGACCTTATCGATGCAAGCTCGCATTTCGTGCGGACGTGATCGCGCAAGCGCTGAGGAATCGATGTCTTGGAAGGCCACGGTATCGACAAATTCAAAGACGCAGGCCTGATCGCGACATCGGCGAACCGGGCTTGGTCGCTGCTTTCGGCCGAACTTCGAAATCACAAGCTCGGAGAGATCGGTGCATTCACGCCTCAGAATGCGGAGATCACCCAAACCATCCGGGACACGAATTGCGCCTACTCCGTGCGGACGTCGGGTGGCGTGCGCCAGCAGGTGGTCGCAATCCCTGGAACGATCTGGCTGTGCCCTGCTGGCATACGCGAGGAAGCTACCCGGCTGTCGGGAGACATGCCTGAAGTTCTGCATGTGTATCTGCCGCCCCACAGCTTCCTGGGCATTGCCGACGAGAACCAGACAGATTTTCGCGCCCAGGACTTGCGCTATCAGTCCCGCGTGACAAATCCCGTCGTATTGAACATCACCAGCAATATCGTCCGCGAGCTACGCGCGGAGACGTCGTCGGGTGGCTTGAAGATGGATGCGCTCGCGATCGAACTCATTGAAACCCTGGCACGCGATCATGCGGAAATTACTTCCTCACGCCCTCCCGTTGCTTTCGCCAAGGGGGCGCTCGATCGCCGTCGGCTCGATCGCGTTCTGCAATATATCGAAGCCAACATGGACGCCGACATCAGCGTCGCGGATCTTGCCCACGCTGCCTGTTTCAGCTTGTGCCACTTCGTCAGGGCGTTCCATCTGGCGATGGGCAGGCCGCCTCATGCCTATCTCAGCGAACGCCGTCTCGACCGCGCGAAGCATCTGCTCGCGCATTCGAATACTCCGCTGGTGGAAATTTCCCTGTCATGTCGCTTTTCCGGACAGGCAAATTTCACCAAAGCCTTTACGCGTGCGATGGGCGCGAGCCCTGGGCGCTATCGAAAAGCCTGCCGGTAACAAAGTGGCGCGCGACGCCAAACTCGCCGATCTCGCCAGGTAGCAATCCAATCCGCGGCCGGAGCGTGTATCCTGCCTCCCGCCTCGACAACGCGCGCGAACGCGTCGTCTTGCATCCTGCCTTTGCCGTCGGACTTGATGATGCCCGATGTGATACCTGATCCGCTTTCTCCTTCCCTGCCGGCGGGCGAGTTATCCGCACCGCTGTTGCCCGCTGCACCCAATCCGGAACAGACCACACCCATGATCGACGTCCACGCGCCGCATCACACCGTCCACACGTGGCGGGATTTCTTCGTCCACATCGCGACGATCGTCGTCGGCCTGCTCATCGCGGTCGCGCTGGAGCAAGCGGTCGAATACTCTCATGCACGGCACGAGCTCAAGGAGACACGCGCGGAAATAGCGAACGAGCAGAAGGCGAACGAGGCGCTCTGGGCGACGAACGAAAAGAACTGGCGATCCACCTTCGCCGCGCTCAAGAACGATGTGACCGTGATCAAGTTCATCCAGGAACACCCGGGCATGCCGCAGGCCGAACTGCCCGGAGTGCTGTTCTGGGAGCAAGCGCCGTTCCTCTGGAATCACGCCGTATGGGATGCCGCGCAGATCAAAAGCGTGGTGCAACGCATGCCTCTGGAGGAATCCAACAATTACCAGGAGTATTACGCACTGATGACCGTCATTGCCGCGCAGTCCCTGGAAACATGGAATACGGTCAACGCGGCGCACGGGTTCGATCTGCTCGATCCGGACCCCACGCACCTGTCGGCGGCACAGCTCGACCAGGTCATGCAGCTGACGCTGGTCGCGCTGCAGAAGCACGTGCAGATGGGCTATTCATTTGGCCGCTACGCGCACGAATTCCCGGAGCGGCCGCACACGATCACGTGGGATTCGATCGATGCGCTCCGGCCGACGGCCGAAGCGATCGATCCGAAAGGAATGGAACGCGCGTCGGCTTTGACGAAGTCGCGACTCGAAGCTGCCGAACGCGGATCGCCGGAAGCGCCAGGAAAAAAGTGAGCGGACGGCGCGACAGGGCACTTTGACCTGGGCCTCCGTTTCCTGCCAGCGCCACTCGGCTTCGCCGCATTTTTTTCAGAGCAGCGGCGCGACCTCCACATCGGCGCTCGTGCCGCCCGCCGCGTACGTCACGGATACGCGCCACGTCGCGCCGGTTGCGGCCTGTGCGTAGACCACGCGCGTGCCCGGTGCGAGCACGAGTTTCTCGTGCGCGGTGTCGCTGGTGCCGGGGATCGAGGTCGCGCTCGCTTTCGCGGTGAGCGCGACATCGTCGAAGAACCCGATGAACGTATAAGGATATGTCCCGCTGGGACGCGGATCGCTCGCGGCCGGGAACCACAGCTGCACGCTGCCGTCCTCGCCGGCGCGCAGGTAGAAGTCCACGTCGGCGTTGCCGGCCTGCCAGTTGCCGGCGGCCAGGGTCTCGATCTGCAAGGCGTGCGCCGCGAGCGCGGGCGCGACGACGGTCGCCACTGTCGCACTCGACACCGTGACATCGAGCGGCGACGTCCACGCGGGATTTGCCTGGCCTTCGGCGATGGAGTTTGCCCCGGACTTGTGGACCCATGCCTGCTCGAGTTCGTCGACCATGTCCCACAGGTATTGGGGCGACGGGGGACTGCCGATGCCGAACGTGGTGGAGAACTCCGTCCACCCCGCCGCAGAACCGCCGAAGCCCACCTTGATCTCCGCTGCGCACAAGACGTAGCACTTGTCGTAGTTCGCCCGCGCGTTCCAGCGCGACCGGGCCGCGGTCGTGACGACGCGCTCCAGCGACCACAGCGGCAGCGACCACACCGCGCTGCCCGCGGCGCAGTAAGCGTCCGAGGTCGTACACGCATGGATGAAGCTCGACTGCTCCGACACCTTGAATCGAGGCGTGAGCGTCGCCGATGCGGGCAGCGTCGACACGATCAGCGACGGCGCATCGAGCGCCAGTTCCGCGGGATCGTCGTAGGTCGGACCCGTGGTATCGACGATCGCCGCAAGTGCGCCGGCGCTGGCCGCCGAGGGCCCGAGCACGACACCCTGGTGCACGTGAACGTTCGAGGTTCCGTTCGCGGTGATCGAGAAGCCCGCCCCCAGGACCTGTGCGCTGACAGGCACCGAGGGATCGAAGATTCCCGGGTGCGCGCCGTTCGCGCCTAGCAGCGCGTTCCACGGCGTCATGCCGTTCAGCGCGTCGTAGAACCGCAGCGGGAAGGTGCCGGCGGGAGCGTTCGGATGAGACTTGACGACGTTCGAGATGAACGTCGTGACGAAGCCCGCCTGTGTGGATATGGGGGCGTTGATCGCGATGCCGAGCGTGTCCGCGAGCATCTGCTGCGCGCCGCCGGCGACGGACAAGGCGTTGGCAACGTCGACCAGGCTCTGGACGCTCGTCCCGTTGAAGGAGGTGTTTGCCGGCGTCAGCGTCAACAGCTTCACGAGGTCGAACTCGTACGAGGTTTGCCAGGTCGCGTCGGGGCCCTTCCAGCCGGTCGCGCTGCAGTCGTAGTTCGGGTCCGGTTGGTTGTACTGCCAGCCGGTGCCGCACTGGTTGACCATGGTCGCCAGCGTCGTGCTGATCGCCGGTGCCGGATCGACGTTGCCCAACACGAGCTGCTGCTGCTCGGTCGCCGTGAGCACCGAGTTGAGCTTGGTCTTGTCGAGCGCGATCGACACCGGCGACGGCGCGGGCGGAAGCGCGAGCGTGAATTGCTGCGCGGTGCCGAACGTCGGGCCGGCCGCTTCGAAGCCATCGGCGAACACGAGATCCTCGAAGCCGTTGGCGAACAGGTGGTCGTCGGCGGCGTCCCGCGAGAAGCACAATTGGGTGGACAAGGCGAGAGCGAGCCAGCAGGAGCAATGGCCGATGGGCGCGCGCATCGCGTTAACGTGCTTCATGATTCCTTCTCACCACTCGGCAAGAATGCATTCCCGACGCGCATGCTGCTACGTTTGGGCGTCTGAGAAAAGGGGTCTGTCCGAGAAAAAGATCGTGACGGGGTCGGAGTGCCTGACGGCACTGGGACAAAAGGCACTGACCCCGTCTTTCAGACCCCGTTTTTCACCATTTTTCACGCGTTTTCCCTAGGCTGATTTGGGCTCATGTCAGGGAACCGAGTCTGGCCAGGATTTCCGTGTCGCAATTGCTGACCGGATGGCGTTCCTCAAGTCACCGTTCCTCGAAGCGACGTCGCCATGGGCCGGCATCTTCGGATATGCGTGATCGTTGCCGCGCTGGCAGCCACGGCGATTCATTCGCCGCATGCCTGCGCCTTCAACGTGTTCAAGGTCGACAAGGATTGCGTCGCGGCCGGCGCCTACGCGACGATCCAGGAGGCCATCAACTACGCCTCGTTGTATCCCGGCACCGACTACATCTGGATCTCGAGCAATCACGCCTACGAGGAAACGGTCAGCATCGTCGACCAGGACTTGATCATCGAGGGCGGTTTCACCGACTGCAACGACTTCGACATCGGACCGAACGATCGCTCGTACATCAGTGGCTTGGACAAATTGCAGCCGCTCATCTCGATCTCCGGCAATAGCCATGTGGTGTTGAGCAATCTGGGCATCGGCGGCGCCAACGCAGGGCTATTCGACGGTGCCGGCGTGCACTTCGACGGACAAGGCGAACTGACGATCAGCGACTCGGAAGTCGACTACGGTCAGGCCGAGAGAGGCGGAGCGATCTACTTCAACGGCACCGGCGGGCCGGCCACGCTGACCCTCGGCGAAAAGGTTTCGATATTCAACAACGAGGCAATCTGGGGAGGAGGCATCTACGTCTCCGGGCAGGCGCGCCTGCTGATGCTGTCACCGGACACGACCGTCGTTCGCAACGGCGCCACCTATGGCGGCGGCATTTACATCGACGGATCGGCGCGCGCCGACATCGGTGCGCCCGGATTGTCGGGTTCGCTGATCTCCGAGAACGGGGCCGACTACGGCGGCGGGATCGGGGTCGGTGCATCCGCGGTCGTGCGCATCTTTCCGCATGATGCGACGAACCCATCCGGAATCAACTCGAATAGCGCAACCTTGTATGGCGGCGGCATCTACGCCGAAGGCGACGTCTGCCTGTTCAGTCCGTCGCTGGAGGGCAATGCGGCCACCCAGGGTGGCGCGTTGTTTCACAAGGGTTCCGGCGGCATCTACGTCAACGCCGGGTTTCCGGCGAGGCTCGGCGGCGAGTGCGGCCCGGAGACGATCGCGGCATTGGGCGGCACGAGCGCCTGCGACGGCGACCTGTGCAACCTCATCGACGACAACACGGCGGTAACACAGTATGAACTGTCCGGCGGCGTGATCTTCGAGCAAGGCGGAGACCTCGTCGTCTCGCGCGTGAAGCTGGAGTACAACTCGGCTGGCAGTGTGATCGAGACCAACGGCAAGACGACCGACATCCGCACGAGCCTGTTCGACAACAATCACCTGACCGACGCGCTCGTCATCGTCGACAACACTTTCTCGGCCAACGCGTCGTTCACCGGTTCGACGTTCGCCGCCGACACGATCGGCGGAGACTACGTATTCCGGTTTCTCGACGGCGCCGGCGGCACGCTGACGCGCGACATCATCGCCGAAGCGCCGAAGCTGAGCGTGTCCGCGAGCGGACCACTGACGGTCAACTACGTGATGTCGAGCGAAATCGGCACGCTGCCGCACGCCGGCAACGCCAGCGTCGTCGCGGCCGACCCGCGGTTCGTGTTCCTGTCGCCGGGTTACGGCGATTTCCACCTTGCCACTGGGTCTCCGGCGCTCGACTTCGCGCCCGCGGTCGCCGGCGACGTCGATATCGAAATGAAGACCCGCAGCATCGACCTGCCGGACTTGCCGAACATCTTCGGTTCGACCGACCTCGGCGCGTACGAGCGGCAGTACCTGTGCGCCGCCGATCAGATCTTCTGCAACGGATTCGACCGTTGATGCATCGCCCGACATCGACGTGGTGCATTCCGCCGGGGAAGAGGAGACTGACCGGACCCGTTATTGCCCGCAGGCCTCAGGTCGCAAACAACTGTCTGGCTATATCCTTGAACGACTTGAACTCGAGCGCGTTGCCGGAAGGGTCCAGGAAGAACATCGTCGCCTGCTCGCCGGGTTGTCCATGAAACCGGATACAAGGCTCGATGACGAACTCGATGTGTCGAGCGCGTAGCCTTTCGGCCAAGGCGTTCCAGTCCGGCATTTCCAGTACGACACCGCAATGCGGTACCGGAACGCCGTGTCCGTCCACCGGGTTGTAGTGGGAGGTGATCCGGCCTTCCGCGCCAAGGTTCGGGTTGCAATGACACACGAGCTGATGGCCGTAGAGATTGAAGTCCACCCAGTCCGTATCGCTGCGTCCCTCGGCGCATCCGAGAACATCTGCATAGAATCGCCGCGCCTCCGCGATATTTCGGACCTGCAACGCGACATGGAATGGCGTAAGCACCGTCAGCTACCTTCTTCATCGACCCGTCATCGCTTCATTATGCCGCATCTTCCATCGGGCAAATTTCCTGCGCCGAAATCGCTGGGCCAGGGAAACGGTGGAACCCGGGGTCTGCAGGCGTTGCTCCCTGTTTCGGAGGCGATATGCGTTCGGGCGCGGATGGCAAGGCTCGAATTGACCGCCGCTGACAAGCGCCGAGCCGCGCTGACAACCCTCTGACGATCCGCTGACGGTCCCTGTCGATCATGGTGTCGCCGGCGCGGCGTGCCGATCGTGCCTGGAGCGGCCGCAAACGTGATCGTCGCAACCGCATTCGACGCCCGCGATCCCGGCACCCGTTGAATACGGCCCCTACCGGAAGGCAAGGGAGGAAAGTGAACCCGCCATCATTCCCTGACTTGCCGCAGGTGCCCGACAAAGGCTTGACGCAGATCCGCAGAACTGCTGTCTCGGGATTTCTTCCGCTTCGCCTTTCGCTGGCAGCCGGACTGCTCGGCCTGTTCGCACTGACGGCCGGCGCTGCAACGTTCACGGTCAACAGCACGGCCGACATCCACGACGGGGTGCCTGGGGACGGTGTCTGCGAGACCGCCAAGAACAATCACATTTGCACGCTGCGCGCGGCGATCGACGAGGCCAACGCGCTCGACGGCGCCGATACGATCCAGTTGCAGGCGAACACGACCTACGTCCTGTCGCTCACCAGCACGCTCGCAGCGGGCCTCAGCGCCGACCTCGTCATCAGCGACAGCGTCACGATCACCGGTGCCGGACCGGACAGCTCGATCATCGACGGCAACGGCATGGTCACCGACCGGGGCGTGCTCGTCGTTGGGCAATGCATCCGCGGCATCAAGGACAGTCTCAACTGCACGTACGGCAATGTGACAGCAAGCATTTCCAGCATAGCGATCGAGCATGGTTTTGCGCCGACTTTTGGGGGCGGAATCGTCAACGACGGCATATTGTCGCTCGACCACGTGAGACTCAGCGGCAACACGGCCGGCGGCGCCCAAGACACCTATGGCGGCGCCATCTTCAACAGCGGAGCGCTGGCGATCACCAGCAGCATCATTTCGAACAACAACGCCGGCAATGCCACCGGCTACGGCTATGGCGGCGCCATCTACAACCAAGGGCCAATGACGATCAGCGGCTCGACGATCAGCGACAACAGCACCCATGCCGGACCCGACTCGCACGGCTACGGCGGCGCGATCTATTCGCTGGGCTATGGTTCGTCAATCGTCAAAAGCACGATCAGCGGCAACCTTGCCACGGCTGGCGGGGGGATATTCCACAGCGGCCAGCCGCTGTGGCTGGTCAACGCGACGATTTCGGGAAACCTCAGTACCGGGGATGGCGGCGGCGTCTACAACAGCGCTGGCACGTTAGGTCTGTACAACGTCACGGTAACGGAAAACCAGGCCAACGCCGACGAAAGCGGTTTCGAGGTCGGCGGCGGCCTTTACAACGATTCCGAAGGAACCTTGAGCATTGCGAACAGTATCGTAGCCGGCAACACGCGGGTCATACCCACCGCTCCCTACCCAACACTGAGCCCCGACGAGTGCGGCGGCACGATCACCTCGTACGCCTACAACCTCATGACCGGGGTGGACACGTCGCACTGCACGATCGCCGGGGGAGTCTTGTCGATGAAAGATCCGTTGTTGGGCCCGCTGCAGTTCAACGGCGGCCCGACGCGGACGCACGCGCTGTCCGCGGGCAGTCCCGCGATCGACAACGGAAACCAGGAAGGTTGCGTCGATCCGCTCGGTGCGCTGCTCAGTGACGATCAGCGCGGCGTGCATCGCCCTTCCGGGTCGCGCTGCGATATCGGCGCGTTCGAATGGGTTGACGTCATCTTCAGGAACGGTTTCCAGGCGCCATAGGCTGCCGGTTACTGCAGTCCGGATGAGCCGGGCGGCGAACGTGCGATGCATGGCGCAACTGGCTCGTCGTGTGAGGTCGAAGGGCCCGTATGGGAAGGAGAAGAACCGTGCACGCGCCATCTTTTTCCGACACGCCGCAGCTGCCCGGGGAACCCAGGATGCGTGTCCACCGAGCCCCGAGCGTCACGAGACGTCATCCGCTTGGCTTTTTTCTCGCAGGCGGTCTGCTCGCCTTGTTCGCACTGACGGCCGGCGCTGCAACGTTCACGGTCAACAGCACCGCCGACATCCACGACGGGATTGCCGGTGACGGTGTCTGCGAGACCGCCAAGGACAATCATATTTGCACGCTGCGCGCGGCGATCGAGGAGGCCAACGCGCTCGATGGCGCCGATACGATCCAGTTGCAGCCGAACGCCACGTACCTTCTGTCGCTGACGAGCTCGCTCGGGACCAACCGCTCCGCCGACCTCATCATCGCGGACAGCGTCTCGATCGCCGGAGCCGGGATCGACAGCACGATCATCGATGGCAACGGCATGGCCACCGGCCAGCGTGTCTTATACATCATCGCGTGCATCCGCGACGTCCGCGACAGCATGACCAGCAAGTGCACGTTCGGCAGCCCTACGACCAACATCTCCGGCGTCACGATCCGGCATGGCATGTCATCGACCTACGCCGGCGCCATCGACAGCGAGAGCCCATTGAGTCTCGACCATGTAAAACTCAGCGACAACAGCACGTCGGACCTCGGCGGTGGCATCGTCAGTTTCAAGGCGCTGACGATCGACAACAGCATCTTTGCCAACAACAGTGGGCGAGCCGGCGGCGCCATCTATACCGAAGGCCCCACCACAATCAGCAACAGCACGATCAGCGGCAATGCGGCGCCGGGTGCAGGTACCAAAGGCGGCGGCCTTTACCTGAGCGGGGCCGATACGTTCGTCGTCGGCAGCACGATCAGCG